>CANQOF010000010.1 GCA_947625405.1 uncultured Atopobiaceae bacterium | reverse complement strand
ATCAATGGGCGGATTATCAGGGTCGGTCGGATCGGTCGTACCTGGACCTTGTGGCGTGGGTGGTGTGGGTGGTGTGGGTGCGGATTCCTTCGTGTTGGTGAAGGCGACGAGCACCCTCTCGCCCGGTGCCACGACGTCGTCGGTCTTGCCCGTAACGCTCGTGGTGTAGCCAGTCGGATAGTCAGCGGCCTGCCTCACGGAATAGCGCGAACCGCCGTACACCTCGAAGTCCACCGACGCGTTACCCGTGAGTGTCACCTTGATGTGCCCCGCGCCGGTCATGCTCGCGTCGATGGGCATCGCGGTGGAGAGGAGCATCGTCGCGGGTGATGGCTCGGGGTCTGCGAGCGTGAGGTCGAAGGTGAACTTGTCGTCGGCGCTCGCGAGGTTGCCCTTGATCTCATTTTGGAGATGGAGCACGCCGGGCTCGAGGGCATCGAGCGTGTCGGTGACGGAGGTGGCGGTCGCCAAAGCCACGCCAACGGGATCAGTGCAGGCTGCTGTCGCCGTACTGTTCATCCAGGTGGCGCCTGCCGAGAGTGCCGGCACCTTAGCTTTGAAGGTGACGGTTGCCTTTGCGCCGGGTGCGAGATCGGAGACGGTCCAGGAGAACCCGCGCGTGTCCGTGTCATAGGTGCCGTCTCCCGCGGAACCTTCGACGTAGACGAGCCCTTCTGGGAGCGTGTCCGTGATTTTCACGCTCTTCGCCGTGGCCTTCGAATCGATGTTCGAGACGGTGAGCGAGTAGGTGATGACCTCGCCGGCGCTCACCTTGTGGTTCGTGGCATCCGGCGTTGCGCTGCCCGTGGCGTGAAGGAGCTCGAGCGCGAGCACGGGCTTGTGCACGCTCGTGTTGGTGAACACGACACACTGCTCGTCGGAGCCCTCAATCGTGCCCGTCGCGCGAGCGGAATTCGAGGGATCGAGGGTCGCACCGGTGATGGAAACGGCGTAGTCAGTCGACGAAACGCCCGTCTCGGTGATGATGAAATCCGTGTCCCCGGTGAAGCCCACGAAGACGATGGCCTGTCCCTCTTTGAGCTTGAAATCAACCTTGCCATCGGTGAGCAGGAGCGTGTTCGTATTGTTGTAGCGGTTCTCGAGTTCGGGCAGCTCGATGCCCTCGTCTTCGTAGCCATTCGCGATCTCCGCCAGATAGTTCAGACGCTTTGGAAGGGTGGTTCCACCTCCTGCGGGCGCCTTGAGCTCGAGCTCGAAGGTGAAAGATTCGTCTGTCGCGGAGAGCTTCGGATTCACCACCTTTTCGATGCGCAGCGAGTGCGTGGAATCGGTGGCTTCCACGGTGTTTGATTCTTTTTCGCCTAGTTCGGCAACGGTTGCGGTGGCTTTGTTCTGGTATTGGCAGGTCTGCCTATTATTCGGAGCGACTGCGGAATACTTGAATACCGCGGATTCTCCCGGCTTGATCTCCACTTCTTTCCATTTGATGATTCCACCGGTGTAGAGACCACTGGTGCCTGCCTCGCCCACCTCGAGCGTGTAGTCTGTGTCCCGCACGCCACTGATTGAACCGGGAATGAGCAACATATCGCTCTTGTCGCCTGTAGTCGTATCAGGCTTCGGCACGACGTTTTTAATCGATACCTTGTGCGAGCTTGCGCTAGTTCGGTTCGTCACGGTGATGCGATAGTCCACGATGTCACCGGGCTTCGCCCATACGGGATTCGCGAAGTAGGGATCTTGCCCCTCATCGCTACTCCAGTCGGTGCTCATATCGGCGCCCTTGTGGATGCGCTGCTCGATGAGCACGTTTACGCCCTTAAGGATATTGGTGAATTCATGCGAGACGACGGCGTTTCGGGTGACTGTCTGCTCGGGGACCGTGCCACCAGCAGGACTGGTGATCTCGTAATCCCCGCTCGTGCTCGCCTGCTCTTTGATGGTGTACGTCGTTCCATTCGGCAGGTCGATGGACGCCGTCTCCCCCGCGCCGAGCGCGATCGTGCCTTTATAGGTATTCGTGCCGCCATCGAGCGTGAGCTCAAACGACCTCTCCTCGGTGTGGGACGCGTCCGCAGACGTGATCTGGCAGGTCACATAGCTCTTGCTACCTTCTGTGAAGAATGCTTGCTCCTTGCCCTGCGTGCCGCTCTCGTCCGCCGGCAGCTTGAACGTCACATCAAAGCTGAACGTCTCGCCAACGGAGGGCTTGCCCACCACCTTCTTCGTGATGTTCACGCGGCCGAGGTTCGACATGAACCAGATGGGGATCTCCCCTTTGTTTTCCACGCCTTCCCAGTAGAACTCGCCTTCGTGGCCCGTGGAGCCATTCTTCGTCATATCGAATTCGTACCACGGATGGTCCTTGAGCCATTGGTCGGCGGGCGAGAGCAGGGCGTCGATTGTCGAGGTGCCCAGCATCGAGCTCTCGAAGATCACGTTCACGCTCGTCGCACTCGTGTACACCTCGCGCTTGAGGACGTAGTCCCCCGTCCCGAGCTCAGCGGGCATGGGCTCCGAGCCGGGAACGCCGAAGCGCTTGGTTTCCGTACCCGCGGTGTCTTTTTCATTGAACGTGACGTAGTAGCTGAACTCCGAGACGCTCGTGTCCCACTTCGCGGTGAGGTAGATCGTGTAGTTCTGCGTGTCGAGGTCATCGCAGGACGCATCGGCGAATATCTCGCTCAGCGACACGAGATCGTTCGGCTGGAGGGGGTTTTCGACCGTGCCCTTCGCGACGCCTTTAATGGGATTGCCCTGACGGTCCGTCACGACCCAGCCCTTGAAGGAGATCGGCCGCTCGTCCGGCGCCGAGGGAGACTGGCCGGCCACCGCCACCTGGTCGCTCGCGATCGAACCGCTGTACGAGCCCGCGGCCGATCCCATGGAGTAGCTCTTGCCACGGTTCGTGTCGGTGTGCGAGGTCTTGCCTGTCTCCACGCCGCTCGCATCAAGCACCCGGAAGGTCGGCATGCCGCTCACGTCCACGCCCGCCGGGAAGCTCGGGTTCAGCGCCGTGGCCTTGGCGCCATCGAGATAGGAGATTTGGTACTGCATTGCCTGTGCTTCGATGGAAAGGTAGCCGATGTGGCTTACCGTGCTCTGGCCGCTCGGGCCCGTATAGGGATCACTCAGCGTGATGTAGTACCAGCCCGCGCTGTCGGGGCCTTGAATGTTGTCGTTTTCGGCGCTGAAGGTGTTATCAGCCGTCGGCCCGGACGCGTGTTCCTCGACATAGGAAACCGTCGGGTTCTCCGCAGTGCCGTAGACCATTCCGCCGGTCCAGTTGTAGCCCGGACTCAGTTTGAAGCGCACGTTACCGTGCGGCGTCGAGAGGGCGCTGCTCGTGGAATACTGCACCCCCGAGCTATCGCTCACCGTCGAATAGTTGAAACCATAATCCATGCCATCGCCGGCCGCCCTTGCCGAGGTGGCCTGGACCGCATCTCGCCATGCATAACCGTTATCGGTGCTTGTGTTATGGCCTTGCTCCTTGCGATACCATTCGCATTTCACGCCGTAGAGTTTCGAGATATTGATCTCACGATAATTGTTGTTGGTCGCATTCACGAAGGTACCGTGGTCGAATACGATGTCGCGCGCCGCGTTCTTTACCTCGATGGTGTACTTGCGCTGGCGCACGTACGGAACGGTTCCCCCGTTCAAGTCATCGTTCTCGGTAGAACTGATGAGACACGGCTCGACGGTAATCGTGACTTCCGACCCCATGGGAAGCGTTGTCGTCTCTTTCACCTGATTGGCAGCCTGATCCCCCTTGATGTAGTTTCCATTGAGGTCAATGAGCGTTGCGGGGTCCGGCAGATAGGGAACATTCAAGCTCGCGCCATTGAGCGAGAGGGATCGCATTTCGTAATGCGTCGACTGGCTATTGTTACGCAAGATGAGCGTGATGGTGCAATCGAACGTGTTTTTGTTTGTCGCGTTAGCGGTGAGCTTCACAGAATCGGTATTGATAAAATCTTCAAAAGTATCGATCTTCAGCGTAGTTGGGCGAAAGTTAAACCATTTTGTCTTATTCTCCGAGTTGCCCGAGCTCGCCTCGCCGAGGTAGTTGAGATGGAAGTTGTAGTCGGAGGCCGGGCGCTGCTCAAGAACCACGCAGACCGTTTCGTCCGCATGGATCTCGCCGGGATTTCCTGACTTATACGTGCCGTTGAGCGAGTAAAAGCCTGGATAGTTGGAGTCCGTCGTATCGACTGCCGCGCCACCGTTGTTGCCTTTGATCTGCGTCCACTTCACGTCCTCGCCGAGCGCATGCTCGCCATAGCCCGTTTCCTGCGGGAATTTCTCAGTTTCCTGCGTGGGACCCGACGCATCGAACTCGCTGGTCGGTGCCATGTAGACGCGGCCGTAGTAGCCCGCGGGCACCGTTACGTCGACGGTCAGCCACTGGTTCACGGTCTCGGTGGGGCGCTGGAGTCCGAAGATGTCGGCGACCTTCTGCGTGCTTTCCACATAGCCCCCGTCGGCCTGCTTCTCCAGAACCTTATACGCGATGGGATACTCCTCCATCACGTAATTCACCTGGATTTTCTCGTCCTGCGCGAGGACGGTGCTCGTCATGTTCGACAGATCGGCACTCGGCGACCAGTACACGTACTCAGTTTCCGAGCCGCCTTCCGTCTTCACGGACACGTTGCCGAGCCTTGCCACCTCGCTCCCGTTGATGGTGAGGCTGCCGATCTTGTAGTGGTCGATGTGCGGATAGCTGCCCAACGCCTCTTCGTTCTGGACGCCAGACGTGGCCCCCGTCCAACTCTCGCACATGCTCTCCCACTCAGCGTCGGCGATGAGCTCGGTCGCGAGCGTGCCGTCCTCCTTCACGACCACCTTCGTGGCCGTGAAGTGGCCCTTCGAGACGGTGCCACCCGTGAGCTGCATCGGCGCGAGGTCGTTCAGCCGCGCGAGGGTGAGCGTGCCGGTTGCGGCGAGGGTTTCGATCTCCGAGGCGCTCGGAAGCTCGGCTTCCTCGTCCTCAGTGGTGCCCTCGGAGCTTCCCTCAGGAGTGTTTACTGGAGCATTGACACCCTCATCCTCCGCCTGAGACTCACCTTCAAGCTCGCCTTCAGGATGAGGGGCACCTTCGGCGGATCCGTCGTTCAGATTCGTGCCGGAAGCTGCGGTTTCGTCACCTTGTTCGGACTCGTGACCCCCCCCCACCGCAATTTCTTCGACGCCCGGGGCCGGCTCCGCTTCGGTCCCGTCCGCATCCACGGGCGCGACGCCATCCTCGCCCCCGGTGGAAACAGGTTCCATAGCCGCCTCGATGGGCTCCGCGCTCACGATCGGCAGCGGCTCCACGTCGTCGACGGACGCGCGCGCGAGCGGTGCGCCAAGCAAAAACGCCGTCGTAGCCGCCAGCAGAGCGAAGGCGACCTTCTCGAGCCTCTTCGCCATGGAACCCTCCTATTGAGAAAACGAGGGCACCGGAAACCCACCGGAGTCCCCACACTCCCGAGCAGTCAACGTGAAACCGCGCAAAACCGTTCGCGCTCTGTGTGTTCGGACTATAGGGAATGACGCGTGCAATGGGCCTTTCAGGTACGCGAACGTGCAGCTCCATACACGAATTGTCGAGAAATCGTGGCGGATTCGCGGAGTCCTTCACATCCTCACCGCTCGATATGTGGGAAGTCTCCAGCCCCGTGCGCCACCCCCGCGCCACATGGCCGCCCAAAACCCTCGCGCCACATGACACCCACGCTCCTTGCAAAGGAGGAATTCCCGTGACGCCCGCGCGGTCGCGACGAGGTTTCGTGGCGAACCAGGCGCGGCTTGTTACACTTGAATGAACAGGCTATCGCGAGCATGAGGGGGCAGCGTGGGCGACGTGCGGGTGATTGAAGTCAAGCAGAGCGTGTTTGCCGAGAACGATCGCCGTGCGGACGCGCTTCGCGCCGAGCTCAAGGCGCATGGCACCTTCCTCTTGAACCTCATGAGCTCGCCGGGCTCAGGCAAGACCACCACCCTCGCCGCCACCTTCAAGGCGCTCCGCGGCCGTCTCAACATGGCCGTGATGGAAGCCGACATCGATTCCGACGTGGACGCGCGGGCGATGGATGAGCTCGGCGTGCGGGCGATCCAGCTCCACACGGGCGGCATGTGCCACCTCGACGCGGACATGACGGCGCAGGGGCTCCGGGGCCTCGAGGCGCTCGCCACGCCCGACGCCCCCATCGACCTCGCCATCCTCGAGAACGTGGGCAACCTCGTGTGCCCCGCGGAGTTCGACACGGGCGCCTCGGCGAACGCCATGATCTTGAGCGTCCCAGAGGGCGACGACAAGGCGCTGAAGTACCCGCTCATGTTCGAGGTGTGCGACGTCGTGCTCATCAACAAGATCGACGTCCTCCCCTATTTCGATTTCAACCTCGAGCGCTGCCGCGAGCGGATCTTGATGAGGAATCCGCACGCGAAGATCTTCCCGATCTGCGCGAAGACGGGAGAGGGCATCGAGCCCTGGGCCGATTGGCTCGTGGCCTCGGTGCGCGCCTGGCAAGCGTAACGCGCAAGACGAAAGGGACGCCTCTTCTGTCTTGCGAGCACGACCCGCACTACCCCATCCGCGACGAACTTCGCGAAAAGGAGCGACGATGGCCGACCAGCCGACCACGCAGGGCGAGCACACCCAAGAAGAGAGGCCGAAGGACTACCGCGTAGCGCCCTACCAGCCAGAAGGCGCGGGGCTCTCCGACGCCATGAGGGAGCACGCGGCCAAGGTGATGGCCTCCACCTCGAGCGATCTCGAGGAGCTCTACGACAGCTGGCCCGCGCGGCATCGCGGCGAGAGGGACGCGAGAGCGAGGATCCTCAAGCTCGGCCGCAAGATCACCGACGTGGCGAAGCACCAACTCGGCGGCATCACGAGCGATGATCCCGAGTACTGGGGCCTCGCCGAGGTGGTCACCGACGAGATGGCCGACGTCGCGCTGCGCATGAAGGTGCGCCAGCACTACACGTTCGACGAGCTCTGCAAGCTCTGCAACGTGGGCGAGGGCGGCCGCGCGGACTTCCAAAAGCTCCTCGACCGCATGGCCTACGTGGGCCTCCTCGAGTACAACTACGGCGACTACTACGACCATGACGGCCGCGTGAAGCCGCAGGGCGAGCGCCAGTACGTGCTCCCCATCTTCGTGCCGGGCATCGCCGAGCTCTTCAACATGGAGGAGTCGCCCGACCCCGCCGACCGCGCGAGCAAGCGCCTGCAAGACCACCCCGACGTGGGACCCTTCTTCGAGCGCATGACCTTCATCCCGCTCGCCGGCATCACGCAGATGGTGCCGCCGGGAGGCTCCGGCATCGGCATGCACGTCATCCCCATCGAGAGCGCCATCGAGATGGAGAACCAGTCCGTGGACCTCGAGCACATCTCCTATTGGCTGAAGAAGTACGAGGGGAAGATCGGCGTCGGACGTTGCTCCTGTCGCGCGCAGCGCAAGGTGGAGGGCGACGGCTGCGCCGACGACGATTACGGCTGGTGCATCGGCCTCGGCGACTTCGCCGACTACTGCCGCGAGACCGGCAAGGGCCACGACATCACCGCCGACGAGGCCATCGCCATCATGAAGCGCGCCGAGGAAAACGGCTACATGCACCAGGTGACGAACATCGACGGCGAGAACAAGATCTTCGCCATCTGTAATTGCAACGTGCAGATCTGCAACGCGCTTCGCACGAGCCAGCTCTTCAACACCCCGAACATGAGCCGCTCCGCCTACGTGGCGCACGTGCAGCGCGAGAAGTGCGTGGCCTGCGGCGAGTGCGTGGAGAAGTGCCCCGCCGGCGCCCTCAAGCTAGGGCAAAAGCTCTGCGACGGCCACGGCAAGGACGTGGAGTACCCCAAGCAGGAGCTCCCCGACGAAACCAAATGGGGCCGCGATAAATGGGATTTCAATTATCGCGACAACAACCGCATCAACACGCATAAAAGTGGCACCGCGCCCTGCAAGGGTGCCTGCCCCGCGCACATCGCCGTCCAGGGCTACCTGCAGCTCGCCAAGGAGGGTAAGTATCGCGAGGCGCTCGAACTTATCAAAAAGAAGAACCCGTTCCCCGCAGTGTGCGGGCGCGTGTGCAACAAGCCCTGCGAGGACGCCTGCACGCGCGGCACGGTGGACGAGGCCGTGTCCATCGACGCGGTGAAGAAGTTCATCGCCGACCAGGACCTCCACGCCGAGAGCCGCTACGTGCCGCCCGTGGTGGTGGCCGCGAGCATCCACCGCGACCACTGGGACGAGAAGATCGCCATCATCGGCGCGGGCCCGGCGGGGCTTTCCTGCGCGTACTTCCTCGCCACCATGGGCTACAAGCCGACGGTCTTCGAGAAGAGCGCGCAGCCGGGCGGGCTCCTTCGCTATGGCATCCCGAGCTACAAGCTCGAGAAGGACGTCGTGGACGCCGAGATCGACGTGCTACGCGCGCTCGGCGTGGACATCCGCTGCGGCGTCGAGGTGGGCAAGGACGTGACGCTCCAGGAGCTTCGCGACGAGGGCTACCAGGGCTTCTACGTGGCCATCGGCTGCAGCGCCGGACGCCTGCCAGGCGTGCCGGGCGAGGACGCGCCGGGCTGCGTGACCGCGATCGACTACCTTGCCGGCGCGAACTGCGGCCAGGCGCCCTATGGCGGCCGCGTGGTGGTCGTAGGCGGCGGCAACGTGGCCATCGACGCCGCGCGGGTGAGCAAGCGCAGCGGCGCCGCGAGCGTGGACATGGTGTGTCTCGAGCAGCCAGACGAGATGCCCGCGAGCGACGTCGAGGTCGAGGAGGCGGGCGAGGATGGCGTGGCCATCGTGCACGGCTGGGGCCCGAAAGAGGTGCTCCGCGGCGAGAACGGCGAGGTCACGGGCATCGCCTTCAAGAAGTGCACGCACGTCTACGACGAGGACGGGCGCTTCAATCCGCGCTACGACGAGAACGAGACGAAGACGATCGAGTGTGATCGCGTGATCTTCGCCATCGGCCAGGCCATCGTCTGGGGAGACCTCCTCGAGGGCTCCGCGGTGGAGCTCGGCCGTGGCAACGGCCCGCAGGCCGACAAGCTCACCTTCCAGACCGCCCAGCCGGACGTCTTCGTGGGCGGCGACGTGCTCACCGGCCCGAAGTTCGCCATCGACGCCATCGCGCAGGGCCACTTCGCGGCGGAGAGCCTGCACCGCTACGTGCAGGGCGGCCACATGACCATCGGGCGCAATCGCTGGGAGTTTGCGCAGCTCGACACCGGCGACATCACCGTGCCGGAGAGCTACGACAATTCCTCGAGGAACGCCGCTCCGTTGGATCCGAACATCGACCCGCATGGCTTCGCCGATCCCACGCTCGACTTCACCGAGGAACAGGCGAGGGCCGAGGCGGAGCGCTGCCTCAGCTGCGGGCGCGTGATCGTCGACGAGAACAAGTGCATCGGCTGCGGCCTCTGCACCACGCGCTGCATGTTCGACGCGATCCACCTCGAGCGCGACCACCCCGAGGCCACGCATATGGTGAGCTCGGAGGACAAGTTCAAGTACATCCTCCCCTACGCCGCCAAGCGCGCCGCGAAGATCGCCACGAAGGGGCTCCGCAAGGGCAAGAAGGCCGCGAAGCCGGCCACGGAAGCTGAGGCCTAGCGCCCGCATCGGCGCGGCGGCGCTCGCAGCGGCAACGTGGCACATTTAATGAAAAGTCGGACGCGGAAGGCGGCCCCTGATGCATGAACTGGGGGTCGTCTTCTACGTCATCCGCGACGTGAAGGCCGTGGCTGAGGAGAACGACGTCACGCGCGTGGACTGCGTGACGCTCGAGATCGGCGAGGTATCAGGCGTGGTGCACGAGCTCTTGCGCGACGCGTGGAAGTGGGCGGTGAAGAAGGAGTCGCTCATGGCCGACGCCGAGCTTGAGATCGAGACGATCCCCGCCGTGACGTTTTGCGAGGACTGCAAGCGCGACTACCCGACGGTGGAATACGGCAAGACCTGCCCGCACTGCGGCAGCAACCACACGTTCCTCGTGCAAGGCAACGAGTTCATCATCAAGGACATGCAGGTGGAGTAATCAGTCTTTCATCCAACCGGCGATAAGCCATCGCTCAGCATCCTGGCGGCAATGGAGTATCGCGGCAATGGTGACTAAGCAGCACGTCTCGTCTATCGTGTACCAAGCAACGTACCGCTTTATGTGAAAAACACGAACTTCCGCCCCCACAAGTTCAGATATATCTTCATCGATTGGATACATTCGTGGTGTGGTACGGAGGATTGAGAGTTTGCGATCGAGCTCATCGAGCATCGCGCTCGCGGCCCCAGGGGCATCAGGGGAGACTGCGAGGTAGCGTACGATGCCCTCAAGCTCGTCTGTTGCGTGCGTTGAGAGTACCACCTCATACGCCATAACGTGCCTTCAAGTCGGCAATTGCCTCGAAGGCGTCAACGGTTTCTCCGCGCTGAGCCGCGGCAATGCCCTCCCGCACCGCTGAAGCCACGTAATCCCTATACGCGAATGTGGCGAGCCGCTCATACGTCTCAGCGCTCATGATCACCATGTCGGCATACCCGTTCTTCGTCACGTGAATGGGCTCGTCGCTCTCATGGCACATTTGGGAAATGCGTGAACCATCCTTAAGCTCTTATATTGGGACTATTTGCATCGCTCGCTATCCTCTCACGTGGGTCTTTTATCCCATATTTATGCCACGTTTATCGCGATCTAAAGAGTAGATCCCGCATTATTCCGCTACCGCGCCAGCCGTTCTCGGTACCAAGCGCCAGTCTCGGAGAGGTCCGCGTCTGTCCAGCCCGAGGTGGCGGTGCTCGTTGGCGCGAGAAGGCTCGCGGCTTCGTCTTTATTAGAAAGACTCCAGCAGCAATAGCTCACGTTTCGCTCGTCCGCGAGATCGAGCCAAGCGTTTGCCGAGGCGAAGTCGTTCGCGCCCGCGCCACTCGCATCCGGCGTGCCGAACTCGCTTATGAAAATAGGTAGCCCCGCGTCGAGCGCCTGCACCATGCGCTCGCGCAGCCATTCTCCGTGCGTCGCGGCATAGAAGTGCAGCGAGTAGAGCACGTTCTTCCCCACCTCGCCCGTAAGCGGATCCGCCGCGGCACTGTCCACGCGCTGCGACCACTCCGGCGTGCCCACGATCACGATCGCATCGGGCGCATTGTGGTGAATTATGGGAATGACCTGCTCGGCATAGGACTTCACATCAGCCCAGCTCGTATCTCCATTCGGCTCGTTGCAGATTTCATAAAGCACGTTGGGATTATCCGCATAGGCGGCGCTCATCTCGTCAAAGAATGCCTCCGCTTGGTCGATGTAGGTGAGCGGAGTGAGGTCGTGGAGGACGTGCCAGTCGATGATCACGTAAAGGCCGAGGTCGGTGGCGGCGTCCACGCCCGAGCGCACGAGCGCCTTAAGCTTCGCCTGGTCCCCGCCTTCACAGTAGCCGTCGTACTCGGCGGTGTAGAGCGCGAGACGCACGCAGTTCGCATGCCAATCGTCGCGAAGGGTCCTGAAGGCGGCGCTGTTCACGTACTGCGGAAACCACGCGAGGCCGTGCGTGGAGGCGCCGCGAAGTTGCACCGGCGTGCCGTCGGCGCTCGCCAAAGAGGTGCCTTCCACGTGGAGCGCGCCGTACATGGCGAGTGGCGAGCCCTCTGGGGCGTTAGCCACCGCTTTAGGCTGCTGACCTGCGGTTTCGCCAGAACTCTCAACGTCCGCTTGAGCGTCAAGTTGAGACTCGGAGACTTCTGCCTCTTCTGCAGCGTTTCCGCTGGTAGATGCTCCATTCTCAGCTGCAGGTGCCCCGCATGCCGCCAGACATGCCACCGCCATTACGAGAATCGCCAGAAGCCCCGCAAAGCGTATCGCCCATTTCCTGCGCGTCCTGCGTCTCCGCGTTGCGGCCATGCCCCTATGCCTCCTCGTCGTCAGCGGAAGCATCGTCGATCTCCTCAACGACCTCCTCCTCGAGCTCCTCCCCCATCGCATCGTCGAGGCCCTCGAACACCAGGCCATCCACCGTGATGGTCACCCTCGGCACGCGGTACTCCTCGGAATTCGGATCCGGCAGATCGAAGAGATCGTCCCTCTTAAGCTCCAGCGGCATATCAATCCTCTCCTGCGAGCTCTCCCCACCCGCACATCGTACGCGCGAAACCCCGCCACACGTCGCAATTCATTATGAAGATGCGAAGGAAAAGAGGTTCATGCGCCTGTGGGATGGTCTTAAGGAGGGTAAGATAACTACAACATACATATGACATGATGAAGAAGGATATATAATGGCAGCAGCTACATCCACGATCAATCTCAAAGTTGATCCAGAGGTCAAAGAGCAGGCCAAACGCGTATTCGATGAATTGGGATTGGATATGTCAACTGCGATCAACCTCTTTCTCCGCCAGGCAATTCGCGCGAATGGCATACCATTTCCGCTCATCAATAGCCATCAACTGGGCTACGTGAAACCTTCGCAGGTCTACATTCCAAGGATAACTTCGGCTGGCGTCGTGGTGCCCGCAGACTGGGATGACCCGGAGGATGATATCTATGACGCCGCATTCAGCGATTGACCTCTTCGACGTTGCGATCGTTCGATTCGCCTTCGAGGACAAGCCCGAGGTATCGAAGCCACGCCCTGCGGTTGTCATCGGTATGGACAGTGATTATCTTTTCGTGATCATGGCCAAGATAACGAGTCACATACCCCGGCCCGAATTCCCAGGGGAAGTGGCATTGGAAGACTGGAAGGCCGAGGGTCTGCTCTCACCTTCCACAGTGCGTTGTTCGAAAATCGTGAAAATCCCAATTTCAGAGATAAAGCAAATTATAGGTACCTTGAGCGGCAGAGATATTCGGAAAGTACTCGCAGGACTCGAAGAGGCAGGGCATTCCCTCTGAACACTGCCAGACTTCGCGGAAGTTTCCTGACGATTATTTCCCAGCGACGCTTCCAGTCCTCAGGGGGAACGGCCGGAATTCGATCTACTCGGCCTCGGGGTCGAAGCTGTCGAAGATGATGACGTCGAAGACCTGCCTGGCCTTCTCGAGCTCCTCCTTGCTCTTGATCGTCCAGGCGACGCACACGGGGTGGAAGAGCGTGCGGCAGAGCGCGAACGACGGCTGGTTTGCGTCAAGGTGGTTGTAGGCGATGAAGTCCGGACGGGAGAGGAAGTTCGCCATGAGGTTCGAGAGCAGAAAGCGCAGCGGGCCGGGGAGGCCAGACGGCTCTCGCATGAAATCCATGGCGAGCTGGCCGCGCACGATCTCGGGCGCGTGATCCTTCAGCCACGCGCAGATGCGCGGGTCGAACGATTCCATCACGTACGACCCGTCATAGGTCTTGAGCAGCTCTACCGTCTTCGCCGTGGCCTCGATGGAGGGGCCCTCGGTCTTCATCTCCACGATGAGCGGCACCTTGCCGCCGATGGTGGCGAGCACGTCCTCGAAGAACGGGATCCGCGCGTCGGTGTTCCCCAGCTTGAGCGCCCGCGCCTCGTCCGAGCTCATCTTCGTGAGCGCGCGGTCGACGCCGCACATCCGCTCCACCGATTCGTCGTGGAAGACCATCAACCGGCCATCCGTCGTCATCTGGATGTCGAGTTCGATGCCGAATCCGCGATCGACCGCGCGCTGGAACGCGGGGATCGAGTTCTCGGGGATGTCGACGTTGTTGAAGAAGCCTCGGTGCGCGATGAGCGTCTTGAAGAACGGCTCCATCTCGGCGCGCTTGCCCGTGCGCGGCGCGATCGAGAAGAGGTAGCCACCCGCGAGCGCCCCGGCCGCCCCGGCGATCTTGAGGAGTGTCGAATTCTTCATGCGGAACCTCGGATCTCGATCTAAACCCTGCCTCATCGTTCTTGTTCCCGCTCGCAGGCCGCTTACGCAAGAAGACCCTGCTCGGCGCTCATTCGCAACGCGTGATAGGTGCCAAGGAGGGAAGGTTTCGCAGGTTCGGCTATTGCGACTGGCCCGTAAGATCGCCCCGTTCCCGCATCTCCTCGATCATGTCCGGGGTGATGACGGGATCAAAGAAGTGGAAGTTCGAGGCGTCGCCGCCCGTCGCCTGATCGAGCTCCTCATCCTCGAGCTGCTCGTCCTCGGGGTCGGCGGAATCGATGTGCGTGATATCGCTCATGGGTTTCCCTCCAATTGAAGAAAGGCGCACGCGGGAGGGCGTGCGCCTTTTTGCAGTGTTGCGGATGCGCTGGCGTGGATCGCGCTACTTCTTGAGGAGCTTCTTTACGCCGCCGTAGATGTCCTGGCCGACCTTCGAGAGGGTGTCGCCGAGATCGTCGAAGCCCTTCTTGATGCCACTCCAGATGTCAGTGAAGATGTTGCCGCCGCCCACGACTGCCATGAGCTCGTCGTCGGAGAGCTCGGCGCCGTCCGCGACGCCAAGGTCGTAGCCCTTGCTCTGCGCGAACACGAGGAACTCGCGGATCGCCTCAGGCTTGTCGGCCTCGTCGGCCTCCTCGACGATGTCGTAGCGCGCCTGGAGCTCCGCGCGCAGCGCCTCGTCGTCCTGCATGTCGTCGAACATCTTCTGAAGGTTCTCGTTCATTGCCGCGCTCCTTTCATGGCGCTTCGGCCCCTGCCGCCCGGCCTCTTTCGGGCGGCTGGCCGAATTCGATTGGGATCATACGCACCCTTGGCCGCGGTGGAGGCCTCGTCGCGCGAATCCACGCGAGCGACGTGAAAATCGCGCATTCGTGCATAGCTGGCACAGTTTCGTGCAGTGTCCGCAGAAGCATCGCTTCGAAGAAGCCACGTGGCGAGCTCGAGTACACGTGCGAAATCCTCGGGGTTTCCCTAGATCCGCGAGAGGATGAGCTTGTTGAGCGAAACGCCGGCCTCCGCGGCTTCCATCGAGATTCGACGATGCTGTTCTGGGCTCATACGCAGGGAAATCTTGCCGGAATAGCGCCTCACGCCCAACGGCTCGGGAGGCGTTTCGCCCGATTCTTCCATGTCCGCGAGCACATCCTGAACGAGTCCGTCGATGCTCTCGAGTGCCTTCGCCTGATCGTCCTCGACGGCTGAAAGAGACGGGAACTCATCGGCGATGGCAACGAAGCCATCGTCCTCGGAACTCCAAAAGATGCGATATGTGTATTCCTTAGCGCTTCTCATGCTCATCTTCCATTCGTTCGATTGCCCTGAGGGGCTGACGTACCTGATACGCCGGCGCATACCCATGCCTATCTTGAAGATTCACCCTAGGATCCGAAGCTTACGGCATGCTGAAGACATAGTGGGAGCCGTGGATGCGCGGCTCGCCGAAGTAGTGCACGGCGCATTTCGCGGCATCCTTAAAGCGCACTCCAGCAGGATTGCGACGCATGACTTCAAGTATGTCTTTCATCACATTCATAGCATAATAGTACCGTATTTGATACCGTTCATTTAACGAGACAAGGCCTTATTCTGCGAGCCGGACTGAGAACCGAGGCGCGCTCAGATGGCCTGAAGGGTAACGTCGAGCGGAAATGGCCTCATCAACGGAAGCGTGCTCAGTGATTGCTCGCAGGCGCGGCTTGCTCTAGGATCTCCTCGAGGATGCGGCGAACTGTTTCCTTGTCGCCGCGCGCCTTGGCCTCCTTGAGGTCGCGGGAGTGCTGCTTATACCTCGCCCAGCTTTCACTTCTCTTCTTCTCGTCGCGCTCATCCATGATTGATCCCTTCCACGGGCACGTCACCCCGGCGTCACCGAGCGTTTCCAGCCAATCCGAGTGTCGCACGCGCGCTTCACAACAATTACGGCCGATCCAATGCGCCGCTGTGAGAGCGGCAGCAGCCAGCTTTGGAAGGAGACATCGGCGTCGAGCAAGCTCGCGTTCTTGCGTTACTGCAATTTCGTTCAAATATGCACGGATTTACGTGTAATTCTGTCGTTCTCTCTACGTGTTTACGGTATCTGGACCGGGGAAAGTCGATTGGCGCTGGGTGCAGATGCTTCCCAAAAGCCGATCAACGAGACCATCACGGTGAGCCCACCGCGCTTGGCCTTGCGGTGTACTGGCGGTGCCGCAGGCCTCTTTGCGGTGTACTGGCGGCGCCGTAGGTCTCTTTGCGGTGTACTTCGAGCCGCGGGTGGGCTTGGGGTGTACGGGCTCGCTGCCACGGGCACGCTTGCGGTGTAGGAAAACGCCGCGAACCCGCTTGCGGTGTAGGAAAACGTACACCCCAAGCAACCCCATGCCATGAAGTACACCGTAAGAACCTCCACGGCACCGTGCGCGAGATTGCAAGCGAATCTACAGAGATACGCCGCACCCCGCTAGGCGAGCCGCGAGGACATCTGCATCGCCGCCGAGGACTTGAACGAGTCCAACGGCGAGAGCCTGAGGAACGTCGCCCTCATGGCCATGGCCGTTGAGGGCGATTGCTCGATCGATGGCCTCACGGACGTGCAGAAAACCGTAGTGGCGAAGTTCGCCGACCCGTCCATGCCAAGCGTGGTATCGCAGGCCGACGCCGCCGTGAAGATCGCGTCGGTGGCGCCATGGGTGGCCGAAAGCGACGTCTTCCTTGAGATGCTGGGCTTCGACGAGGGCCAGCGCCGCCGCCTCCAAAGTACGAGGGCAAAGGCCGACACGAACAACCTGCTCGCGGCCATCACCCAGACGCAGACACAGGCCCAAACCCCGACGGAGGCGTGACGTGGCCATCTCGATGGCGTACCTGAAGACCCTCACGGACGCCGTGAACATGATCTCGGGCGCGGGCCAGAACGCGGCCGAGGCGATACTGCGACGCCTCGTCGATGCGGGCGACTACGCCAACCCTCACGACCTTGTGAAGGACGCGCTCAAGGAGCTGGAGCCGCTCTTCCAAGCGGTTTCCGAGCGGACGGCATCGATCTCAGCCACCTCATACGACCTGCTCAGGTCGGAGGCGCTTGGGGAGGGGATGGGCGCCCTCGCCTACCCCGACCGAGCCGAGGAGTGGACGCGCAAGGCCATGTACGCGGCCGCGGCCCAGAGCAAGGATGACATGGACGCCTTCATCCGGGCCGTCCGTGCGCGCCTCGACTACGAGGCGAAGCGCGCCGCCGGTACCACCATGTTTGCGAACGGCGCCGCCGACCGGGCCCACCCGAGGTTCGCGCGCGTGCCCACGGGCGCCGAGACGTGCCCCTTCTGCATCATGCTCGCGAGCCGAGGCTTCGTCTATTGGTCATCGGAGCGTGCCGGGAACCTCGACCACTACCACTCCCATTGCGACTGCCGCGTGGTGCCGCAGTTCGGCGGCGAGAGCTACGAGGGTTACGATCCGGAAGAGTATTACGACCGTTACCAGAAGCTCATGGCAAGCGGCGAGCTCAGCGCCGAGGGCCTTTCGGCATCGGCGAGTCGGGCAAAGGCAAGAAAGAAGGCAACGCCACGCACCAGGGGACCAAGAGAGACGGGCAATTACCATCGAATCTCCGGTCAACATACTCGGCAAGATGACATTGCCAATGCGAACCCAAACTTCAAAAAGGGTCTGGAATATCAGGTCAACTGCCAGAGATGCGTGCCGACCTATCTCGCGCGAAGGCGTGGGTTCGACGTCGTGGCGAAGCCAGCCGTGCTTGATCAAGAAGGACTTGATAAGGATGATGACTTTAAGAACCGCTGGACTGAGATTTACGGTGGTGCTCATTTCAGCGATTTTACGGACTGCGGAGCGCCGACGCGAAACGCTCAACTTGGAAAAGTCGAGCGTTTCATGCGGAGCTGCGGCGACAATGCTACGGCGGTCGTTTACATCCAGTGGGAGAGCGGGAGCGCCCACGTGTTCGTCGCAGATAGGGTGGATGGAAAGACCACCTACTGCGACCCGCAGAACGGAAGGCAGAGCTGCAAGTCATATTTTCGACTTGCGAAGACGGGAAAGAGCGCCGTTGCCGTGTTCCGGATTGATGGCTGCGATATGCCCGATGACCTTTTGAGGGAATGCTGCGAGGATAGGGTATAATTTAATTATGCCTAAGTTTGAATCTCTACATAGAGTTGCCGAATCTGCGGGGTTCGTGCTGTCGAGCCATCTAGGAAGCTGGAATGGCTATGACGTTTGGAGCCTGCATTCCAAACTAGCCGATGGCGTCCCCGTACCAACTGGCGCTCCAGCATTCGTGTTGTCCAAGCATGAAACGGCAAGGATCGCTACACCGGACGAGGGCTTTGAAATAATCGAAACGTTCTACTCCGACGGTGAATGACATTTTTGCGCTGCCTGAGTAGGTGCTGTTGCTGGCAGCTTCATGAATCGGGCCCCGCGAGGGGCTTTTCTATTCGGCCTCGTGGCGGAAACAGCAGACGCGCACGCCCCAGAAGCGTGTGCCCGCAAGGGCGTGAAGGTGCAAATCCTTTCGAGGCCACCAATCGTTAACTAGCCCCGCATGGGGCTTTCTCTTTGCACATCCCCGCATGGGGACGAGTGGGCCGCATGGCCCGGAAAGCGAGGATCGAATGCCGGACGAGGCCACGATCGACGAGACCACCAGCGCTAGGGCGCCGGAGGCGGACGAGCCGCAGGGCGAGGAAGCCGACTGGAAGGCCGCATCGCGCAAGTGGGAGAAGCGCGCGAAGGACTCCAACAGGGAGAACAAGCAGCTCAAGGCCGACCTCGACGCGCTGCAGAAGCAGCTCGACGGCTACGAGACCAAGGCCAAGGATGACGCGGCCAAGGAGCAATCGGCCTCCGAGCAGCTCGACGCCCTCAAGGGAGAGCTCGAGCGCATGAAGGCCGAGCGCGAGCGCGAGACGCTTGCCCGCGAGATCGCGAAGAAGGCCAACGTGAGCGCCGAGGTGCTCGTCCGCATGCAGGGCGACACCGAGGAGGAGATCGAGGCGAACGCCAAGCTCCTCGCCGAGACCTCCAAGACGCGTTGGCCCGAGGTCAAGGACGGCGGCCACCAAAAGGCGCCCGGCAAGTCCAAGGAGGAAATCCTCGCCATCAAGAACCCGACAGAGCGAGTGCGGGAAATCGCCCGCAACATCGACGCGTTCAATTAGGAGGCCATCATGGCTGTTTTGGATAACACTATTAAGGCCGAAGACCTCGTCAAGGCCCAAGACATCGAATTCATCGCGAACTTCCAGCACGACGTGGACGATCTCCAGCGGGTGCTCGGCATCACCACTCCGGAGGTCATCGCCGCCGGTACGACAATAATAACTTCAAATGACTTTAGTATGGTAAGGCATCATTAATAAGGTGATCATTCGCAACAAAACGGTGAAGCTGCGCCTATCGAAACCACTTCATTCTGATCCGATGTAACATGGTAAAAATGATATTATCACATAGAAGATAGAGTGATTACCAATCTGCCAGAACGCAGCTCTTCGCATGCACCTAGTTTCTCATGTGGGATTTAGAGTGATTCCCAATGCTCATGGCTCACCTGATGATCTGGCACACTAGTTTATCACGAGGGATTTAGAGTGATTCCCAATAACACGAGCGACGTGGGAGAGCTCTTCACTAGTTTATCACGAGGGATTTAGAGTGATTCCCAATCCGAAGGTAGTCTTCGAAAAGGGGAGGCCTAGTTTATCACGAGGGATTTAGAGTGATTCCCAATAGGATGCCGAGCCTCTGGAGGAGGAACGCTAGTTTATCACGAGGGATTTAGAGTGATTCCCAATCGGCGCGGGTCCACGCCACCCGAGCGCGCTAGTTTATCACGAGGGATTTAGAGTGATTCCCAATCGCCCGGTGAGGAGGGACGTTGATAGAGCTAGTTTATCACGAGGGATTTAGAGTGATTCCCAATCCACCGAGGAGCGCCTCCTATCCCTCTTCTAGTTTATCACGAGGGATTTAGAGTGATTCCCAATCCCGCTTGCATCTTTCGGCGGACCATTTCTAGTTTATCACGAGGGATTTAGAGTGATTCCCAATTCGTCGGCCCGCTCCTTGGCCTTGTCCGCTAGTTTATCACGAGGGATTTAGAGTGATTCCCAATCAATGGAAGGACGAGCAAGAGTGACAGACTAGTTTATCACGAGGGATTTAGAGTGATTCCCAATTTCACGCAGCAGATCAACAACCGCTCGACTAGTTTATCACGAGGGATTTAGAGTGATTCCCAATCTAAGGAACGAGAAGTACAAGGGCGTGTCTAGTTTATCACGAGGGATTTAGAGTGATTCCCAATACGCCATGCACGTGGGGAAGGCAACGGCCTAGTTTATCACGAGGGATTTAGAGTGATTCCCAATAGAGTGATGAGTTCGGGATCATTGCCGCCTAGTTTATCACGAGGGATTTAGAGTGATTCCCAATGTGAACTCGATCTCGGCGCCTCCCGTGACTAGTTTATCACGAGGGATTTAGAGTGATTCCCAATGATCAATAGCATCAGTCCACGCAGTAAGCTAGTTTATCACGAGGGATTTAGAGTGATTCCCAATACCGACATGGGCCGAGCCGTGCGCGGGCCTAGTTTATCACGAGGGATTTAGAGTGATTCCCAATGGCTCGGTCGCTTTAGCTCCGGTCAGGACTAGTTTATCACGAGGGATTTAGAGTGATTCCCAATGGATTAAACACTGGCTTCTAGCAGCTATCTAGTTTATCACGAGGGATTTAGAGTGATTCCCAATATGGCAGAGAACACCAAGCGACTTGATGCTAGTTTATCACGAGGGATTTAGAGTGATTCCCAATTCGTTCATCACGGCTTGCAGGTCGTTCACTAGTTTATCACGAGGGATTTAGAGTGATTCCCAATGCGCGTCGAAAGCGTTTTGGCGCTCGTGCTAGTTTATCACGAGGGATTTAGAGTGATTCCCAATCGAGCCAACCGACTACGCGACCGCCCTACTAGTTTATCACGAGGGATTTAGAGTGATTCCCAATGGCGACTTCGACGGCTTCATCCGGGCCGCTAGTTTATCACGAGGGATTTAGAGTGATTCCCAATTTCTGGCATGGCAGTCGCGCTCGGGCTCCTAGTTTATCACGAGGGATTTAGAGTGATTCCCAATCGTCAATGTCTATCGTCAAACGCCACTTCTAGTTTATCACGAGGGATTTAGAGTGATTCCCAATACAAGGATGGCCGCGAGTGGACTGCAGACTAGTTTATCACGAGGGATTTAGAGTGATTCCCAATAGCATCACGTCCTCGAATAGCTCGGTCTCTAGTTTATCACGAGGGATTTAGAGTGATTCCCAATAAGCACGAGCGCACCCACCGTTGGCGCGCTAGTTTATCACGAGGGATTTAGAGTGATTCCCAATTCGGCGAACCTCTCGTGATTCCCGACGCCTAGTTTATCACGAGGGATTTAGAGTGATTCCCAATACCGTCTTTCATGCCTACCTCACGCCAGCTAGTTTATCACGAGGGATTTAGAGTGATTCCCAATAGCGCCAGCAAGACTAGAGACGCCGGTCCTAGTTTATCACGAGGGATTTAGAGTGATTCCCAATTCTACGGTGGAGACGAGCACGGCGACCTCTAGTTTATCACGAGGGATTTAGAGTGATTCCCAATCGAGCAGCCCGGGGAGGACGATGTCGCTCTAGTTTATCACGAGGGATTTAGAGTGATTCCCAATCGCGCGTCGCGTGTGCGTGCGCGTGCGTCTAGTTTATCACGAGGGATTTAGAGTGATTCCCAATCGCGCGTGCGCGTATACGCGCGCTCTGGCTAGTTTATCACGAGGGATTTAGAGTGATTCCCAATGTCACGCTGCGCGTGTCGATGGTGTAGGCTAGTTTATCACGAGGGATTTAGAGTGATTCCCAATAGTCGGTAAGAGGTTCTTGCCGGGGTTGCCGTCACTACCAGCAGCTTCACTAGCTAGTCTATGTCTTCTCGGCTAAGATCCGCCGCTAAAAGAGCGTGTACTGCTCTGGTGCCGGCTCGTTCGCCTCCAGTTTTTTCGAACGGAATCTCGTAGCAGCCGCCCACTGGTTGTCGGTCAGGTGGAAGATCCGTACCTCCCCGTTGGTAGGCAGGTTCGCCTTGATGAACTGCTCAATCTGCATGTTGCTGTTCGTAGTCGGAGAATACTTCCCGTAGACGCTGAACTGGATCATTGAGTAGCCAGTCTTCACTAGAAGATTTCGGAACTGCGTCGCCTCTTTCCGCTCCTTCTTCGTCTGCACGGGCAGATCAAACATCACGACACACCACATGGGATCAAACCTTCTGTTCCTCATCTCAAGCTCGTTTCTCGAAGGTTCACGTATTTGCGGCAGCTAACCGCACAAGTCATGGCTGCCACACAGGCACGGTCAGATATTCCACCTCCCCCTCTACATAGCGGCCATATTGCTGAGCCAGATCGGTCATCACCGCAGCAACGGAGAGGCCCTTTGCATCGAAGGGTTGTTGCGTCGCCATCATGAGCTGTTTGCGGACAGTCTTGTTCTCAAGCACGGAGTCCTCATCGAGCTTGACGATCACGCGATCCACCGCAGGTCGAAACGGCTCGATGAGATCATCGGCCAGCGCAAAGAGATTCGAGCGGTTTCTGTGATACATGCCAAGCGCGGGCGTGAGCCCCGCCGAGAGAACTGCCCTCATGCTATTGCCACGCAGGAGCGTATAGCCATAGTCGAGGAGCGAGTTTCTCCATTCGCTTTGTTCCCCCGGCGTCCGACGAAACGTCGGATCACCGAAGAGCGCTTGCCAGTAAACCCTCGCCGCAACGCCCTCAACATTCGTCGTGTCACCGGATTTCACCGTGCGTGCGAGTTCGTTGAGCTTCTTTGATGCCGCGGGATCAATATCCTTGAGGTTATTCGCCTGTCCCTTGACCTTCGCCTTGATCAGCCGCATCCAAGCATTCTTCGATCGCGGAACGCTGAGCGACGCCTGCGCTCGCTGCCTCGCTGCAACGCGACCATGGGCGTCTATCCATGGATACATACTGCTCACAGGCAATCCACGCCAATCGCAGAAGAGCACGACCACGTCATGCTTCGCGAAGTGGTACATGGTAGCGGGCTCAAGCCTTACGTAGATGCCGAGGAAGACGATGTTCACGTCGCCGAGTGCGTGGCGCGTCACCTCGCCAGTCTCACTATCGCAGGTTTCCAAAACCTGCTTTGCACTCGAGAAGCGCAGATCGCCGTGGAAGTTCGTGAAATCGAGCACTCTCCAGTTATCGGCCATCGCACAACCCCCCGAATTGAATCACTCGGCATCTATGACTTTGCTCGCCTACGGAACCTTCCAGCTGGTCGGCATATGGTTGTTCGATTTCCAGCGCTCCATGCCCAAAGTATTCCTGCGGATGATCGTGGGATGGGTGGGGAGGATCTTGTTAATCGCCAAGGGACAATTTCCCTCTATTACGGTATTGATCTTTTTAATATCATCGAGCGACCATTCGTGATCCCCATAAATGCGCTCGATAGTTTTACGTACATTCTCATCGTCCAGCGAGATATTCGAATCAAGCTCTGACACACCTTCTGAAGCGAAGTATCTCGGTCGCAATGTTAGCCTTCCATTGGTACCAAATCCGGTGATGACGAAGCGGTTTGTATCGGGAAACGCCCTCATAAAGAGGTTGATCTTGTTGTTACCATCTGAAGAGAACAGTTTCGCTTCTCGATCGATGACGATTTCATCTCCCGTCACCGCCCAGCCTAAGTATTCAGCCGTACCCTCGCTTAGCGCTTCGCGCAATCTTGGTAGTGCCGTTCTCGCTGAAATGGATTGTGGGGGTAGTTCAACACTAAAGAGATCTTCTTGGTGGTAGCGATTCAAATCGACTTGAAACACGCGTAGCATCGCATACTCGTATTTCGTTATAGCCCCTTTGCTATTCTTCTTGGTTATGCGATAGAACCTTGCGTGATGGATGGTATCGCCGATTTCGGCGAAACCATTGCGCACTTTTGCGGTAACTGGCGCTTCCCTTGTATCAAGTTTTCCTGGCTCCGCCATGAAACCGATCTCGTCATCAGCACTGAGCCAACGATCGTGTACGCGAATCGTGCGATTGGGATCCGCAGGCAATCCTTCCCTGGGGTCGTATTCCGGGCATCTGGTTAGCGCAACCCACAACGCAGGTGTCTCCGCTTTGTCAATGGCTACGACGCTCAGCTGATCGCCAACATGCTTTTTGAGCATTGGCTTGATCGTATCCCCATGCGCACGTCCAATTCCCACGCGCAGACGTAACGGCTCCGTGACGACGATGCGATCCTCTTCCATGGCTTTCGCCACGATCTTCTGCAAGCAAGGCATCTGGGCATCGCGCCAGAGCTGGTAGAGCTCCGTATCCGCTTCGCTTGCCCCTATCCAATCTCGGAAATCGCCGTAGTGCCCATACGACCCATCTTGTCCGAGGTCACGCTGCTCACGACGCAGGGCATCTCGTTCAATGAGCGTCTTCGCCACGCCGGGACGCATGAAGGCGATGACGGCCGCATCGACCGCATGATGCCTACGATCAAGCCTCGTCTTGGCCTTGAAATCGCCTATCCAAGGCAATTTCCCTTCAATACCACTTGCACGTCTTGCCTCGGCGGTGATCCAGCCTTTGTACACCATGACTCTCTGAGCGATCTCACTCTCGGCGCCACTTCCCAGCGTGGCAGCGAACTGTCCATCACGCCCGTAGAATTCACCGGCGATCTGATCCCGGAGTTCAAGCGCCATCCATGCAACCGACTCCATCGACCTGTTGTCGAGCGGTTCATCCTCCTCGCGCTGCTTGAGTCGAGCGATGACGTCTCTCTTGAATTTGCGGAATTCCTTTTCGCTGCTGAAATAGGGATCCCTCGTCCAGAAGTTCACGCGATCGATAGTTTCATCACGTTGCGCTGGCGTTGCCCATGTCCAGAAGAGGGTGTTGCTCTTGGATTTATTGCAATCCGCACAGGTCGCCACGAGATTTGACAATTCGTTCGAGCTTCCTGGCCCCTTTCTCGGCACGATGTGATCCATTTGCGCAGTGTCGTACGTGATGGTCTTGCCGCAATAGAGACACTGATTGTTTTGTCGCTGCAGGGCCTGCCACTTGCGGATTCCGGAAGTTCTGATGCTGCCCCTACCGGTGATACCCGATCCTTCCCGCTCACCAAGCGCCTCGATGATCTGATCGCGTACCTTGTCATTTGCTTTGTTCCTGCTATTCATCGCACGCTCGCGTTCGCGCTTTTGCTTCTCAGTTTGGAATCCCTCACGCACATGTTCGATGGCGATGGTCTCTGGCACGCCCCACTCTCGCTCACAAGCAAGGAGCCATCTCGAGACGATCTTTATCGTGCGATCGACAGCAGGATTTCCCGTAGGCGTGCCGAGCTTCTCCGGCTTCGGCTTCCAATCATCACTCACTCCGAACTCAGCCTTCCGCGCCTCGTGTAGATCAAGGCCCTCCTCGAGCATTCGCCGATTAAGACGCCGAAGGGTATCGATGCTGTATGCGGCCCTGCCCGATGCGAGTTTCATGTTGTCCAGAGCACTCAAGGAGTCGTCGTCTAGCATGGCAAGATCCGCCAGCAAGTTTTCGACATGCTCTTTTGCCTGGAGTTCCCGGTCATCGAGCGACGAGGTGGGAACCCCCGCGTTGTCGAAGAACATGAGGAAGAACTCCTTGTCGAGAGGATCCGCTTCGTTCTCCCACCAATCGCGAAGACGTTTGAAGTTCTTGTTTTTGTCGATCTTGGAACGTATGACCGATTCCGTTTCTAGATAGGGTGGTCGCTTGGCGGATATTGGAAGTCCGTCCTCGGTTTCTCCGCCCACACCCTTCAAGTCACTTCTTTCTATGCCTAGCTGATCAGCCACATCTGTCCACGAAAGATTGGTCGCAAGATCCGATACCTCCTTGGAAGTGAGGTATTCGAAGAGCGCTATCCGCTCATCGTCGTTGAGCCTTCGCTGCCTTCCGTCCTCCCGAATTCGCAAGTTCGCGAGCGTAGAGAGAATTCGGTATTCCTGGAACGCGATAGAGGAGCGAGAGGCGCGATACCTGTTGGGCTGCAGATCATCTCTCCCAACGAGTTGCGCTGCAGCACCCACCTCTTTCGGGCTCACCTGATGGAAAACTGCCTCTATGAGTTTCTTTTGCTCCTCCTCCGGAACTCGCTGGGTTTTGAATATCTTCAGCAGCTCATAGCAGTTATCACTTTGGTGGAGCTTGCCAATTTGGACCGTATCTTTAACGTCGCCATTCTTATCCGACGAACTGCGGAAGCGATACTCCGGAAGAGGACGCAAGAATGGCTCTACAAGCTCAGCGATGGTTGGACGATGAGCGCCCACTTCTGGATTTTCCCAGTCAGGTACTCCTTCGAGACTTGGCGACCCGTCTTCCCCTTCAATCACGGATACACCTGGATAAAGCCCCAAGCCATGTCTCTTAAGCCATTTCTGCACGTTCTTGAAGTATGCCATGTAGAACGAAGACGCCGTCGACGACTGCTCAACAAGCGTCTTCACCGATACGTAGGGGTTTCGCCAACCGCGGTGCCGGGCGATGTGCCGTATGGCAACGGCGAGTGCGAGCTTACGCTCGTGTTCGTCTTCGATGTAGCCCTCAACAAGGTTCTTCCTGGCATGCCATGGGAGATAGGGATCAACACCCTTCATAGCCGTGACCATGGTCTCGGCCTGCGCATAGGGATAGCCGTATTCGTCAAGCAGCTCGTCGATATGCTCATAGCGCTTGCGGCGACGCTCGCGTAAACGGCGAGTTCGGCGCGCCACGCCGGATACGAGCTTCCTAGATTGTGCCGTCTTTTGATTCTGAGGATCCAATGCACCATCGTGAATTACCGACATGAGGGACAGCACCCGCATTGGCATCGCTTCCAGCGGGTTATCGCTCGAATCGTCTATCTCGATAGCAGCGAGCCCGACGGAGTACAAACCGACGTCAATGCCCACGCGATAACGGCAACGCCTACCCATGGCAACTCCTTCAATCAAATAGAGAGACGCCACGAGTAATGAATGAATTATCTGATTAGCGCAAGAGCGAACAGTCCAAGCGCATAAATCAAAACCCCGAAAGGTTAGTCCCCCGTTGCCGGGAAGACTGAGAAGTCACTATGGCTAACGAGTCCATAGCTTGTTGAGAATCACTCTGGGGATGATCGTAGCACGCGCCAAGGACACGGCAAGTCCGCATACGCGAACGGCGATGCGCGCCGCTCGCTGGCATCCGACGAAAGACGGCGCGCATGCTGCTCTCCCAGCGTACGCATGGTGTCGCGCTTGGCCTTGCGGTGTACTGGCGGTGCCGCAGGCCTCTTTGCGGTGTACTGGCGGTGCCGTAGGCCTCTTTGCGGTGTACTTCCAGCCGCGGGTGGGCTTGGGGTGTAAGGGCTCGCTGCCACGGGCACGCTTGCGGTGTAGGAAAACGCCGCGAACCCGCTTGCGGTGTAGGAAAACGTACACCCCAAGCAACCCCATGCCATGAAGTACACCGTAAGGGCATCTGCGGCTGCATACGCGACGCCGCATGCGTAGTCGCTACACCGCAAAGGCCTCTGCGGCAGCACGCACCCACCACACGCGCACCCACGGCAACGAGCCGCATGCCGCGCGCGCATCCACGCCACAAAGCTGCGCGCCATATCCATGGCCCATCAATGTCCTAGCTTGGCAGGAAACTAAACGTCGAAGCTCGAGCTCGAAGGCGTGGCATCATTCGCCTTCTCGTCCTCGAAACTGGCGATCTCCTTGAGAAATGCTTCGCCGTAGCGATCGAGCTTGACCGCGCCTACGCCGGAGACCTCGAGGAACGCTTCGCGCGAGGCGGGGCGGAGCAGGCACATGTCGCGCAGCGTAGCGTCAGAGAACACCACGTAGGGTGGCACCTCGTTGACCTCGGCGATTGAGCGCCGAAGCGCCCGCAAACGCTGGAAAAGCTCCTCGTCTTCGGAGCGCTCGTGGACCGGCGCCTCCAATCCATCTCCCGCGTCAATCGTGGATCCCCGTCGCCTCCCCTTGCGAGCGGCCTTGGCCGGAACCTCCTTCATCAGCAGCGAGAATCCCGGCTCAGCCGCCTCGCGAAAGCGCGGGCCGAATCCCACCGTGGGATATTTGCCCTCGGAAACCACGAGGTAGCCGCCCGCAGCGAGGAGCTCCACCACCTCGCGGATGCGCCCCGCGGGCACCGTGGCCGAGAGCGGCTTGCCGTCGGAGCGCCTCGGCGCCCCCTCTGCCAGCGCGCCGAAGAAGCCGCATGAGCCCAGTCCCAACTGCTCGACGCGCGCCGTATGGGCGCCCCTCAACACATCGACCACGACGCCTTTGCCAAAGCGTCCTCGCAGCTGGTGCACGCAGCGCATGACCGCCCGCGCCTCGTTCGTCACATCGACGGCCTTGGCCTCGCCCGAGCAGTTGCCGCAATTGCCACACGCGCCGCGGGCGGCCTCGCCGAAGTAGCGCAGGATGTAGCCGCGCAGGCACTCCGTCGTGTAGCAGTAGCCCACCATCGCCTCGAGCATGCGACGTCTGCTGGCGCGAACGACCTCCACCTCTTCGGGCGCGAGCTCGTCGTTTTTCACCTCGGCCTCAATGAAGTAGCGGCAGGTGGAGATGTCTCCGTCGCTCCAGAGGAGGAGGCACTCCCCGGGCTCGCCGTCGCGGCCGGCCCTGCCCGCCTCTTGGTAGTAGGCCTCCATGGACCCGGGCAGGTTGTGGTGAATGACGAAGCGCACGTTCGATTTGTCGATGCCCATGCCGAAGGCGTTCGTCGCCACCATGACCGGCGCGTTGTCGAGGATGAAGGCCTCTTGGTTGGCGAGGCGCTCGTCTTTGGAAAGGCCCGCGTGATAGCGGGTGGCAGAGATGCCCGCCTCGCGGAGCGCCTCGTGGACTTTCTCCACGTCTTTGCGGGTGGAACAGTAGACGATGCCGGAATCTCCGGGGTGCTCGCGGACGTAGGACATGATGTGGGCGAGCTTGTCCTTGGGCGCGAGGCGCTTAACGTCGAAGCGCAAGTTCGGACGATCGAAGCCCGTGACCAGCTCGAAGGGATCCCAAAGGCCGAGGAGCCGCACGATGTCAGCGCGCACGCGGCCAGTGGCCGTGGCGGTGAGCGCGCAAACGGGCGGCCTCACGGCAAGCGAGTCGATGAACTGGCCGATGGCGAGGTAGGAAGGCCGGAAGTCCTGGCCCCATTGCGAGACGCAGTGCGCCTCGTCCACGGCCACGAGCGAGATCCGCGCCTGGGCGGCGAATTCCATGAAGCGGGGGTCGGCCAAGCGCTCCGGCGCCACGTAGAGGATGTCGTAGGCGCCATCGAGCGCCTCGCGGATGACCGCGCCCTGCTCGGAGGCCGAGAGCGTGGAGTTGAGGAAGGCCGCGCGCACGCCGTTCTCGCGGAGGGAGCGCACCTGATCTCCCATGAGCGAGACGAGCGGGCTGATGACGATGGCGAGGCCCGGCAAGACGATGGCGGGGATCTGGTACGCGAGGGATTTGCCCGCGCCGGTGGGCATGACGCCGAGGACGTCTCGACCTTGGAGCACGGCTCGTACCAGCTCCTCCTGCCCGGGACGGAAGCTCTCGTATCCGAAGGCGGCAGCGAGGACCCTTGTGGCCTCGTCCATGGTGGCGAGCGTCATGGCGTCTCATTTCCCCGCGGGCGGCACCTCAGTGAAGGCGCAACGCCCGATCCTCCAACGTTCGCTCAGCCTACAACGCGAACTCAACAACAATTAGGGGCATCCGCGCTGACGCAGGTGCGGCGTGTTCCTCGACAGCGAGCGAGGCTCGCATTCTGCACGCGACCGAGTTTACGGGCAACTGCAAGATGGATCCTGCGCCCGCATTGCAGCAGCTCGAAGACGGTTTGAGTCCCGAAAGTCGGCGTGAAGGACTCTTCGCCTAATTGGGGAATGCGGTGGAAATCCTGGACCGCCGACGGTCATGCTATCAGCCCCAGCTCCCTCCGGTACTGCATCGGACTCACGTAGCCAGATTGCTCTTGCGTCTCACGTCGCGATACCACGTGAGGTAGACGTCGAGCATCCTCTCGAACTCGTCGATGGCCACGCCCTGCCAGTCCCTGCCGTGGAAGAACTCGACCTTGAGACGCCCGAAGAGGCCCTCGGAGAAGGCGTTTGGCCTTGCGGTGTGCGAAATCGGGTCGATCGCGCGCACCCGAAAGGCCTCTGTGCCACGAAGTACGCCGCAAGGACCCCCACGACATCGTGGCGTGCGCCGTAAACGCACTTGCGGTCTCTACTTCGTGAGGCTCGCGGAGTGGTGAGCACGATCTCGGGCGCAGACTGAAACATGGTCGAATCGGCAACGCCACCGGTACCACGATGTTCGCGAACGGGATGCGCAACCAGATCGGGCTCCGCTTCGCACGCATCTCCACGAGGTCGGAGACGTATTCCTTCTCCTGGCTCTTGCGATCGGGGGGGTTCGTCTGCCGTTCTGAGGATAAGGCGAGCAAGCTCGACCGCTACCATGCCGGATGCGACCGCCAGGTGGATCCGTCGTTCGACTCGCATGAGGTGTGGACGGATCGGGCGGATACAAGCGGCTCCCCGCGACTGATCACGAGGGCTACGACCCCGATGCCCTGTACCGGGGCTATTGCGACTGCGCGGCAACCATATTCGACGGGCGCGTAATACCGAAAGAGGAAGTCCCCAAGATCGACGATGCCACCGCCCGCGCCATCCTTGCAGAGATGGCCACCCGCGATCCCGAGTGGCTGCGAAGCGGCAAGGAACCGGAAATCGGTTACGACAAACCGGGGACGAAGGAATGGAAAACCAGAACGGAGCAGGCGCGGGCAGACCATGCCGACGAATTGAGAACCGCGGAAGCCCTGAAGAAGCATGGCGTTCGCTGCACCTTCGTCGTCGACCAGTACGAAGAAACAATAAATGAGATCACGCACACGCGCGGGCTTGCCGATTGCGCGGGTGGACTCGAGATCAAGACGCTCAGGGAGGCCTCTTCGTTCAACACCATCGATAGCCACATCAAGCAAACGAGTCGCGGCAAGAAAGACGCCAAGGTCATCGTCTTCAACAACTCGCTCAATAAGAGCAGCGCAACCGACGAGGACGTGGCGAGATGGATCAAGCGAAGCCACGCCTTCAAGCGAGGCAAGATATACCTCATCCTGCGAGACGGCTCCTTGCGAAGAATAAGGTAAGCACCCCAAGTAGATGCATGGAGTGATGCGCTTCGAGCATCACGATGCCCGTTGCAAGCCGACAGCCCTGCGGGCACGCTCTCCCGACGCCTCCGCGAGAGCGGCAGCGGGTGCTACGGGCGAGCCCAGGCGCCTTTCCATGGCAGCGCTCAGCAGCGCTCAGCCTTCGATGAGCCACTCCACGGCGGGTCGCACGTTGATTCGCTCGGCCATGCCGCCCACCTCGCGCAGGTATGCCCGAGTTTCGTTCAACTCCCATGGGGTGATCTGCCCGACGATGATCGTGGCCTCGGGGATGCGGGGCGGCCCTAGAAGAACGACTTCATGCAGGTTCTGACCTTGTCGATGAAATCCTGTGGGACGGATTCGACGCGTTCCGCGCCCCTCGCCTCGAGGTCGTACGCACGCACCTGCTCGCACGCGACGCAACCGATGGTGTCGAGCCCCGCGGGGAGCTCGAGGTGAAGCGGGAAGCGATTGAGCGTCGTGGTAATCGGGCACACGAGCGTCATGCTCGTGGACGCGTTGAACTCGAATGAACTCACCACCATGGCTGGGCGCTTGCCTCGTGGTTCGTGGCCGATGGAAGGAGTGAGGTCAAATCGAATGATGTCGCCCTGGGAAAAGACCATCGCTACCAGAGCTCCCCGCCAACCGACGCGTCGGGCGCATCAACCTCGCCTGGCTTGGGACCGTCGTAGCCGGCCATGAGCGCACTGAGCGTGTAGGCCTTAGGGTTCTCGAGCACCACGGTGCGGCTCGATTCATCGAGCACGAGCGAGACGCTGTCGCCGACGGAGAGCGAGAGCGCCTCGCACATTTCCTTTGGCAAGAGGATTCCCCGCCCGTTGCCCCATTTCGTGAGCGTGGCATGCATCGCTACCATGTGGTGTCCCTTCGTTTATACATGTATAGACAGTATAGGCAGTTTCTCGATCGCTCCGAGTCTCGCACGCGCACTTCACAACAATTACGAGTATGCCGATGGGGAGGAGACTGCGCCTCGCCAGCAGGGAATTCGGACCGGAGTTCCTCGACGTACTCGTCCCTCTGTTCCATCCGCCTACGCGGATTCTCGAAACGAGGTAACGGAAATCCTCGAAACGGGATAACGGAAATCCTCGGAATGGAATGCTCGTTTTCCTCGAAATGAACGGATGCGCTGGTGTAGATGCGACAACTCTGGTGCGCTCGCGGTGGCATACGTGAGCTTGCGGTGGCATTTGATCTTGCAGTGGCATACGTGAGCTTGCGGTGTACTTCGGACCGCGAAGGGCCTTGCGGTGTACGGGTCCGCTGCCAAGGACGAGCTTGCGGTGTACGAAAACGCCGCAGGTGCGCTTATGGTGTACGAAATCGAGCCGCGCGCGTACACCGGAATGGCATCCGTGCCACGAAGTACACCGCAAGGGCCCCGCTGGCATCGTGACGCACATCCTAAGAACGCTTATGGCCTCGACCTGCACCTCAGCCCCCAATGACTCGCGCCGACGCCGACCTTGGCGGTCCTCGCCGATGCATGCCATCGCTCCGCGCCCAAGGTTTGCAAGATACGCGTCTTGCCGTTGGATTTGGTGTGCAAAGTACGCATTCGCACCCTCAAATCGGGTTGCAATATGCACATACGGAGATAGCCCACGTTGCGCCGCTTACGCCTGGGCGAGGTAGGTGCGCGTGAGCGCTTCCTGGAGGACTTGCGAGAAATTGATCGAGTTCTTCTCCGCGAACGTGTTCAGTCATGCGGGGATCGTGAGATTCTTGCGAACGGCCTTCCTGCCGTAGCGCTCCGCGTACGCGTCCATGTCGAGGGCGAGGAGGCTCACGAAGCCCTCGCCGTCGGGGACGACGTCTTCCCGTTTGCGCGCCTTGGGGAGAACCTTTCCCTCTTCGAGCTCGTCGAGGATCCATCCCGATGCGGCGTCGGTTGCCGTATTGGGCTTGGGATCCCGTCATCACCGCAAGCGACAACGCGATCCACAGGGTCATCGCCGATAAGACGATCGATCTGGAGAAACTGGACTCGAAGGAGATTCTCTAGCGGGTAGACGCCGCAATGTCTCAGAGCGAAGTCGAGCGAGCTTCTGCTCCTCGAGCGAGGGGGATGTTGTGTTGATCCCCCAGCGCCTCGGAGAGCGCATTTGGCCGCACGTTCTCGACCTCATGTTTAAGGACACTTCGAAAAGCAGCTTCACCAGTGCCGGTATGCCGAACAATCCACTTGAACGGCGGGGCAGCGACTACACCTATCGGCTAGAGGCGTTGTTGGGCCAATGCCTTTACCTAAGTCTCCGATGTCACCCTGAGATTCTTGACAGTAAACATTATCCATCCCTGATCCCTGTCTGGGATCCGCGCATGCACCAACATTCGAGACTTGATCGATTCCCCCGACCGAATCTGCACAACTTCACGTTATCCTGAACGTGTGATCAGACCGGGCAACGGTACGCCGGCCCGGCTCTTCGGGGTCGCCACGAGCGGCCTCGTCGCCTTTCGGAGCGAATGATTAGACAAGCCCTTCATCGCTTGAGACGCACAGCTTGAGCTTCTCAAAAGTCGTGACCTTATCATCGATGCTGGTGCCCAGGAGCATCTCACACGGGAGGGTTACTCGCAGGTTATCAATGGCTACAGGGATCCCTTCCCTATCTCCGATGACCTTTTCGAGCCAGGTACAAGGTACTCTCCAGACATCAGCACACTGCACGCTAAACTGGCTGCATAACTGTATTATCTGCACGGCCGAAGGAGCCAGCATGGCCATTCCCAGCCAGACTGATATGTACGGGATCGTTCTTGACCTCTTCGCGAACGGCCAGGAATACTCACGCAAGACTGCCAGAGAGGCGGTTCGGGATTTATTGAACCTCTCTCCGGAAGACTGCGCAAAACAGACGTCAAGCGGATCTACGGTCTATGGCAGTCGCACGGGTTGGAGCATCTCTTATCTCGAGCGAGCACAACTCATAGATAGGGTGCGCAAAGGCTTTTACGCGATCAATGACACAGGAAGGAAAGTGCAAGCTCAGGAGCTTAGTCCCGTTGAGCTGAGCGCGCTCTTGCGGCAACGGATCTCGGAACTCAATCCCTGGCAGAGGAGAGAGCCGACTGCCAAACGCACGTCGGAGGGCTTGATCAAGCAAGAGGAAAACTCGAAGGATATCGACTCCTTGGAGCAGGACGAGCAGTCTCCGAGGGAGCGCATTGAGAGCTTGAAAGACCAGATGGACGAGGTGCTCGGCGAGGATTTGCTCAAGGCGATCCTCGACCATGATTCCGACTTCTTCGAGCGGCTCGTGGTGGATTTGCTCGTGAAGATGGGGTATGGCATCGGCTCCGTGACGAAGAAGTCCGGAGATGATGGCATCGACGGCATCATCTCAACTGATGAGCTGGGATTCCATCCCATCTACACGCAGGCGAAACGCTATGAGCCGGGCAACACCGTCGGGCGGGAAGCCATCCAGAGCTTTGCCGGGGCGCTTGGCAGCGTGCGCAACGGCATCTTCGTGACCACCAGCACCTTCAGTCGCGGTGCGCGGGAGTTTGCACATGGCTATCCGCATTCTACGATTTCGCTCATTGACGGAAAGCGCCTGGTAGAGCTCATGATCAAGTACGACCTCGGCGTCACCACCGAGAGCACGATCAGGCTCAAGCGCGTCGACCTCGACTACTTCGCCGACGAGGGGTAGAAGAGAACGAGGCGTAGTCTGTAGACATTGAGAACCAAACGCTCGTCAAGCCAACACACCTCTTCCACCGCGCACACAATCGCGCAGTCTCGTATTGATCAGTTGACCTTCGCAGCGTGTCATCATATGATGACATACAGCTCGGAGGGAGAGACATGACTCGCACGCAATTCGCCGCACTCTTCCTCGCCCAGCTGAAGCGCTTCGTGACGGAAAGCTCCATCATCCTCGTGCGCCGACGTGCAAGCCTCAAGTTCATGGCTGATCGCGGCATGACGCCGACAATGCTCGAGGAGATCATCCTCTCGCTCGAGGTAGAAGATTGCTTTGACGGCCCCGAAAGAGACAGAGATCCACGTTTTGCAGATAACTGGAACGTTGCCGAGTTCTCACCGTCATTCAAGGGCGAGAAGTTTTATCTGAAGCTGTCCATCCGAGTTGATAAGAGACAGGCGAAATGCCTGTCAGTACATGCGTTTAGTGAGAGGCGCGAAGATGATTGATTCCTTGGACACCTACTGCCCTGAGTGCGACACGAACGTTTGCTCCGAGCTCCGAGAGCAGCCGGCAAAGCTGCGTGTTCGTGGCGATGAGATCGACTTCACGGAGACCGTGGCGATTTGCCCAAACTGTGGCATGGAAATCGGGGACGCTCGCGTCGAGGGCGAGAACTTGGATCGTGCCTATGCAATCTATCGAGCTCGCCATGGCATTCCATCGCCGGAAGAGATTCGCGAGCTACGAGAGCACTACGGGCTCTCCCTTCGTGAATTCAGCCGCTTCCTTGGGTTTGGCGAACAGACCGTCTATCGATATGAGCGAGGGGATATTCCAGATCCAACGCACAGCTTGGTGCTGGAACAGACAAAGACGCCTCAGGGCGCGCGACAGCTTTTAGCAAAGAACCGAAACAGGCTGAGCGAGCGTTCTATAGAGAGCATTGAAATGGCGCTCTCGATGCCAGCCAAGGAACTCCCTTGGGCGCGACCACTGCCATCGAAATTGGAAGGCCAGACTGCAGACGCGCCTTCGGCGAAGAATGGATATCGAGCATTCGACCCCGATCGAGCCTTAGCGTTGGTATATCTACTCGCCCAAAAATGCAAAGATCTCTTTTGGACGAAAAGCCAGAAGGCGATTTTCTTTGCCGACATGTTTGCCTGCGCTTGCCGTGGCAGATCTTTGACGGGTCTCCGCTACGCCCACGCCACCTACGGCCCCGTAGTCGATGGCATGGAAGGTTTGCGCTACCTGCTGGCAGAGAGCGGCATCGTGGAATTCTGCGAACAGGGATGGGGCGAAGTGCTAGTGCCAAACAAATTGCCTGCGAACGACCCATTCAGTGAGGCGGAGCACGCACTGATTGATGGGATCGCAGACTTCGTGAACTCGTTCAATGCCGCGCGAGAGATCTCTGATTTTTCGCACGAACTTGAGTGCTGGCAAAACACCACGGATGGCCAGACCATCGACTATGCAGATGCTTCGGGAGAGGTCGCTGAAGCCATGGAAGCCAGGATGCCGTCATTGGGTGATCTGACGGCGAAGTAGAGCTTGCGTCCCGTCGACCTGATTCCGTTGCTATAAACCGCCACGCATTCCACTAATTACCACCACCCCTGCTGCTAATTACCGCCATGGGTGGGCGCCCGCCGCAAGCACGACGGACGCCCGATGGGCTCAGATGATCTCGGAGCCAAGTGTGCGCATGTCTTCCGATGAATCCATGCGGAGCACGTAGGAGCTCGAGGACACCCTCGACATGAACTGTTTGCTCACCGGCGAGCGGCCGATGATCTCGATCCAACCCCCGTGGCGGTAATGGGAGCAGAAGATGGTCGAACCCACGATGCGCCTCGCGTCGACAAGCTCTAGAAGCTCGCCAACCTCCTCGGAGGTGACCTCGTGGAGCAGGAAGTCGTCGATGATGAGGAGCTGGGTTTTCCTCAGCCTGGAGATCGCCCTCTGGTAGGAGCCGTCGATCACCTTCCTCGCGACGCGGAGCTCGGCGACGAGGTTTCGGGCCTTGTAGTAGCGCACCCTGTAGCCCCTGCGGCATGCGGCCATGCCGATCGCGCAGGCGACCCAGGTCTTGCCCGAAGCGCTCGGCCCCTTCAGAATCACGTTCAGCATATGGACATCACCGATATGCACACGCAAATCTGCGACGTGAGCTAATTAATCAGTGGAATCACCATCATTATTCGCGCTAAGCGAATCAGCAATTAGCCATATGACTACCATCTTCCAACATCGATGCCAATGATCCTACACTAAGTCAGGGATATGAAAGTCGCAACACCATAGCTGATGTTGAAATAGTCATCGATACAGCGTTACGCAAATGAGAAGCTTCACGCAGCGCTGCTACGAAATCACCCTGTCCTCTTTACAGAAGGACAGGGTGATTCGTGTCTTAATAATCTTTTGCGCTCTAGATACCCACTGGACTACAGTTCTTGCATTTTGAGTAGCCTTTGCTGAGATAACCCCTAGCTTCGTCCGCTGTGGAAACTTTCTTCCAATGGCTGGCATTGAGATTTGCATTCTTCAGAGACGGGCAACTATCGCCATGGATGACGTGTGACTTCGTGTTTACCCAATAATAGGGCTCCACCTGTGGGTTCGAAGGCTGGGATCCTCCTCCACCGCCCCCGCCGGGATTTGAGGGCTCCGAAGTAGGCTGGGAACCTCCACCACTGCCACCACCAGGATTCGAAGTTTCCGGTGGCAAGGCGGAGGCGTAGAACTTCACATTTTCGCCATTCCAACCTCGCGCCTTGCAGGCCTCATACTCGCTCTCTTTGGTGGTCCAGTGGTGCGTGCCGATCTCGACGTATTGGTTAAAGAGCTGGTAGATGGGGTAGGCCGTTACGTTCGAATCTGTGTTCTTAACGCTATAGAAAAGGGGCTTGCCGCCCTCGTCCCACTGCCAGCCTTCGCTCACGCGCTGCTCGGCCTCTGCATGATCCTTCGTGTAGTAGTGGTCTCCGCTCCACTGATTGTAGATGCGGTAGACCGGCTCGCCGACATTCGGATCTGAGGGAGAATACCAAGCGACGTTTTCTCCACTCCAACCGTCCTTCACGAGAGCGTCGTACTCGGCCTGATCGGTGGTGAAGAGATGCTCTCCCGTCCACTCGTTATAGAGACGGAGTACCGTCACGATGTCACTTGCGTCCATGGTAGACGCGTAAGCCAAACTTGACGCCCGAGAAGAGGGCGTCTCAGCGGTTCGATTGCTCGCCTCAAGGCTCCATGCGACTGAAGGCGCTACGCACATAATTGCGGCAGCAACCATAACCACTAGGCGCTCCAAAGGTCTAAGAATTCGATGCATGTATTCTCCCTCGTACCGAGTACTAAAACATCTGGAATCTACGGGATTGAAAGGCTAGCAGAACAGATGATTTCCATAATCTGTTCATATGTTGTCTATATCTAGCGTTTGCCACGATTTGAACCATTCTCAGCTATTTGCTCCCTTTCTCTTGCTTTCTGGCTGCGCGCTTTCGCGTACAGCCTGTGCGGTCGCCGGATGGCGTCACTTTTTGAGCGAGCAACTGGATCACCTTGTCCTCGGCTCTTCATCTCGCACCGAAAATGACGTCATCTGGCGCAAAAGGATCTTCGACATCGCTCGACACTTCTTCTCCCACATACTTCTATATGCGTCATAGGTATTTGCTATCGCCCAGCACTAGTCGAACACTGGAGTTGTCCACCGACACTGCTAGAGGGGATCGCTATGACGTGGCGCGCGCTCGTCCTCGCATTTGCTACGGTGCTTTCGCTGAGTGCGTGCGGAGCGTCGGCGGCTGAGACGCCGAGCTCGGCGGATGGCGTTGCGGAGGCACCCGCCACGCAAACGGCACCTGAAACCGCATCCGAGGCCGAAGCAACGCCCGAATCCCCCACTCCCACCTCCATCGAGGACTCCACCATGAACGTCACCGTCAACAACCACACGCTCCGCGTCGCCCTCGCCAACAACAGCTCCGCGGACGCCCTGCGCGAGCTCCTCGCTGAGGGCCCCCTCACCGTCCAGATGCACCACTATGGCGGCTTCGAGGTGGTCGGGCCGCTCGGCTACACGCTACCCACAAACGACGAGCCCATCACCACCGAGCCCGGCGACGTGATCCTCTACCAGGGAAACCAGATCACCATCTACTACGACGTGAACCACTGGGACTTCACCCGCCTCGGCCGCGTGGAGGGCGTCTCGGCCGACGAGCTCCGCGAGATCCTCGGAGACGGCACCGTGACGGCGACGTTCGAGCTGGGAGAGTAGGCGTCCGCAAGCAAGGCTCAACGGGCGAGCGGAAACACCGGTTCGCCGCTGCCCGCCGTTTCAACACCTCACAGCACTTGATTTCCGGTCGTGCACTCACGTGCACGCCCCGCAGACGCCATCACTCCTATTGTCTACTCACTTACTCCTACACTTTTCTGCATTACTCTTATATCTAACTCTGCAAATGTGGCGTCATCCGGCGCAAAACGAGCGTCTCTCGACGTTCAACGGAATAGCTCGCCTTGCGAGCCCGCAGCGCGCTCATTCGTCCGGTTCGCTTTTGATGAATGCCAGCATCTCCTTCGCTGTGCTAAAGCTTCTCCCCATGCCCCCATTGGCGATGATCTCTTCTGCTTCCCTCATCGCGGCAAGTGTTTCCTCGTTGGGAATCTCGTGGGAGTAACCAAGATCGAGCGGAATTGCGTGGTCGCGAACCATCTGCTTATAGAACGCCCGCGTCACGCTGGAAAGGTCGAAGCCATAGAATTCCGCGACCGCCGCGGCCTCACGCTTCAGGTCGTTGTCTATCCTCATGGTCAACGTCGATGCGGCCATCATGGCCTCCTTTTCCGCACTTACATCATACATGCATCGTATGTACCCACATGGATGGTAGCTACGAGGGCTACCAGGCGGGCCACCCCATCACCCGGCGAGGCTGTGTGGGTCGAGCAGGAAGTCGAGCACGTTCATGGTGAGAATCCCGTCTTGGTCGTAATGCGCGGGTACGGGATCACCCACGATGAGGATTTTCCTAAATCCGTCGTTGATGGCCCTCAGCGACGCGGTCTCTTGCCAGCGTTTCGCCTCGTCGGGGATGGTCCACGCAGACTGCACGTAGACGCGCTGATCCCCCAGGTTCGCGACGAAATCCGCCTCGAACTTCTGGCGCTCACGCGTGCCATTCCGCGTCGCAAACCGCTCCACCACGCCCACGTCCACGGCATAGCCTCGCCGCCTCAGCTCGTTGTAGATCACGTTTTCCATCATCGGGCCGGGGTCGAACTGCCGGAAGTTGAGACGCGCGTTCCTCAAGCCAAGGTCCTCGAAGTAATACTTCTTCGGAGAGCCAATGTGGCGGCGCCCGCGTATGTCGAAGCGCCGCGCTTCACTCACGAGAAACGAATCGCCGAGGAATCGCAGGTATTTCGAGATCGTGGTCTGCGTGACTGGAACCTTGAGGACACTCTCGAACGTCGCGCGAATCTTCGCGGGATTCGTGAGCGAGCCGATACTCGACGCGAGCACGTCTATGAGATCGTCGAGCTCTTGCGGCCGTCCGAGCTGGTAGCGCTCGAGGATATCGCGCGCGTATGTCTCCTCGAAGAGCCGCGCGAGATACGCCGCCTTCCTCTGGTCGCTCGGCTCGGCGAGAATGTGGGGCATGCCGCCGTAGCGCAGGTACTCCTGCCACGCCGAAAGGCGATCGAGCGATCGAGCGCCATGGAACTCCGCAAACGAGAGAGGGTGCACACGCACTTCGTCGCCCCTCCCCCGAAACTGCGTCATCACGTCGGTGGAGAGGAGCCGCGAGTTGCTCCCCGTGACGTAGACGTCCACGTTTCGGCGCTGGAGCAACCCGTTCAGCACCCCGTAGAGCCGAGGCGGAGCCGAGGGATCCCTGAGCTCTGAACTCGAGATCGCGTACTGGACTTCGTCGAGGAACACGTAGTGCATCCCATCGTCGGCAATGCGATCAAGCACATGCTCGTACAGTGCGCGCGGATCCCTGAGCTCGGCGTTTGCCTCGTCATCGAGGGAGATGGCGATAATCTTCGCCTCGTCGACGCCGAGCTCCCTCAGCTTGTCCGCGAAGAGGATGGAGAGCAAATACGTCTTCCCCGAACGCCTGAGCCCGGTGACGATCTTGATGAGCCCGTTGCCCATCCTCTCGACCAGCTCTTGCACGTACGCGTCGCGTTCGATCCTCATTGCAGTTCCTTCATTGGATTATTTCGTGCAGTGCACAGTTTATTCCATTGGATTTTTTCGTGCAGTGCACAGTTTTCTCCATCGCGCACACGGTTCCGGCGCAAATACTGTGATTTTTCGGATTAGTATTCCGAAAAATCACAGCTATGTATGCGGTATGCCTTTGAGGAGCCTTCATGTACCTGCCTCGCGAAGCAGAGCCTACCGTCGATGCCCTTCTCACGCAGGGCAAAGTGGTGCTCGTTACCGGAGCTCGCCAGGTGGGCAAGACCACCATGCTGCGGGAGCACCTTGGCGACCGTTTCGACTACGTCACGCTTGATGACCCCATCGAGCTCGCCCAAGCCGAGGATGATATCGACCTCTTCCTCGCCGCGCACCCGCGCCCGCTCATCATCGACGAGATCCAGCGCGCACCCGAACTCTTCCTCCCCATCAAGCTGGTGGTGGATCGCTCGAATGAGAAGGGCCAATTCATCCTCACCGGCTCGCAGACTTACCACCTCATGAAGGGCGTGAGCGAGTCGCTTGCCGGACGCGTACGCATCCTCGAGCTCCCAAGCCTCTCGCTTCGCGAGCTCCTCGGCCAAGCGCAAAATCCGCATCCCTATGTGCCGCACTCAAATTCCCCCATAGCCGACCAATCCACAGAGGCACATGCCCCGCATCTCCAAGGGAATCTCTGGCGCATCATCCATCGAGGGTCAATGCCGGAACTTCTTGATCCAAGCATCGATTGGGAGACGTACTATCGCGACTATGTGCGCTCCTACCTCGAGCGCGACCTTCGCGATCTCATCCATGTGCGCGACGAACGTCGCTTCTACTCCTTCATGGTTGCCTGCGCCGCACGTACCGCGCAGCTGTTCAACGCTTCGAGCATCGCCGATACGGTGGGCGTCGATAGCAAGACCATCATCTCATGGCTCTCTGTGCTTCGAGCCTCGGGGATTGTCCGCCTCATCGAGCCTTTCTGGCCGAACATGGAGAAACGACTCTCGAAGATGCCCAAACTGCACTTCATGGACGTGGGTCTTGCGTGCTATCTCACGCGTTGGACCACGCCCGATCAACTACGCGACGGCGCATTCGCCGGTCAAGCATTCGAGTCGTTCGTGGCCTCCGAAGTACTCAAGAGCTATCTCAACGCGGGACGCAACGTGCGCGACGTGTGCTTCTACCGCGATGCACGCAAGCGCGAGATCGACCTCGTCATTCAAGACGGACGCGTGCTGCACCCCGTGGAGGTGAAACTCGCTGGCCGTGTTCGCAAGAACGCGACGAAGTACTTCGACCTGCTTGGCGAGTTCTCGGGCTATGAGCTCGGCCATGGCCACGTGATCTGCCAGACCGCAGAGCCCTACGCGCTCAGCGACCGCGTCGACGCCGTTCCCGTGAGCGTGATTTAGCACCAGCCGGACCTAGCGCAAGCTGCCCCTGCCGCTGTCGCTGCCCCTGCCGCTGCCTCTGCCGCCGCCTCTGCCGCTGCCTCTGCCGCGAGAGCTAGAGTTTCTGACTCGGAATCCCGATTCGAGGGGTTGAAAACGCAGAAAGAGTGGGCTTCGCGCCACGAAAAGACAGAAACTCCCGTCCTCACGCCAGATTTGGGCGGAATCCATGTCAGAAACTCTTGCCCTCGTGCCACCCGATGGCATGAGGGCAAGTGTTTCTGTGCTCCCCTGCCGCAAGACCGTGTAATTCTGAGATCTTATGTAAAGCACGAAGGGGACGGGAGGCGAACCAGAGGGCGCGAGATGCGTTGCGTGCAAGACGAAAGAACCGTCCCTGGTGTCTTGCGGTCCCTAGTGTCTCTAGCGTCTTGCGGCGAACTCGTGACAGAAGTCACTTCTGCGATTCGCGGCGGGTCGCGAAGATGAGGGGCGTACCTGCACGCCCCTACCCAAGGAGTGCCTATGGGCACCTCCCCCGTCGTCGCCGTGCGCGAGCTCGTGAAGCGCTATGGCGACCTCGTCGCGCTTGACCACTTCGACCTCACCATCGAAAAAGGCGAGGTATTCGGCCTGCTCGGGCCCAACGGCTCCGGCAAGACCACGGCCATCAACTGTATCCTCTCGCTCCTCGCCTTCGACCAAGGCGAGATCCAGCTCTTCGGCGAGCCCATGGCGCCCACGCGCTACGACCTCAAGCGGAGGATCGGCGTCGTGCCGCAGGAGGTGGCCGTGGTGGAGGAGCTCACCGTCGCCGAGAACATCGACTACTTCTGCGCGCTCTACGTCTCGGACAAGCGCGAGCGTCGCGCCCTCGTGGAGGACGCGATCCGCTTCGTGGGCCTCGAGGACCACCGGCGCTTCCGACCCGCGAAACTCTCCGGCGGCCTGCGCCGGCGCCTCAACATCGCGTGCGGCATCGCGCACCGCCCCGAGCTCATCTTCCTCGACGAGCCCACCGTGGCCGTGGACCCGCAGAGCCGAAACCGCATCCTCGAGGGCATCCTCGAGCTGAACCGCGCTGGCTCCACCATCGTCTACACCTCGCACTACATGGAGGAAGTCGAGCAGATCTGCTCGAGGATCATGATCATGGACCGCGGGCGCGCCATCGCCGAGGGCACGAACGACGAGCTCAAGGCCATGATCGGCACGGGCGAGAAGATCCGCGTGGAGGTGGGCGAGCTCGCGGGCGGCGCGGACGTCCCGGGTGCCTCCGCCGACGCCCTCCTCGACGCCCTCCGCGCGCTCCCCCACGTGCTCCGCGCCTCGCTCGCGAACGGCACGCTCTCCGTGGACTGTGCGACCGGCGCCCACAACCTCACGGACGTCCTCGAGGTACTTCGCGCCCGCGGCGTGCCCTTCGCGCGCGTCTACTCCGAGCCGCCGACGCTGAACGACGTCTTCCTCGAGCTCACCGGCACCGAACTTCGCGATTAGGGGCGCGCCATGGGATCCGAATTCGCGAGCGTCTTCAAGCGCTTCTTTCGCGTGCCGGGCCTCCTCGTGTGGTCGCTCCTCTTCCCCTGCATCCTCGCCACGTTGTTCTCCGTGATGTTCAGCGGCCTCGACGAGCTCGGCATCGCGGCGAACATCCCGGTCGTAGTGGTGGCGGACGAAGGCTGGGGATCGGAGGAGGCAGAAACGCTTCGCAGCGTGGTCGCGAACCTCGCTGAACCCGACACCGGCACCGAGGAGGGCGAGCCGCTCCTTACGGTGCGCGAGGTGCCGACGCTCGACGAAGCCGAGGACCTCGTCGAATCCGGCGACGCCCTCTGCGCCCTCTCCTTCGAGGACGGCGAGCCGCGCCTTTCCATGCGGATGTCCACCGGCTCCGACGCCAACGACACCACGCGCATCCGCGAGATGGTGGTGAAGACCGTCGTCGACTCGACGCTGCAGGTGAATGCCGCCGTGAACGGCAGCGTCGAGGATCTCCGGGATCGCATCGCCGCCCTCGTCGCGAAAGCGCAGGCCGGAGACCAGGCGGCGCTCGACGAGCTCCTCCGCCTGCAAGATTCCGCAAGCACCATCGAGGACCACGCACGCCGCGCGAGCGAGGCGGGGCACGTGCGCGAGGTTTCCCTCACGAAGAACGCGCCGGACCAGACGATCCGCTACTACTACGCGCTCTTCGGCATGGCCGTGCTTCTCACCGCGAACATCGGCCTCGTGGCCATCGTGAACGTGCGGGCGGGCGGCTCGCCGGTGGGCGCGCGCCGAAACGTCGGCGGCATCGGCCGCGTGCGGCTCGCCATCGCGGCGCTCCTCGCCGCGTGGATCCTCGCCTTCGCGTGCCTCGTCATCGGCTACGCCTACATCTCGCTCGTGCTGCGCATCGATCTCGGCGCGGACACGCTCGCCTTCCTCGGGGCGCTCCCCTTGGGCGCGGCCCTCGCCACCGCGCTCGGTGGCGTCGTCGGCGCGCTCCCCGCTCTCTCGGAGCGGGCGCGGGCGGGCTTCGTCACGGCCATCGGCTGCGTCGGCGCGCTCTTCGCGGGCCTCTACGGCACGCCGTGCATGGACTTCGCCGACATGGTGAGCCGAGTGGCGCCGTGGACGAGCTACGTGAACCCCGCCAAGGCCATCTCCGACGCGCTCTTCGCCCTCTATAACTACGACATGCTCGGCCCGTACTGGCACTCTCTCGCGGCGCTCGCCGCGTTCACGGCCGCCTGCCTCGCCATCATGGCCGCGCTCATGAGGAGGAACAGCCTTGCCCACCTTTAACTGCGCGCTCAAGGTCCTAGCCTCGCACAAGGTCTACATCCTCGTCTACACCGTGTGGCTCGCCTTCATGGGCGTCTTCATGGGGCTCGGCGCGGGCGCGCCGGCCGCCGACCCCGGCGCGTGGGAAGGCGAGCAGCTCGACATCGGCTTCGTCGACCGCGACGGTGGCGCGGTGGCGGACGGGCTGCGAACGCTCCTCGCCTCCCGCGACGCACTCGTGGACGTGCCCGACGAGACGCTCGCCATGCAGGATGCGGTGGCGAAGGACGAGGTACAGGTGCTCGTGATCGTGCCCGAGGATTTCGGCGAGGACTACGTGGCCGCCGTGCGCGCCGGCGCCACGCCTCCCGAGATCGAAATCGCGCAGAGCTACTACGACATCGCGAGCGTCGACCTCGAGGCCGTGATCGATTCCTATCTCTCCTGCCTCGGAGTGCGCGCGAGCTTCGACACCTCGGCACCGCTTGAGGCGCTCGCCGCCGGCGCGCTTACGGACTGCGAGGCGCAGAGCGAGGCGAGCTATGTGGTGCCCGAGGGCGTCTCGACGCCGCTTCCTCAGAACTTCACGATCTACGCGCTCTTCACGTCCTATCCGATCATGTGCTCCATCGTCGTCCTCCTGAGCACGTCCATGCGCGAGTTTTCCGAGGGCGCCGTGCGGGCGCGCACCGAGGCCTCGCCGGAGCGCGCGCTCACGCTCTCGCTCGCCATCGCCGGAGCGAGCTTCGTCTGCGCGCTCGTAGTCTGGGCGGTGATGATTTTCGTGGGACTCGTGGCCTTCGGCTGGGCGCTCGAAGGCGTGGCTACGTGGCGCATCGTCCTCGTGGCGGTGGCGATGCTCGCCTACGCCTTCTTCGCCCTTGCCGTGGGCTTCCTTTTGAGCCAGCTCGGGGTTGGGGATTCGGTGGCAAACGCCGTGGGCAATATCCTCGCGCTCGTGTTTTCCTTCCTCGGAGGCTCGTGGGTGAGCCTCGATCTCCTCGGGCCGGAGCTCCGGGCGCTCGCCCACTTCATCCCGAACTTCTGGGAGATGAGCGCGATCAACCTCGCCGCGGGCTCCACCGGCACGGCAGCTGAGATCTGGGCGGCGGCGCTGCCGGACCTCGGGGTCGTGCTGCTCTTCGCCTGCGCCGTGGGCGCCGTGGGGCTTGCGGTGGGGCGAGCGCGTCTCGGGCGACGAGGGGCCCTTTCCGCGAGTGCGGATACGGCATGATAGGCGCGTGGACAGGCTCATCGACAAGCTCATCGTGAGCATCGGGTGCGTCGCCATCATCGTGGTGGCGGAGCCCGACGCCTTCGCCATCGTCGCCGTGCTCTGGGCGCTCGTGGCATCGGGACTCTTCGAGTGGCTGGGGGCGCCGTGGCGCACGCTTCCGCTCGACGCCTACCTCGTGCTTTGCCTCATCTGGCCGCTCTTCCTCCCGATGGCGCCGCTCATCGTCTACGACGCGCTTCGCTGGAGGCGACGCGAGGGCGAGGGGCCGACGCTTCCCGAGGTGGTGCCGCTCGGGCTTGCCGTCATCGTGCTCATCAACGCGGCGCTCATGCTCGCCGTGGTGCCCGGGGTGCTCGTCTTTCTCTTCTCGGGGCTTGCCGCCATGCTCTCGTGGCGCACGACGACCATGCGGGAGCGCGCGCTTCGCCAGCAGCGCACCGAGGACGAGCTGCGCGGGCGCGGCATCGCCCTCGAGGCGCGCAATCGCGACCTCCGCGAGCGACGCGACTACGAGGTGGACCTCGCGACGATGGCCGAGCGCGGGCGCATCGCGCGCGACATCCACGACAACGTGGGCCACCTCCTCACGCGCGCGAGCCTGCAGGTGGAGGCGCTGCGCGTGGCGCACGAGGGCGACGCGGACGGCGCGCTCGACGCGAGCCTCGCCGCCGTGCAGGCGACGGTGGACGAGGCGCTCGCCTCCGTGCGCGAGAGCGTGCACGAGCTCCACGAGGGCACACTCGACCTCGCCGACAAGCTCCGCGGCTTAGTGGGTGAGTTTGAGCAGCAGAGTGGCATGACCGTGGCGCTCACCTGCGACTTCGACAGCGTCTCGGCGCCCGTCTGCCTCGCCTTCACGGCCTGCGTGCGCGAGGCGCTCGCAAACGCCGTGCACCACGGCCGCGCGAAGGCCGCGAGCGTGCGGGTGGTGGAGTACCCCGCACTCTGGCAGCTCACGGTGGAGGACGACGGCGAGGCGGAGGCGAGTACCGCGGCCTCCTCAGGCGCCACGGGCCTCGGACTCTCCTCGATGGAGGAGCGCGTCATCGCGCTCGGCGGCCACTTCTTTGCGGGGCCCGCGCCGAGCGGGCACGGCTGGCGCGTCTTCTGCAGCGTGCCGAAGGCGAAGGATGACGAGGAGGCGCGCGCATGAGGGTACTCATCGCAGACGACGACCCCATCGTCGTCGAATCGCTCGCCACGATCCTCGGCGCGCAACCGGACATCGAGGTGGTGGGCACCGCCTCGAGCGGGCCAGAAGCACAGGCGCGCTACCTCGAGCTTTCCCCCGACATCGCCCTCCTCGACGTGCGTATGCCGAAGGGCGACGGGCTCGCGGCCGGCGAGGCCATCATGGCGGCCGACCCCGCGGCGCGCCTCGTCTACCTCACGACCTTCGCCGACGACGACTACCTCGTGCGCGCCCTTCGCCTCGGCGCGAAGGGCTTCCTCATCAAGCAGGAGGCGCGCGCCATCGCCCCCGCGCTTCGCGAGGTGATGGCCGGCCAGACCGTCCTCGCCGGCGAGGTGGCCCCGCAAGACAAAAGGATCCGTCCCCAATGTCTTGGGACCAGCGCCGCGCCCGACCCTCGCACTCCCCTCACGGAGCGCGAGCGGGCGATCGTCGCCCTCATCGCCGAGGGCAAAGACAACCGAGAAATAGCCTCCGAGCTGCACCTCTCCGAGGGGACCGTCCGCAACCACATCTCGATGGTCCTCGCGAAGCTCAACCTCAAGAACCGCACGCAAATCGCTGTCTGGTCTTGGCGCCGCAGACCGCGATAATGCGCCCCGCAAATCGGCTTTGTGGGGGTCTTAGGTGGCGCTTGAGGGGGGCGCGGCGGTGCTTTAAAGTCTCCCGTGGAACGAAATTGCCAGTACGAACGCATGGAAGAACCCCTGCATGCTCGAAGCGCTCTCAGACCTGTTTTCCCTGATACTCGACCCCATCTTTGGCCTCACGGGCAATTGGTGGATCACGATTCTCCTCTTCACCCTCGTGATCAAGGTCGTGCTCCTGCCGCTCTCGTTTTGGGTGCAGAAGAACTCCATCCGCATGGTGCAGATCATGCCGCAGGTGAACCGCCTGAAGGCGCGCTACTTCGGCGACAACGAGACCATCGGCGAGGAGCAGACCAAGCTCTACAAGGAGAACCACTACCATCCCCTGCTCTCGCTCATCCCCCTCGGCGTGCAGATCCTCATCCTCTTCGGCCTCGTGGACGTGGTGCGCGGCATCACCAACAGCGGCCAGCCGGGGACGGAGTTCCTCGGGCTCGTGCCCGCGACGGATGGCGGACTCTCGTGGATCATGCCGCCGCTCGCGGGCCTCTCCGCGCTTCTCCTCGGCCTCGCGCAAAACCACATCAACCCGCTCCAGCGCGAGCAGTCCAAGGCCGAGCAGTTCTCCACCAACGGCCTCTCCGTGGCGCTCTCGCTCGTGCTCGGCGTCTTCGTGGCGGCGGGCATGGCGTTCTATTGGATCTGCTCGAACGTGCTCGCCATCGGCGTGCAGCTCGTGTGCAACCTCGTGGTGAACCCCAACAAGTACATCGACCGCGACGAGGTGAACGCCACCCGCAAGGAGCTCGAGGCGCTGAGGAACGTCGGCGGCAAGACGCCATGGTGGAAGCCGAACCCGCTCGCACGGCGCGAGAAGCGCGACTACAAGCGCTTCTTCAACATCGTGGGCAAGCACATCGTGTTCTACTCCGAGGGCAGCGGATTCTATAAATACTTCCGCGGCGCCATCGAATACCTGCTCGGACACTCCGACTTGATCATCCACTACGTGACGAACGACCCCGAGGACCAGATCTTCAAGATCGCCGAGGAAAACCCGCGGATCTTCCCCTACTACGTGAGCGAGAAGCGCGCCATCACGATGTTCATGAAGATGGAGGCCGACGTCGTGGCGCTCACCCTCCCCGACCTCGACAACTACTACATGAAGCGCTCGTACGTGAAGAAGGACGTCGAGTACGTCTACATGTTCCACCACACGACGTCGGTGAACATGATCTCGCCCGAGGGCTGCTACGACCACTACGACACGATGCTCTGCACGGGGCCGCACCAGGTGGCCGAGCTTCGCGCCATCGAGGAGCACCGCCACACCCCCGAGAAGAAGCTCGTGGAGTGCGGCTACGATCTCATCGATCAGGAGATTCGCGACTACGAGGCACGCGAGCACGAGGAGAACGCGCGCCCCACGATCCTCATCGCGCCGAGCTGGCAGGAGGACAATATCCTCGACAGCTGCTTCGACGACCTCGTGGGGCCGCTCCTCGGCAAGGGCTACCGCATCATCGTGCGGCCGCACCCCGAGTACCTGAAGCGCTTCCGGCCGCGCTGGGACGCGCTCAAGCAGCGCTACGAGCACGTGAGCGAAGAGGAGCTCTTCTTCGAGAAGGACTTCAGCACGAACGACTCGATCCTCGCCTCTGACATCCTCGTCACGGACTGGTCCTCGATCTCGAGCGAGTTCTGCTTCACCACGCTGAAGCCGGTGATCTTCGTGGACACCCCGGCGAAGGTGAACAACCCGAACTGGCGCGAGTATGGCTGCGACGCGACGGACCTTACGCTCAGGAACGAGGTGGGGGTGGCGATCGCGCCGTCTGACCTGCGCGAGCACGTGGGCGAGGTCGTGGACGAGATGCTCAAGGACATGGACGAGTGGCACGAGCGCATCGCCAAGGTGCGCGAGCACTTCTTCTATAACCTCGGGCACGGCGGCGAAGTGGCGGGCGCCTATCTTCTCGAGACGATCATGGACAGGCAGGCGGAGCGCCAAGCGGCCGCCTGAGTGGGAGAGATGCGAGTGAAGTTGACGTCCACACGGAGCATGCGCGAGCTCAAGCTCGACCTCGCCGCCGCCGTCATCGGCGCGATCGTGGCGTCGCTCGCGGTGCCCACGCTCGCCTTGGCCTACGTGGACCCATCGGTGGTGACCTACACGATCCAAGCCGTGGCGGGCGTCGCGGTGGCGCTCGGCGCGGTGCTTGGCGTCGCCTTCCGCCGCACGCGGCGCGTGATCTACAAGGTGCTCAAGATCGACGAGAACGCGAACAAGATCGTCGATCCCGAGGTGCATCCGCTCGCGGACGTGCTCGAAACGCGCGAGGACGCGGAACCCGCGAACGGCGAGGACCTCGAGGAAGCCGACGAGCCCGAGGCCGAAGAGCCAGAGGAAGCCGAAGAGGCGTCCGAGGAGGGCGCGTCCGACGAAGACGCGCCGAACGAGGAGCCAGCCGAGATCGCGGATACCGATGAACCCGCGGCGCTCGATGAGGAGCCTGCGGCCGAGCCCGCGGACGAGCCCTCGGGAGAGTCCGAGGCAGAGCCTGCGGCCGAGCCCGCGGACGAGCTTCCGATAGCCGCGTGCGTCACGCGCGAGGAAGCCGATGAGCGGGCTCGCGCGCTCTACGACGAGGCCGCCAACGGCCGCCCGGCGAAGAGGCTCAAATGGCCCATGCGCCTGCTCCTCGCCCTCGCGGCCTCGGCGTTCACCATCTCCACGATCTTCATCTTCACGCCGCTCGAGCTCGTGGCCGCGAGCTCGGAGAGCCTCACCTTCGGCTTCTTCGACGTCACGGATGTCATCATCAGCGTCGGAGTCGGGATCGCGCTCGTGGTGGCACTCGTGCTCACGCTCCTTCGGGGGAAGGTCTTCGACGTCGTATTCTGCGTGCTCGTGGGCATCGGCCTCGGGTGCTTCCTGCAGGCGCTCTTCCTGAACGTCTCGCTTCCCTCCGCCGACGGCTCCGCTTTCCATCTCTCGGAGCATCTTGGCATCACGCTCATCGACACGATCGTCTGGGTGGCGCTCTTCGTGGGCCTCCTCCTCTTCAACGCGAAGAAGACGCAGCTCGCACGCGTGCTCCTCCCCTTCTTGAGCGTGCTCCTCCTCGTGGTGCAAATCGTCTCGATGGTGGGCATCGCCGACGAGGAGCGCGTGGAACTTGCAAACAGGAGCGACCCCATGGTGATGACCACCGCGGGCCTCAACGAAGTGGGCGCCGAGGGCGATGTCACCGTGTTCGTGCTCGACATGTTCGATACGGATTACCTGGACCTCTTGCTCGAGACCGACCCCTCCGCCCTGGACGAGTTCACGGGCTTCACGCTCTTCCACAACTCCTTGGGGTCGTTGATCCCCACTCGCTTCGGCATACCGTTCCTCGTGACCAACGAGTTCCCCCAAACGGACGAGACGTTCCAGAACTACATGGATCGCCGCTACGCGGACAACCGGTTCCTCACCGCCGTGAAGGACGCGGGGTATGAGATCGGGATCTACACCGACACGGTCGACAGGAACGCCATCGCCTACTTCGCGGAAAACATCCATCCCGAGCACAACCGGGAATTCGACAACAAGCAACTCTGGAAATCCCTTGAGAGGATGTCGCTCTTCCGCGAGGCGCCTTGGATCCTGAAGCCGTTCTTCCGGTTCTATACGGGCGACCTCAACGTGAGCTCCATCGACGAGTACACGTCCGACAACGCCACCTACTACGAGAACATCTTCGAAAACGGGCTCACCATCTCCGAGACGGCGGACAAGACGTTCCGCTTCATCCACACCGCGGGCGCGCACTGGCCCTACACCATGGACGAGAACGGCAACACCGTGCCCGAGCAATCGAGCGTGGTCCCCCAGGCGGCGGGCGTCATCAACTACGTGGAGGAGTACCTGAGGGAGCTCAAGCGGCTCGGGGTCTACGACCAATCCACCATCATCATCACCGCCGACCACGGGCGCTGGAACATCGGCGTCGACTTCATGAGCAAGGCGACCTCGCCCATCATGCTCGTGAAGCCCGCGGAAACGCCCGAGGAGGCCGCGCAGCCCTTGAAGGTGTCCTACGTGCCCACGGGGCATGTGGATTACGCGGCCACCGTCGTCGCCGGAGTGGGCGGCGACACGAGCGAGTTCGGCCCCACGGTGTTCGAGATCCCCGACGAGCCGAGGGATCGCTACTTCTGGTATTTGACGCACGACGGCCACGAGGACTACGAGCTGCTCGAGTACCTCGTCCAAGGCGACGCGACCAACTTCGACGACTGGCACTTCACCGGAAACTACCTCGAGATCCAGCCGGGTGGCCTCGCCGAGCCCGCCAACGGCGAGCCCTCGCCACTCGCCTCGCCACAGGACGACGAGTAGGACTCGGGAAACGCTCGTGCCCCGGCGCCCCGGCGCGCCCTCCGCGGGCGGGTCTAGAGCCAGTACTGCTCGGTATCGCCGAGGAGCGTGATTTCGGGACGCGCGGGCGTGAGGCGCTCCATGAACTTCGTGGCGAAGTAGACGTCCTGGAGCGCGATGCCGATGTTGTAGGCGAGGATCCGCTCCTCATCGCTCGCGCGCCCGGGCTTCGCGCCTGTGATGACCTCCGCGAGCTCCGTGAGCTTCGGCTCGAAGGCCTTGAAGTTCCCGAAGTTGTGCAAATGGCCGCGATCGTCGCAGAACACGCGATCGAACGTGAGGTCGCACGCCATGAAGCCGCGCGTGTGCACGGGCACCACGAGGATTCCGGGGGCAAACGCGTCGTCGTCCCTCACGAAATCCTCGTCGGCGGCCGTCACGCAGGAGACGACGACGTCGGAGTGGCGCACGAGCGTCTCGGGATCCTCCACGACCTCGAAGCGCGCATTCGGATACGCCTCGAAGCGCGCCGAGAAGCGCTCCGCGTGGTCTTTATAGCGAAGGAGATTCACCGTGAGCGGGCGATCGACGATCGCGAGGAGGGCGAGGATCGTCGCGGTGGCGGTGTTTCCGAGGCCCATGACGCCCACCGTCTCGTAGTCGCGCTTCGCGAGGAGATCGATGGTGAGCGCCGCGACCGCGCCCGTCCGCACGGTCGTGAGGTAGGTGGCGTCCATGAGCGCGAGGGGCTCGCCGCTCGCGAGGTCGTGGAGGAGGAGCTCCGCCTGCACGCTCGGCCGACGCCCGGGATAGCGCGTGACGAGCTTCACGCCCGCGCGGTTGATGGCGGGGATGACGCAGGGCATCGTGTTGTAGAAGCAGTGCTCGATGCCGCTTGGCTTCAAGCTGATCTTCGGCGCGAGGACGGCGCCATCCTTCAAGCGAAGCGCTTCCCTCGCCCACTCAACCCATTGCCTCGGGGCCACGTGGGCGGCCACGAAGTCGTCAAACGTATAGACATCCATGGTGGCCTCCGAGAGCTCCCTTCGCGCCTACTCCTCGCCGAGCTTTGCCTTGAGCGCGGTGACGAGGCGAGCATTGTCCGCCGCGTCGCGCACGGCGACGCGGATGAAGCTCCGGCCGCCCATCTTCGGCGCGAGGTCCTTGATGAGGATCGAATCCTCGGAGAGGAGGCGGCTCGTGAGCTCCTTCGAGCCCATGGGATGGAGCACCTCGGCCATGAGGTAATTCGCCTCGGAGGGGATGGGGCGCAGGCCGCGGATAGCGGCGAGCGCCTCGAAGAGCCGCGCGCGCTCGGCGCGCAGGAGGGCGAGCGAGCGCTGGTAGTCGGCCTTGTACTTCTCGGCGATCTGCAGGTAGAACTCCCCGAAGGAGTTGATGTTCCAGATGGCCGCGCTGCGCTTGAGGCCGTCGATGAGCGCCTCATTGGCCGAGGCGAGCACGCCCAGGCGCGCGCCCGGCACGCCGTGGGACTTCGAGATCGACTTCACGACGACGAGCGTGGGGTGGCGCTCGAGGAGCTCGTCATCAAGGAACGTCGCGCCCTCCTCGGCGGCGAAGTCCACGAAGCTCTCGTCGAGCACGAGCGTCGTCTGCCGCGCCTCGCACCACGCGCAAAGCTCCTCGACCTCGGCCTTCGCGAGGTAGTTCCCGGTGGGGTTGTCGGGGTTCACGAGCACGAGCGCCTCGAGGTCCTCCTCGGCGAAGAAGTTCATCACATCCCGCGCGCCGTAGGAGAAGTCCGCGTTCTCGGGCACGAAGACGACGCTTCGTGCCGCGTCGCAGCGATTCGGGTACTCCTCGAAGGTGGGGCGAATGAAGCCGACCTTGCCCGTGAAGCGCGCCATGAGGTCGCGGATGAGCTCCGCCGCGCCGTTTCCCACGAGGATCTTTCGCTGGTTCACGCCGAAGGTCTTCGCGGCGAGAAGCGAGTTCACGCGCATGCCCGAGGGGTAGTTCTGGAGGAGCGCGTCGAAGCTCGCGCGCATCTCGGACATGAGGCGAGGGGTGGGGTAGTACGGGTTCACGAGGTAGCAGAAGTCGAGGAGCCCGGGATAGCGCCAGTAGCCGCCGTAGCGGCCCGCGATCTTCGCGAGGCGCTCGTCGGGCGTGGGCGCGAAGATCGATTCGGCGATATCGAGGTCCTGCAGGTCGTCGATCTCGTACCAGTGGCGCCCCTCCATGCGCTTGCCCTGCACCTCGGTGGAATCGACCATGGTGATCACGCGAAGCACCTGCTCGTAGTACTCGTTCACGCCGAGGGCGCGCATGTAGGCCTTGAGGAAGGGCACGTAGACGTCGCGCGAGAAGTCCTTCGCGAACTTATAGACGTTCACGGTCTTGAAGTAGCCCTGCGTGTGGGAGAAATCCATCTGCTTGCCAGGCACGAAGCTCGTGATGTGATCCTCGTCGTCGAGGGTGACGACGGTGCCGTCCATCCACGGCTGGTACGCGTCCACGAGCGCGAGCGTGGGGCGTGGGTCGGCCACGAGATCCTCGAGCACGCCGTCCTCGAAGATGAGGTCGCTCTCGAGGAGGAGGGTGTCGTCGGAGGCGAGCTCGTTGGCCGCGAGGCCGAGTGAGAAGATGTTGTTCGTGCTCGCGTAGTCGGGGTTTTCCACGTAGATGATGGGCGTGGTGATGGGTAGCCCCTTGATGTGCTCGATCAAGCGCTCCGCGCGGTAGCCCACGACGATGACGACCCGCTCGAGGTGGAGCTTCTCGAGCTGGCCGAGCATGCGATCGATGAGGGGAACGCCGTTCACCTTCACCATGCACTTCGTGTCTTCCGCGGTGAGCGCCTTCAGGCGCTTGCCCATGCCGGCGGCGAGAATGAGACCTTGCATCAGTGCCCGCTTCCTCGAGGAAAATGCCCCATCCGTTCCCTTCGCAGTGTATCAGTCGAAGGCTCCTCCACCCGCTTTGCGAGGAAGGGTTGAGGAGCCTACGAGCTCGCGGAATCGCTCGCCGCCGCGGGGTCCGCGCCGTACTTCGCCTCGAGGATCTTGAGGACGCTCTCGTTGATGCGATCCTCCGTGAGGGTGCCATCCTGCACCGCCGAGAGGACGGCGCTCGACGCCTTCTCGAAATCGACGGGCATGAGCAGCACGTCGCACCCCGCTTGGAGCGCCTTCACCGCGCACTCGCCCGCGCCGTAGCTCTCGACGATCGCGCCCATGTTGAGCGCGTCGGTGACGACGATGCCGTTGAAGCCGAGCTTGGCGCGAAGGGTGTCCGTGACGAGCGTCGAGGAGAGGCTCGCGGGCGTATCGTCGCCCGTCACCTGCGGCGCGGCGATGTGGCCGACCATCACCCAATCCTCGTCCGTGGCCTTCTCGAAGGGGAGGAACTCGCAGGTGGTGAGCTCGTCGAGGGTCGCGTTCGTGGTGGCGAGGGTCGTGTGGGAGTCTTGGGCGGTGTTGCCGTGGCCGGGGAAGTGCTTGAAAGTGGCGATCACGCCGTTTTCGCGCAGACCCTCGGCGAAGGCGTCCGCCATCTCAGCCGCCACCTGGGGATCCGACGAGAACGCGCGCGTGCCGATGACCGGATTGTCGGGGTTCGTGTTCACGTCCGCGTCGGGCGCGAAGTCCACGGTGAAGCCGTAGGTCTTGAGGTAGTTGCCGATCGTCGAGCCCATCTCGTGCGCGTCCTCTGAGTTGCCGGAGGAGCCCACCGCCCCCGCGCTCTCGTAGGTGGGGAGGCCGAACTTCTCGTTGTTGGCGAGCCGCGCGACGATGCCGCCCTCCTCGTCGACGCAGATGAAGAGGGGGATTTGCCCCGGCACGCCCTGCGCGGCCTCCTGGAGATCCCGCGTGAGCTTGGTGGTTTGCGAGGGATCGACGATGTTCTGGGCGAAGAGGATGACGCCGCCCACGGGGTACTTCTGGAGGTTTTGGCGGATGTCGTCGTCCACCTCGGTGACGGGCGCCACCTCTTGGGAGGGATCGTCGGTGGCGCCGGTGGCCTGCGCGGCCGCCGCCGCAGGATTCTCGAGCGTCTCGGGCGTGACGATGAAGAGCTGCGCCACCTTCTGCTCGAGCGTCATCATCGCGAGCTTCTGCTCAGCAGGCGAGAGCTCCGGCTCCGCGGGCTCGTCCGTCACCGTGGGGAGGTCCTCGTCGCTTGGCGCGGGATTCTCGTCCGCGGGCGCGCACGCCGCGATGCCGAAGACGAGCACGAGCGCAAGCAGGGCAAGCAAAGCCGCGGGAATCCGGTGTGTGCGTCGCATTGGGCCTCCTCTGGGAAACCATTCCACCGTTTGTCATGGTAAACGGGTACAAGGGGCATGTGGAGAGGAGTTACCGTGTTTTCCCGCAAGACCTCGAGCGCGGCGATTGCGACTGCGCCCGCCCCCGAAAGCTCCGGCGATCCCCAGTATTCCAAGCGCTACGTCATCACGATCTTCCTTTCGCTCGCCATCGCGATGTTCACGGCGTCCTTCGCCGAGACCATGACGGCGACCGCGCTCCCCACGATCGTGGGCGATCTCGGCGGCGTCGAGCTCATGCAGTGGGTGACGACGGCCTTCATCATGGCCTCCACCATCACGATGCTCATCTACGGCAAGCTCGGCGACCTCATGGGCCGCAAGTTCCTCATCATGAGCGCCCTCGCGATCTACCTCGTTGGTTCGGTGATCTGCGCGATCACGCCGTCGATGGAGTTCCTCATCGTGGGGCGCTTCATCTCCGGCATGGGCGGCGGCGGCCTCATGATCCTCTCGCAGGCGATCATCGCCGACGTGGTGCCGGCGAGGCAGATCGGCAAGTACCTCGGCTTCATCGGCGCGGTCTTCAGCGTCTCCACCGTGCTCGGCCCCATCCTCGGGGGATGGTTCGTGCAGGTGCCGGGGTGGCGCTGGATGTTCGCCTTCAACGCGCCGCTCGCGGGCATCGCCATCATCTGCATCGGCATCTTCCTGAAGACCCCGATGCACAAGCTCACGGCGCCGCTCGACGTAAAGGGCATCATCTTCATGGTGCTCGCCGTGACGGGCCTCGTGCTCACCGTCTCCTGGGGCGGCACGGTCTACGCGTGGGATAGCGTGCAGGTGATCGGCGCGGCGGTGGTGTGCGTGGTGGCGTCCGTCCTGCTCGTGCTCTCGGAGCGCAAGGCCGCCGAGCCGATCCTCCCGCTCTACATGTTCAAGGATCGCAACTTCAACATCGTCACCATCTCCGGCCTCCTCATCATGGCCGGGCAGATGGGCACCGTCACGTACCTCCCCACGTACTTCCAGATCGTAAACGGGCTCTCGCCCGAGCTCGCGGGCCTCATGAGCGTGCCGCGCGTGATCGGCCTCATGATCACGTCCGTCTCCACGGGCTTCATCGCGTCGAAGACTGGCAAGTACAAGTGGATGACAATCGCGTGCGGCGTCGTGGTGACGATCTCGTTCTTCCTCATGTCGCTCGTCACGGTGCACACGACGCTCTTCGTGATCGGGCTCTACCTCTTCATCATGGGCTTCGGCAACGGCCTCGGCCAGCAGATCTACGTGCTCATCGTGCAAAACGAGTTCAGCCACGCAATAGTGGGCACGGCGACCGCGGGCAACAACTTCTTCAGGCAGATCGGCTCCACGCTCGGCTCGAGCTTCGTGGGCACGTTCTTCACTGCGCGCCTCACGGCCGACATCTCCTCGAAGCTCCCCGCGAGCTCGCACCTCGACATCGCGAACATCACCCCCGAGGAGCTCGGGCACCTCACGAAGCCCGTGCGCGAGGTCATCGTGAACGGCTACTGCGACGCGCTCATCCCCGTCTTCCTCATCTTCGTGCCGATCATCGCCGTGACGATCGTGCTCTGCTGCTTCATCAAGGAGCACCCGCTCGCCACGACCATCAACCACGGCGCGGCGAACCCGCGCTGCGAGGCGCCGTTGAGCTCAGGCCCGAGCGCGGGAGATCACTCGTCGTCGCCCCCGGCGACCTCGAGCACCGCGAGCACCACGGGGATGGGGTCTCCGAGCGTGCGCGGACAGGGGTAGGTGAGGCGTCCGCTCTTCGGGAACACGACGGCGCGCTGGCCCTTCGGCACCTCGAGGCTCATGCGCTGGATCTCCGCGGCGACGGCCCGCGAGGGGCGAAGGCCCTCGAAGGTGAGGCGGCCGCCCGCAAGCGTGATCGCGCTCACGCCGAGGCGCTCGGAGCGAAGGCGGATGCGCTGGCGATCGAGCAGGTTCTCGCCCGGCTCCTCGAGGGGGCCATGGCGCGCCACGAGCTCCTCCTCGAGGGCGTCCACGTCCGCGAGTGTGCGCGCCGCGGCGAGGCGCCGATACGCGAGCACGCGCGCGTCCACCTCGCCGATGTAGTCCTCGGAGAAGTAGAAGTCCGCGGGCACGTTCACCGCCACCTCGGGCGGCTCGGCCTCCGCGATCTCGCCGCGGGCCTCCGCCACCGCCTCGCCGATCATCTGCGTGAAGAGGTCGAAGCCCACGTTCGAGAGGTTGCCGTGCTGCTCCGCGCCGAGGAGCGAGCCCGCGCCGCGGATCTCGAGGTCGCGCATGGCGATGCGCAGGCCGCTCCCGAGCTCTTGGAACTCTCCGATCGCCACGAGGCGCTCGAGCGCCTCGTCGGTCAAGGGCACCTCCCCCGGGAAGAGAAAGTACGCGTAGGCTTGCACGCGCCCGCGACCCACGCGACCTTTCAGCTGGTAGAGCTGCGCTAAACCGAGACGCTGCGAGTCCTCGATGATGAGGGTGTTCGTGTGCGGGTTGTCGATGCCGCTCTCGATGATGGTCGTGGCCACGAGGACGTCGATCCTCCGTTCCGCGAAATCGAGCATCACCTCCTCGACGGCCTTCGGCGGCATCTGCCCATGCGCCACGCCCACCCTCGCCTCGGGCGCCGCCTCCCGCACGCGCGCCGTGGCCTCGTCGATGTCCGCCACGCGATTCGAGACGTAGTACACCTGCCCGCCGCGCGCGCACTCAGCGCGGATGGCCGCGGAGACGGTGTCCTCCGACCACTCCCCCACCACCACCTTCACGGGCAGCCTGCCCGAGGGCGCCTGCATGATGAGCGACATGTCGCGCACCCCGGAAAGCGCCATCTGCATCGTGCGCGGGATGGGGGTGGCGGAGAGGGTGAGCACGTCGATCTGCTCGCGGAGGTTCTTCAGCTGCTCCTTGTGGCCGACGCCGAAGCGCTGCTCCTCGTCCACGATCACGAGGCCGAGGCTCTTGGGGTTCACGTCCGCCGAGAGGAGGCGATGCGTGCCGATGAGCACGTCCACCTCGCCCGCGGCGAAGGCGGAGAGGGTCTCGCGCTGCTGCTTTGCCGTGCGGAAGCGGGAGAGCGCCTCCACGCGCACGCCAAAGGGCTCGAAGCGCTCGCGGAAGGTCTCCGTGTGCTGCGAGGCGAGGATCGTCGTGGGGCAGAGGACCATCACCTGCCGGCCCTCCTGCACCGCCTTGAACGCGGCGCGAAGCGCCACCTCCGTCTTGCCGAAGCCCACGTCGCCGCAGAGCAGGCGATCCATCGGCCGCGGCTGCTCCATGTCCTCCTTGATGTCGGCGATGGCGTTCTCTTGGTCGGAGGTGAGCGTGTAGGGGAAGCTCGCCTCCATCGCGAGCTGCTCGGGGGTGTCGGGCCCGAAGGCGTGGCCGCGCGCCTGCGCGCGACGCGCGTAGAGATCCACGAGGTCGAACGCGAGTTTCTTCGCGTTTGCGCGCGCCTTGCCGGTGGCGCGCGCCCAGTCCGCGGAGTGGAGGCGCGTCACGCGCGGCTCGGAGCCGTCCGGTCCCACGTAGCGCGTGAGGCGATCGACGAGCTCCAGGGGCACGTGGAGGAGGTCGCCCGCGGCGTACTCGAGGCGGAAGTAGTCGCGCTCCTTGCCATCCACCTCGAGGCGCTCGATCTCGGCGAAGCGCGCGATGCCGAAGGTCTCGTGCACCACGTAGTCGCCCGGCTTGAAGGGGAAGGTCACCTGCGTGGGATCCACGTTCGAGGCGCGGCGGCCCTTCGCGTGGCGGCGCGTGAGATCCGCCACGGAAAGCACGGCCAGCCCCACCTCGGGAAAGATCGAGCCTTGGGGGATGTCGAGGTCGGTGAAGGTGATGACGCCGGGGTCGAGCGCGGGCGCGGGGTCGAGCGCGGGCGCGCCGAGCGGGCTCGCGTTCGCCGCCTCGCCGAGGAGCGATTGGGCGATGGGGATGGCGTTATCGGTGAGGGTGAGCATGAGGTGCTCGCGCGCCGAGCGATCCGGCACGCAGAAGAGGCACGCGAAGCCGCGGCTCGCGAAGGCGCGCACGGAGTTGAGGAGGCGCGAATCGGCGCCCGAGATCTGCGGCTGGCGGCTCTGGAGCTCCGGGCTCGCCTGCCTGCGCGCGCCCGTCTCGATGCTCGAGAGGGAGAGCTGGCGGCACCCTCCGAAGTCCATCGCGCGGGGCTCGATGAACGTCTCCGCGTACTCGGCGCCCTTCTCGCGCGCCTTCTGCGCGAGCTCCTCGGCCGCGCGCAGGCAGTCGTCGAAGAGCGCGCGGGGCTCGAAGAGGACGACGAGCGTCTCGGGGGCGATGTGGTCCGTCATCGCGCCCGCGCCGCCGTAGAGCGCCTCGAGGTAGAGGTCGGTCGTGGGCGTGGGGATGCGCGCGCGGATCGATTCGAGCGCCGCGGCCACGTCGGTTGAGTCCTGCGCGGCGCGCTTGAGGACGCGCTCCGCCTTCGCGATCGTCGCGTCCGTGAGGGCGTATTCGCGCGCGGGGGCGCAGCGCACCTCGAGCGCGTCGGAGATCGTCTGTCCCGTGGCCGCCACCATCTCGCGCACGCGATCGATCTCGTCGCCGAAGAACTCGATGCGCGCGGGGTGGGCCGCCTGCGCGGGAAAGACGTCGAGGATGTCGCCCCGAAGGCCGAAGGTGCCGGGGGTCTCCGCGTCTCCCGTGGCCACGTAGCCCGCAAAGAGGAGCTTCTCGGCGGCGGCCGCCGGCTCCACTTCGTCGCCCACGGAAAACACGACCTCGCGGAAGTAGTCGTTTCCCTTGGGCGGCACCTTCCGCAGAAGCGAGCGGGCGGAGGCCACCACGACCACGGGCTCTCCCTTCGAGAGCGCCTCCACCGCCTGGCAGCGCTCGCCGACGATGCCGAGGTCGGCGGCCTTGTCCTGCCAGGGGAGATCGGGGCGATCGCGATAGCGCAGCACGTGGTCGGCGCCGAGCCAGGGGGTGAGGGCGATCGAGAGGCGATCGCCCTCCTCCTCGTTTGCCACGACGCAGAGTGTGGGGCGTGGCTCCGCCGCGAAGAGCGCCACGAGCGCGAGCGCGCGCCCCGAGGGCGCGACGGCGATGCCCGCGTCCTCGCCCGCGGAAAGGCGCGCACGAGCGCCAGCAAGCGCCTCCGCGCGCAGGAGCGGCCTGGCGATGCGATCGGCAAGCACCTCGCTCCTCGCCCCTATTCGCGCGGGCCGGGCGCGCCCGGCCCGCTCTCGGGAAGGTCGAGATCAGCGTTATGCGAGGCGGCGTCGAAGCCCTCGGGCAGGCGCCCCGCGCGAGAGGTCATGGCGAGGAGTCGCGGCGCGGAGGCTTCGATGGAGTCCCAATCCGCCTGCCAGCGCCAGTTGCCCTCGGCCGTGCCCGGGGTGTTCATGCGCGCCGAGGCGTCGAGCAAGAGCACGTCTTGGAGCTGTTGGATGGTGATGGGAGCGTCGGTCTGGAGCACGCGATTCGCGATCTCCGCGGCAAGCTCGCGCGCGGCGGCCTTGTCCGCCTCGTTTTGCTCCTTGCCACCGCGAATGTCGAGCGGCTCCTCCACGGCGTCCTCGCCCGTCCGCGCCTGCGCGCAACGCTCGGCTTGCCCCGCGTTCTCCTCGCGAAGGTGGCGCGCCCGCTCGTGGCTCGAGAGGTTCGCCTCGGGGAAGAAGCGCTCCTCCACCCAGCCCACGAGCGTCGTCGTGTCGTGCGTCGACGTATAGGCCACGGCGTTCGCCGGCGGCACGTAGGTTTCGCGCACGTCGGTGTCCGCGAAGATCACGTTGTGCTGGCCGAGGAAGCCCGTGAGCTTCACGAGCGAGCGAATGGCGGGCGTGAGGTAGCCGAGGTCCTCCGCGATGATCGGAAGCGGCCCGAACTGCTTATGGGCCGCCACGAAGAGCGCCACCCCGGGGCCGTGCAGCCAACGGCCGTGATCGGCCGTCTGCCCCGCCGGCACGCTCCAGAAGCGCGAGAAGCCGATGAAGTGGTCGAGGCGCACGCAGTCGTAGAGCGCGAGCGCGCGGCCGAGTCGCTCGATCCACCACTGGTAGTGCTGTCGCTTGAGCTCGGCCCAGTCATACGTCGGACTCCCCCAGACCTGCCCCTGCGGCGTCTCGTTATCCGGCGGGCATCCGCCCACCTCGGTGATCTTTCCGTCGTCGAGGGTGAAGATCTCGGGATGCGCCCAGGTGTCCGCGGAATCACCGGACACATAGAAGGGCATGTCGCCCACGATCTGCACGCCGCGCTCCCTCGCGTAGGCCGAGAGCTCGTCCCATTGCGTTTGGAAGAGGTACTGCGCGATCTGCTTCGCGCGAATCCTCTGCTGGAGCTCCGGGCGGCGAAGGAGTTCCCTCGACCAATGCCGGTATTGCTCGGGCCAGCGCGCCCATTCGCACGCGGGGCCCTCGATCTCGCGCGCCGCGCCCGCGGCCTCCATCGCCACTCCCGCGGCCACCACTTCGCGGATGGCCTCGAAGGCGGCGTAGGGCTCGAGCCAGTGTGCCTCGCGCTCGCAGAACCGCACGAAATCGGCCGTGGGCTCGAAGTTCGCCACGAGCTCGCGGAGCGTCGAGGAGCCGGTGTCGATGAGCTTCTCGTTTCCCGCGAAGGCCGAGGAGCCGGCGTAGGGCGAGCCGAAGGAGTCGGTGGGGTTCACGGGAAGGATCTGCCAATAGCTCTGGCCGGCGTCGGCGAGGTAGTCCACGAAGCGCTTCGCGCTCTCGCCGAGCGTGCCGGGGCCGCCGCCCTCCTTGGGGAGCGAGGTGATGGCGCAGAAGACGCCGGTGCCGAAGGCGAGTTCGCGCTGGAGTTCGCGTTTCGGATGGAAGAGCACGACGGCGCTCGCCTGGGGCCACACGGGAAGGGTCACGCGCGATCCGTCGCCGGAGACGGCGAGGCGCTGGCCGCTCACGAGCTCGCTCGCCACCTCGCCCTTCATCTCGAGCTCCACCCACGCGGTCTCGGTGCGCGAGCGGTTCACGAGGACGGTGACCGCCTCCCCCTTCAGGCTTCGCTCGACGCCCACCACGTCGTCGCCCCAGCTGAAGACCCTGAAATCGCCCTTGCGCAGGGCGTTGAGCGCAAGGCGCAGGTCCACGGCGTTGCGCGTCATGTTCATGGTGTCGGGGTCTTCGTGGCCCCAGGGATACGTGCCCCGGTTATACGGATCGGTCATGCCTTGGAGGCCGGCCTCGTCGCCGTAGTAGATGCAGGGCGGGCCCGGCCACGCCATCTGCAGGAGCAGGGCGCCCCACATCTTCGCCTTCGCGTTGCCCATCTCCCATTCGGGAATGCGCCAGGCGCGCTTCTCCTCGTCGGTGAGGGTGTCGGGGTCGGACGCGCCGGCGAGGAGCGTGAGGAGTCGCGCGCGGTCGTGCGAGCCGAGGAGGTTCATGCACGACGCGAAGGCGTGCGGCGGGTAGTTCTCGTGGAGCCGCTCCATGGCCTCGGCGAAGTCCGGGGCGCTCGTGGTGCCCCGCAGGAACTCGAGGAGGGCGTCCCTGAAGGGATAGTTCATCACGCCGTCGAGCTCGTCTCCGCAGAAATAGTGCCTGAGCTCGGAATACGCGATCTTGTTCGATGCGTCTTCCCACACCTCGCCGAGCAGGAGCGCGTCGGGCGCCTCGCGCGTCTCCGCTTCCTTGATGCGAGCGATGAACTCGTCGTTCAACTCGTCCGCCACGTCGAGGCGCCAGCCGCGCGCGCCGCGGCGAAGCCACGTGGGCACGACGCCGTCCGGCCCGAACACGAACTCTCTCCAGCCCTTGCTCCGCTTGTTCATGGCGGGCATGTTCTTCACGCCCCACCACGAGGCGTACGTGCCGTCGTCCTTCCACTCGTACCAGTCGTGGTAGGGCGAATCCGGCGACTGCCCCGCGCCGACGGTGTCGAAGTTGCCGAACTCGTTGAAGTAGCGTGAGTCGGTGCCGGTGTGGTTGAAGACGCCGTCGAGGACGAGCGAGATGCCGCGCTTGCCCGCCTCCATCGCGAGGCGTTGGAAGGCCTCGTTTCCGCCGAGGATGGGCGAGACGTGCAGGTAGTCCGCCGTGTCGTAGCGGTGGTTCGATTCCGCGGAGAAGATGGGGCAGAGGTAGATCGCGCTCACGCCGAGCTCAGCGAGGTAGTCGAGCTTTTCGGCGATGCCGTCGAGCGTGCCGCCGTAGAAGTCCCAGGCGGCAATGGTGCCGTCGGGGTTGCGCACGTAGGAGACGGGCGCGTTCCAGTCCTCGATGAGGCGGCGTCGCGGCCCCACGTGCTCCACCTCGAGCGCGGGTATGACCTTGTCCTTCCAGTGCGCGTCGCGCGCGAAGCGATCGGGGAAGATCTGGTAGACGATCGCGTCCTCCCACCATTCGGGGTAGACGCTGCGCTCCTTATAGACGGTGATCTGGAACGAAGGGGGAAGCGCGTCATAGGCCTCGCCCTCGCCGCCCGTGCGTCCCTGCTTGGCGCCGAGGAACCTCACCTGGCCCTTCGCGCCCTCCACGATGAAGCAGTACCAGTGGATCTCGGCGCACTTCGGCGTGAGCTCCGCGGAAAATCGCAGGTGGTCGCCTGCGTTCTCTTCCCGCATCGGGATGAGGGTCTCGCCTTGGCCGTCGATCCAGAGTCGAAGCGTACACGTGGCCTGCTCCTCGTCGAAGACATCCACGTGCAATGTGACGGTGCCGCCCAAGGGGACGGCACCGTACGGTTCTCTGTACGCTTCGCTCCTGCTGTTATGCAGGATTCGCATGCGTGTTTCCCCTCGTCTAGCCCTTCTTGGGCGGCGTGGTCTTGGCTTTCTTCGGCGCGGCGGCCCTCTTCTCGGGCGCGGCCTTCTTCTCGACCTTCTTCTCAGGCGCGGCCTTCTTCTCGGCCTTCTTCGCGGGCTCCGGCTCCGACTCTGGCTTCGGCTCGGGCTTCGCGGGCGGCGTGTACGGGATCACGTCGGGCTTGAGGTTCGCGTAGAGCTCGATATAGCGGCCCGCGGCGCGACCCCAGGAGAAGTCCTCCTCCATGGCTTGCACCTGCAGGCGCTGCCACACGTCCTTCTCCGTCCAGAAGACCTCGCAGGCGTTGAGCACGCAGTCGGCCATCTCGTCGCCGTTGAAGTTCGCGAACGAGAAGCCCGTGCCCTCGCCGGTGAAGCAGTTGTACGGACGCACGGAATCGCGAAGGCCGCCAGTCTCGCGCACGACGGGCAGCGTGCCGTAGCGCATGCTGATCATCTGCGAGAGGCCGCACGGCTCGAAGAGCGACGGCATGAGGAAGAGGTCCGCGCCGGCGTACATGCGCTTCGAGAGGCCCACGTCAAACGCGATCCTCGCGCACATGGAGCCTTGGTACTTCCAGTCGAAGTAGCGCATGGCGTCTTCGTAGTTCTGGTCGCCGGTGCCGAGCACCGCCACCTGCACGGAGCGGGAGAGCAGGCGCTCGAGCGCGTATTGCACGAGGTCGAGGCCCTTCTGCTTCGTGAGGCGCGAGACCATCGCCACGAGTGGGCGCTCGGGGTTCACCTCGAGGCCGAGCTCCTCTTGGAGCTTCGCCTTGCAGATGGCTTTGTTCGAGAGATCTTCCTTCGAGAAGTTTGCGGGGATCGCCGTGTCCGTCTCGGGGTTGAAGTCCTTCGTGTCGATGCCGTTCAGGATGCCGTGGAGGATGCTCGCGCGATCGCGGAAGATCCAGTCCATGTTCTCGCCGTAGAAGGGGGTCTTGAGCTCCTCGGCGTAGGTGGGCGAGACGGTGGTGAGGCAATCGCTGTAGAGGAGCGCGCCCTTCATGAAGTTCACGGTCTTGGGGCCGCAGTAGAGCTGCCACGCCGCCGCCGGGATGTCCGCGAGGCCGCAGACGTCGGAGAGCACCGTGTCGCCGTACTGGCCCTGGAACTTCACGTTGTGCACCGTGAACATGGTCTTCACGTTCTCGTACACGGGAAGGCCTTGGTAGAACTCGCGCAAGAAGACGGGCGCGAGCGCGGTTTGCCAGTCGTTGCAGTGCAGGACGTCGGTGGTGAAGCCCGCGATGCGATCGAGGTACTGGAGCGATTCGGTGATCGCCTTCGAGAAGAACGCGAAGCGCTCGCCGTCGTCGAAGTAGCCGTAGGGGCGCTCGCGCTTGAAATAGCGCTCGTTATCCACGAAGTAGAACTCGACGCCGTCCTTCTCGAGGCGCTCGAGGCCGCAGTACTCGTTGCGCCAGCCGAGGTTCAAATAGAAATCGCAGACGTGCTCCATCTTCTCGACATACTCCCAGGGGATGGTGCCGTACTTCGGGAGCATGACGATGACCTTGCAGCCCTGCTCGACGAGGGCCCGCGGCAGCGAGCCCGCCACGTCGCCCAAGCCGCCCGTCTTCACGAACGGCGCCGCCTCGGCGGTGGCGTAGACGATGCGAAGCTTCCTTCGAACTCGAGACATGGTTTAGAACCCTCTCCCTTTGATGAGGATGTTCTCTGGGGTGCCGCGGAGCTCCACGCGCGGGGCGACCGTGTTGTCGCGGTCGATGATGGCGTGGTCCACCTTGGCGCCCTCGGAGATGACGCAGGACTGCATGATGACGGAATTGCGCACCGTGGCGCCGTGCTCGACGATCACGTCGCGGCCGAGGATGGAGTTCTGCACCGTGCCGGCCACGCGCACGCCGCCCGCCATGAGGCAGTTGTTCACGTTCGCGCCGGGCAGGAACTTCGCCGGCGGGTTGTCGTGGGCCTTCGTGTGGATCGGACGCGCCGGGTCGAAGATCTTCTCCACCACGTCGGGCTCGAGCAGGCGCATCGAGCACTTGTAGTAGTCGTCGGAGGAGAAGATCGCCATGGCCTCGCCGTCATAGACGAAGGGGCGCACGACGATGCGGCCGAGGTCCTCCGCCATGGCCTCGAAGAGGTCGAGGTAGTCCACGCCCCTGCCCCATGCGATGGCCTGGAGCAGCGTCTCCTTGCTCATCACGCAGAGGTCGAGCGAGGCGAGCTCGCCGTAGCTCGCGCCCATGTGCAGGGAGGTGACGCGATCGTTCTCATCGACCGTGAGGGCCTGGAGCGCGGGCTCCTCGTGGTCGATCTTCTTGCAGACGACCGTGATGTCGGCGCCGGAGGCGATGTGCGCGTCCACGAGCTCCACGAGGTCGATGTTGAAGATGCAGCTTGCGGAGGAGAGGATCACGAACGGCTTATCCGAGCGCTCGATGAACTGGACGTTCTGCTCGAGGTCGCGGATGAGGAAGCGCGCGCCGGTGCGCTGGGAGCCGAAGGCCGAGCCCGGAAGCAGGAAGAGACCGCCGTGCTTGCGGTCGAGCGACCAGTCCTTGCCGCTCCCCACGTGGTCGATCAGCGAGCGGTAGTTCGTCGGCATGATGAGACCGATGTTGCGCATGCCGGAGTTCACCATCGCGGAGAGCGCGAAGTCCACCATGCGGAAGCGCCCGGCGATGGGCACCGACGCGGGCGGGCGGTTGGCCGTGAGCGCGGAGGGGTGCGTAACCGAATAGTTGCAGGTAATGATGCCGCAGGCTCGCTCCATGCTACTCATCCCCCTTCTTCACGACGGCGTCGTTGCCAACCACCGCCGTGTCCTCGCCGGCTGATCCGAAGACGGCACCCTCTTCCACCACGGCGTTCTCGCCGAGGATGGCGTTCTCCACGCGCGCGCCGTCCATCACGCGCGCGCCGGGGAGCAGGATCGAATCCTTCACGTGCGCATGGGCGCCCACGCGCGCGTCGGTGGAGATCACGGAATGCTCCACATGGCCGAAGATGCGGCAGCCGTTGCCCACGATCGAATCATCGACCTTGGCCTCCTTGCCGAAGAGCGAGGCGGGGCGCGTGGGGGCGTTCGTCATGATCGGGAAGCTCTTGGAGTAGAGGTTGAACTCAGGCTCCTCGCCAAGGAGCTGCATGTTCGTCTCCATGTAGGACGCGATGGTGCCCACGTCCTTCCAGAAGCCCGAGAACTCGTACACGAAGAGGCGCCTTCCCTCGGCGAGCATCTTCGGGATGATGTTGTTGCCGAAGTCGTGCTCGGAGTTCGGGTCCTCGGCGTCCTCGCGCAGGGCTTTGATGAGCACGTCGCAGGTGAAGATGTAGATGCCCATGGAGGCGAGGTTCGAATCAGGCTCGGCCGGCTTCTCCGTGAACTTCGAGATCTGGCCGTTCTCGTCGGCCGTGAGGATGCCGAAGCGCGGGGCCTCTTCCCAGGGCACCTGCATGACGGAGACCGTGAGGTCGGCGTGGTGCTCGATATGCTGGGCGAGCATCTTGCGATAGTCCATCGAGTAGAGGTGGTCGCCGGAGAGGATGACCACGTACTTCGGGTCTTGGCCCTCGAGGTACCAGATGTTTTGGTAGATGGCGTCGGCCGTGCCGGCGTACCAGTTGCCGCCCTTCTCGGTGGCGTAGGGAGGCAGCACGCTGATGCCGCCGTCGGGATCGTCGAGGTTCCACGCCGCACCGTTTCCGATGTAGCTATGCAGCGCGTAGGGGCGATATTGCGTCAAGACCCCAACCGTGTTGATCTCGGAGTTCGCGCAGTTCGATAGCGCGAAGTCGATGATGCGGTACTTGCCGCCGAACGATACGGCCGGCTTCGCGATGGCCTTTGTGAGCGCCATCAAACGAGAGCCCTGGCCGCCGGCGAGCAGCATCGCCACGCACTCCTTTTGACTCATGCACACCCCTTCCGCTCGTGCCTCTAAGCCAAAGGTCCCGGTGCTCGGAACCATGTATCCCATGCTCCCATGGCCCGCGCTAGACGTGCCAGATGTCCTCCGCGTACTCGCGGATCGTGCGGTCGGAGGAGAAGTAGCCGGAGTTCGCCACGTTCGCGAGCGCCATGCGGTTCCAGCGCGCGCGATCCTGATACGTCTCGCAGAGCTCCTCCCACGCCTGCACGTAGGGCCTGAAGTCCTTCAACACGAAGTCGACGTCATTTTGGTGCATGAGATTGTCGTAGATCATGTTGAAGTTTCCGGACAGCCGCGCGAACGTGCCGTCCACGAGCTCGTCCACCACGCGGCCGAGGCGATCCTTGTCCTGGTTGTAGAGGTCCCAGGAGAAGTAGTGGCCCTCTTGCTTGATGGCCTCCACCTCGTCCACCGTGAGGCCGAAGATCTTGATGTTGTCCGCGCCCGCGAGCTCGGCGATCTCAATGTTCGCGCCGTCGAGGGTGCCGAGCGTGATGGCGCCGTTCATCATGAGCTTCATGTTCGAGGTGCCGGAGGCCTCCATGCCCGCCGTGGAGATCTGCTCGGAGATCTCGGCCGCGGGGTAGATGATCTCGGCGTTCGAGACGGCGAAGTTCGGCACGAAGGCGATCTTGATGAACTGGCTCGCGTGCGGGTCGTTATTCACTTCCTCCGCCACGGAGTTGATGAGGCGGATGACCTCCTTGGCGTAGAGGTAGGACTGCGCCGCCTTGCCCGCGAAGATGAAGGACGTGGGGCGCGGCGCGTAGTTCGGGTCGCTCTTCAGGCGGTTGTAGACGTCCATCACCTTGAAGATGTTCAGGAGCTGGCGCTTGTAGGCGTGGAAGCGCTTCACCTGCACGTCGAAGATCGTATCGGGGTCGAGGACGACGCCGGAGGTTTCCTTCACGAGCTTCGCGAGGCGCGCCTTGTTCTCGCGCTTGGCCTCGCCGAAGCGCTCGAGGAAGGAGGCGTCGCCCTCGAGGGGCTCGAGGCGCTTGAGCTCGCGCGCGTCGGCGAGCCAGCCATCGCCGATCGCGCTCGTGACGAGGCGGGCGAGCGGCGGGTTCGAGTTGCCGAGGAAGCGACGGTGCGAGATGCCGTTCGTCTTGTTGTTGAACTTCTCGGGGGTGAGCTCGAAGAAGGGCTTTAGCACCTCGCGCTCGAGGATCTCGGTGTGGATCTTCGCCACGCCGTTCACGGAGTGCGAGCAGATGATCGAGAGGTTCGCCATGCGCACCTGGCCGTCCCAGAGGATGGCGGTCTCGCGCAGCTGGTCGTACCAGTTCGGGGCGTCCTTCGGGAAGCTCTCGCGATAGCGGCGATCGATCTCCTCGATGTACATGTAGACGCGCGGGATGAGCGTGCGCATGAGGTCGATCGGCCACTTCTCGAGCGCCTCGGGAAGGATCGTGTGGTTCGTGAAGGAGATCGTGCGCGTGGTGAGGTCCCACGCGGTGTCCCAGTCGAGGCCCTCCTCGTCCACGAGCACGCGCATGAGCTCGGCGCCGCAGAGCGCAGGATGCGTGTCGTTGGTGTGGATGGCGATGCGATCGGGAAGCGCGGCCCAGTTGTCGCCGTTCTCGCGGCGGAAGGTGCGCAGGATCGAGCCGATGCCCGCGGCCACGAAGAGGTACTCCTGCTTCAGGCGCAGGAGCCTGCCGTGCTCGCCGGAATCATTGGGATAGAGGATCATCGAGATGGCCTCGATGTTCGCGCGATAGCGGGAGGCCTCGGCGTACTCGCCCGCGTTGAAGGCCTCGAGGTCGAACTCCTCCGTCACGGGCTCGGCGGACCAGATGCGCAGCTTGTTCACCGTCTCGCCGCCGTAACCGATCACCGGCACGTCGTAGGGCACGGCCTTCACCGTCTCGCCGTTCTCGACGGTGAACCAATAGCGATCGCCATCCTCATGGCGCACGACCTCGCCGCCGAAGGTGATCTCCACCGCGCTCTCCGGGCGGCGCACCTCCCAGGGATAGCCGTGGGCGAGCCAGTTGTCGGTCTCCTCCACCTGGCTGCCGTCCTCGATCACCTGCTTGAAGAGGCCATAGCGGTAGCGCATGCCGTTGCCGTAGCCGGCGATGTTCTCCTTGGCCATGGAATCCAAGAAGCACGCGGCGAGGCGCCCGAGGCCGCCGTTTCCGAGACCGGGGTCGGCCTCGGCGGAGGAGATCTCCTCGAGCGACGTGCCCATCTGCGAGAGGGCGTCGCGCACGAGGTCGAGGATGCCGAAGTTCAGGAGGTAGTTCTCGAGGAGCGGCCCGAGAAGGAACTCGAGGGAGAAGTAGAAGACGCGCTTCTTCTTGCCCTGGGCGATCTCGCGGTCGTTTCGCACGTGGATGCTGCGGGCGCGGAAGTTGATGAGATTGCAGAGCGCCGAGAGGCGCTCGTAGGCGTCGGCTTCCTCGAACTCCTTGCCGATGTCCGCCACGAGCATGCGGCGGTAGCTCTCGATGAAGTCCTCAGTGGAGGAGAAGATTTGGTTCATAGCCATCCTTCGTCGTCGGGTTGGATACGCGGCCTTCGTAGGCGGCCACGCCCCTGTGGCCGGTATGAAGCCGCAGGCCTAGTGCTTATTCGCAGCCGTGCCCCGGCGGCTTGTGACCTTGGTTTGCTTCGCCGCGGCCTTCTTGGCGGCCTTGGCTTGGGTTTGCACCTTCTTGTGGGAGTCGCGCGCCTCATCGCCCTTGCGCGCGGGCTTCGGGGGCACGTAGCTCGACTTCCCCGTGCGGCGAAGGACGATGCCGGCGAGCGGCGGCACGCGCACGAGGATCGAATTCTCGCGGCCGGACGCGGGCTCGGGGTGCGACACGAGCACGCCCTCGTTCACCACGCCGGAGCCGCCGAACTCAGGCGAATCGGAGTTGAAGACCTCCACGTAGTTGCCCTCGCGCGGAAGGCCGAGGCGGAAGTACTCGTGCACCGCGGGGTCGAAGTTGATGAGGATCACGAGATCGTCCACCGGGCGCTCGCCCTTGCGCACGAAGCTGATGATCGATTCTTCAGAATCATCCGCGTCGATCCACTCGAAGCCGTCCCAGGTGTAGGACTTCTGCCAGAGAGCCTTCTGCTCCTTGTAGAACTTGTTGAGCTCGGCCACGAAGTGCTGGTAGTTGCGGTGCGTCTCGTAGTCGCGCGCGAGGAACCATTGGATGCCCTCGTAGTAGCGCCACTCGATGAACTGGGCGATCTCGTTGCCCATGAAGTTGAGCTTTCCGCCCGGGTGCATGATCTGGTACATCGCGAGGATGCGCATCCCGGCGAACTGGCGCCACCAATCGCCCGGCATGCGGGTGATGAGCGAGCACTTGCCGTGCACCACCTCGTCGTGCGAGAGCGAGAGGATGAAGTTCTCGTTGAAGGCATACATCATCGAGAACGTGAGCAGGTTGTGGTTGCCGGGGCGCCACGGGAAGTCCGTCTGCATGTAGTGCAGCGTGTCGTGCATCCAGCCCATGTCCCACTTGTAGTGGAAGCCGAGGCCGCCGTCCGCGGGCGGGTACGTGACGAGCGGCCACGCGGTGCTCTCCTCGGCGATCATCATCACGTCGGGGTGGAGCGCCGAGATGGTGCCGTTCACCTGCTTGATGAACTCGATGTTGGTGTAGTCCTCCTCCGTGCCGTTCACGTTGAACTTCTTCTGGCCCGGGTCGTCGATGCCGAAGTTCAGGTAGAGCATGGAGGTCACGCCGTCGATGCGCATGCCGTCGGCGTGGAAGCGCTCGAGCCAGTAGACCGCGTTGGACACGAGGAACGAGCGCACCTCGCCACGCCCGAGGTCGAACTTGAAGGTGCCCCAGTTCGGGTGCTCTTCCTTCTCGTAGAGCTTTTCGCCGTTGAAGTGGACGAGGCCCTCCTCGTTGCGGCAGAAGCCGCCGGG
>CANQOF010000009.1 GCA_947625405.1 uncultured Atopobiaceae bacterium | reverse complement strand
CTTCTCTTTTGCGGCTCCCACAGGGCTCCGGGGACTATAGGCACCCCCGCCCTCGCAAGGCATTGCGACAACAAGCTCCAAGCCAGGGATGTGCAAAACGTCAGCGAGGCCTCTCATCAATCCTCGCTTCAACAAGCAGCGAGCGATGGACGAGCAAAACGCCAGCGAGGCTTTTCAGAGTGCCCTAGATAGGGCCGATCGTGGAGCCGCGGCGTGTGGTAGCTTAGGTGCCCCATGCACGGTGTGGCGATGGAGGTAGTGCGATGTATTGCCCGAAGTGCGGTCTCGAGGTGAGGGACGGCGTCGAGTTCTGCCCGCGTTGCGGGGAGGCGTTCGCGGGCGTCAGGGCCACGAAGAGGCCGAGCTTCCTCGTGCCAGTCGTCCTGCTTGCGCTGGGAATCGCGCTCATCATCCTCTCCCTCGCGCTCTTTCCCATGATGGTGGGAGGGAACCTCAGCGTTTTCGACATAGGCACGTTCTAGCCTGCCCGCCCCGTCGCCGGCGTCATCTGCACGACCCGTTCCCTTCTCTGGAGATCGACGATGCCAAATACCCGCCACTTCTGCCCGAAATGTGGTTCGCCGTTGGACCCGCGCACCGGGCGTTGCCCGAAGTGCGACGCGCGCGCCGCCGAGAATTCCTCGCGCAAGGCCGATGGCGCGCAGCCCTCGCAGCCCACGAAGCCCGCGACGAAGAGGGAAGGGCGGCGTTCGCCTCGGAATAAGGACGATAAGCCCCGGAAGCCGACGCGCGCCGAGCGGCGCGCGCGGAAGGCCGCGGAGAAGGAGGCGCGCCTCGCCTCCATGACGCGGTGGCAGAAGGTGAAGCGCACGACGGGTATCGTCATCTTCACCTCCCTCATCGCCCTCATCGTTCTCGCGATCGGCTTCGGGGCACTCGAGTACTTCGGCCTCGTGGACGTGCCCCCCGTCACCTACGCGATGACGCGGCTCGGGCTCGAGCCCATGAGCACGGTCGAGACCGACCCGATGGAGGACGGCTACGTGCCGAGCGAGGACGAGACCGCCTTCGACGAGGGCACGGGCACGACGTACGCCAACGACCTCCTCATCGTCATGTTCTCGGGATCGGCGGACGCGGAGCAGAGGCAGCAAGCCATCGACTCCATCCAAGGCGAAGTGGTGGGTGCCACGCCCGCCCTCTACGAATACCAGGTCAAGGTGCCAGGGCCGAAGACCCTCTCTGAGCTGAACGACATGGCGAGCAAGCTCATGGCGGACTTCGACTACGTCTCCCTCGCCTCGCCCGACCGCAAGATGGCTTCCGCGAACGCCACGGAGGTGACCCCCGTCGCTCCCAGCGACCCATGGGGAGGCTTGTTCCACCGTGTGGACGCCTCGGATTGGCTTGACGGCGCCTTCCACGACAGCAACGACAACAACCACTGGGCGGAGGAAGTGGACGCCGCGAAGGCGTGGGCCTACGCCGACTTGCTTTCCCCCATCACGGTGGGGGTGGCCGACAACAGCTTCGACCTCGGGCACGAGGATCTCCAAGGGCGCATGTCGTTCGCCACGGAGAGGGCCGAGGCGCGAAACCACCTTCCTGGGCTCTTCTTCGAGCCGACCAGCTCCGAGAAGCACGGCACGCACGTGGCGGGGATCCTCGGCGCGACCGCCGACAACGACCACGGGATCACCGGCATCGCGAGAAACGCGAGGATGCTCGCCTCGCCGTTCCAGAAAGACGATACCGAGACATGGGATTCCGTGCTCCTCTCCAGCCTCGCGGAACTCGTGACCTCCGGGGCAAAGGTGCTGAACTTCTCGCAAGGCGCCCAGAACTTCCTCTCGACCGACGCGCCTGAGTTCGATGACGCGAGCTTGCAGAACTGGGGAAACACCTTCGCGCAGGCGATGGCCAACCTCATGGACCAAGGCTTCGACTTCGTCGTCGTCCAAAGCGCGGGAAATGGCCTTTCGGACACGACCCGCGCCGTGGACGCGTACCAAAACGGCTTCTTCTGCTCGATCACCAAGGACAGCGCCATCAGGAATAGCAGCACGACGGCCGCGGACGTGCTCGGCAGGGTGATCATCGTCGGGAACGCGATGTACTCCGGCGACCGCTTCGTCTTCTCCCCGGATTCGGGGTTCGGCGCGCAGGTGAGCGTGTGTGCGCCAGGGCACGACGATTACAGCTCCGTGCCCGGCAGCGTCCTGCCGCTCTTCAAAACCGATTCGGGCTACGACTACCTCAGCGGCACCTCCATGGCGGCTCCCGTCGTGAGCGGCGTCTGCGCCCTCGTCTGGGGCGCGGATCCCTCGCTCACGGGCCCCGAGGTGAAGGAGATCGTCTGCTCGAACACGAAGTACGACGTGAAGCCCAACGCAAGCTCCTCCAACACCACCTCATCGCGGCTCGTGAACGCGCAGCTCGCCGTCGAGGCCGCCCTGAAGGGCGCCGGCAAGCTCAAAGACGACGGCACGACCATCTCGATCCCGGGAGGCGGAGATCCATCCACGGAGCGCGACATCGTGCTCGTCCTCGACACGTCGGGCAGTATGCAGGGCACCCCGATCAGCGAAACGCGCAACGCGGCGTCAAAATTCGTCGATAGCCTCCTCGGCGAGGGTGCGAACATAGGCGTGGTGAGGTACTCGGGCAGTGCCGAGACCGTCGCGAGCCTGAGCACATCGAATTCCTACCTGCAGGACGCCATCGGCTCCCTCGAGGCAGACGGCAATACCGACATCGACGACGGCCTGCACTACGCGGCCACGATGCTTTCCTATAGCAAGGCGGAGAAGCAGGCCATCGTCTTGATGAGCGATGGCGAGCCCAACGAGGGCAGGACCGGCAGCGAGCTCATCGACTACGCCAACACCTTGAAAAACCAGGGCATCACCATCTACACGCTGGGCTTCTTCCAAGATGCGGAGAACAAGGCCTCGGCCCAGGCGCTCATGGAGGATCTCGCCTCCGACGGCTGCCACTACGAGGTGGCCTCCTCCGACGACCTCGTCTACTTCTTCGGCGACGTCGCGGACCAGATCAACGGCACGAGGTTCATCTACGTGCGCATCGACTGCCCCGTCGACGTGACCGTCTCAAACGATGGGCAGACCCTGAGCTCGGCATCCGCCGACTACAACCTGCGCGCGGATTTCGGCACGCTCACCTTCGAGGAGAGCGGGGAAGCCGTCGGAGATGCCGAGGACATCGACATGAGCGGGACGGACACCACGAAGATACTCAGGCTCAAAGAGGGCCCCGCGTACGAGCTGAACATCCAGGGCACGGGCACGGGAACCATGGATTACCAGATCGGCTTCATGGACGAGGACAACGAGTACACGGACTTCCGGCACTTCGAGGACATCGAGATCACCCCCGCCACGAAGGTGGACACCGTTGCCGAAGTCTCGGATGAGAGCAGGCTGGACATCGACGAGGACGGCGACGGTCGCTACGACCTGAGACTCAGGGCGGAGGCAAACGGATACGGCGAGGAGATCGAGGTGCCGGTCGCACTCACCGTGATGTTCGGCATCGGCGTCGCCTGCGTCGTCGCCTCGATCCCGTTGTTCATCCGCGCGGCAAAGATCCGCAATCGCCTCGATCGAGCACGACAAATGGCGCCGCGCTAAGCAACGGGTGGCTATAGCCCTCGCAAGTTGATTTCTCGCAGCAAACGAAGAGCTAGGGAATCAGCAAAACGTCAGCGAGGCGCTCTGGGGTGCCTCAGATAGACAGGATCTCGGGGGCGCAACAACCCAGTGGGTTGTTGCGAAAGCAACACTACGCAGGTCTAAAACGCAAGCTACCCTCCCAAACGAACTTGAGAGGGTAGCGTACTTACGCTACGTAAGCCCCCGAGATCGTGGCTAGATGAGGTGCATCCAGGGTGCCGCAGCGTCGACTATGAGAGGCGGATGCCCACCTCGGCCAATTGCCGACCAGACACTTCGCTTGGCGCGCCCATCATCAGGTCGGCGCCGGAGGCGGTCTTCGGGAAGGCCATGACGTCGCGGATCGACGGGGAGCCCACGCAGAGCATGCATACGCGGTCGACGCCGAGCGCAAAGCCGCCCATGGGAGGCGCCCCGAAGCCGAGGGCCTCGAGGAGGAAGCCGAACTGCTCCTCGGCCACCTCGCGGGAGATCCCCATGAACTCGAGGATGCGAAGTTGCAGCGCGGGGTCGTGGATACGCAGGCCGCCACCGCCCGCCTCGTAGCCGTCCATCACGAAGTCGTAGGTCCACGAGCCCACGGAGAGCGGATCGTCCTCGAGCTTCTCGAGGTCATCCTCGAAGGGCTGGGTGAAGGGGTGATGGTTCGCGGTGTAGCGGCGCTCGCGCTCGTCGTACTGCAGGAGCGGGAAGTCCACCACCCAGAGGAAGTCGTGGCCCTCGCGCTCGATGCCGAGCGCGTCCGCCATGTGGCTGCGCATGCCGCCGAGGATCTCGCAGGCGCTGAGGCGATCGGCGGCGGCGAACATCACGAGGTCGCCCGGCTCCACCTCCGCGCGCTCGCGGAGCGCCGTCATCTCCTCGCTTGAGAAGAATTTCACGATGGGACTGTTCATGGAGCCGTCCTCGCGGAAGGCGATCCACGCGAGGCCCTTCGCGCCGAAGGTCTTCGCCACATCGGCGAGCTTGTCGATCTGCGCGCGCGGCCATTTGCCCGCGCCCTTGGCGTTCAGGCACTTCACTACGCCACCGGAATTCGCGGCCGAGGCGAAGACCTTGAATTCGGAGCCCTTGAAGATGTCCGTCACGTCCACGAGCTCCATGCCATAGCGCGTGTCGGGCTTATCCGTGCCCCAGCGCTCCATGGCCTCCCAGTACGGCACGCGGCGAAGTGGCGCGGGAAAATCGATGCCCACTTCGGCGAAGCCCGCCTTCAGCATGACCTCCATCGCGCTCATCACGTCATCGGCGGAGACGAACGCCATCTCAAGGTCGAGCTGCGTGAACTCGGGCTGGCGGTCGGCGCGCAGGTCCTCGTCGCGGAAGCACTTCGCAAGCTGGTAGTAGCGCTCGACGCCGGCCACCATGAGGAGCTCCTTCAGGAGCTGCGGGGACTGCGGGAGCGCGTAGAACTCGCCCTGCGAGAGGCGCGAGGGGACGATGAAGTCTCGCGCGCCCTCGGGGGTCGACTTGCCGAGCGCGGGGGTTTCCACCTCGAGGAACCCGAGCTCATGGAGGGCCTTGCGAGCGCCGAAGACGAAGTCGTTGCGCGTTTTCAGGTTCGCGTACATCCGCGGACGACGAAGGTCGAGGTAGCGGTATCGCAGGCGGCGATCCTCAGCGGTGTCGATGTCGTCTTCGATGGGGAAGGGCGGCGTATCGGAGCGGCCGAGCACCTCGGCCCTCGAGATGAGCACCTCGATTTCACCGGTTTCGAGCTTGGGGTTCGTCATGTCGTCCGGGCGCTCGCGCACCTTGCCCGTGACCTTGATGGCCCACTCCGGGCGCATGGTCTCCGCGAGGCGGAAGGCCTCGCCGTCGGAGTGCTCGGGGTCGAAGGTGATCTGCGTCACGCCCGCGCGATCGCGGAGGTCGCAGAAGATGAGGCCGCCGTGGTCGCGGCGGCGCCACACCCATCCGCAGAGCGTGACCTCGCGCCCCACGTCCTTTGTGCGGAGTTCTCCGCACGTGGCGGTGTGCATGGTGAATTCGTTCAGGAAATCGCGCGATTCGTCCGCGCGTACATCATGGGCAGCGCACATGGATGGCCCTTCACTCCTGGGCCGCCCCGTGCCGTGTCAGGCGGCCAACCTTCAGGTGCCGCGCCCTGCGTAGACGGCGCAGGTGCGCGGCTGCCCATGATAGCAGCCGAAACATAGGAGGTCGTGTGAAAGGTTCGCGGCGAATCCCCTTACATGTCGCAGGCCATGAGGTCGTCGTGGGTCTCGCGGCGCACGCCGAGGCGGTCCTCGCCTTCGCGCACGATGACGATGGGCGGGCGGCACACGCGGTTGTAGTTCGAGGCCATCGAGTACGTGTAGGCGCCGGTGGTGAGCACGGCGAGGAGGTCGCCTCTCTCGGGACGCGCGATCGCCACGCCCTCGCCGAGGAGGTCGCCGCTCTCGCAGCAGCGTCCGCCGATCGTCGCCGCGAAGTTCGCCGGCGCGTCGGCGCGGTTCGCCGTGAGCATCGTGTAGTGCGACTGGTAGAGCGTGTAGCGCGGGTTGTCCGTCATGCCGCCGTCGATGGAAACGTAGTTCCTGAAGCCGGGGATCTCCTTCACGGAGCCCACCGTGTAGAGCGTGATCGCGGCATCGGCGACGAGGCTCCTCCCTGGCTCGAGGAGGATGCGCGGCGGCTCGAGGCGCGCGGTCTCGCATGTCCGCGCGATGCCCTCGCCAAGCGCGCGGATGTTCGCCGCGATGTCCACCTCGGGATCGTCGATCGTGTAGCGCACGCCGAAGCCCCCGCCGAGGTTCAGCGTGTCGGCCGTGAAGCCGTGCTCGCTTCTCACCCTCGCGATGAAGGCCACCATGATCTCCGCGGCGTCGATGAAGGGCTTGGCCTCGAAGATCTGCGAGCCGATGTGGCAATGGAAGCCGCGCAGGTCCACGTGCGGAGCGGCGAGCGCGGCGGCGGTGATGGCCTCGGCGGCGCCCGTCTCAATGGCGGAGCCGAATTTGGAATCCACGCGTCCGGTGTTGATCTTCGCATGCGTGTGCGGGTCGATCCCCGGGGTGATGCGCAGGAGGATGTCCTGGCAAAGCCCCGCCTCCCCCGCGAGCTCGTTCACGCGAGCGAGCTCCTCGGGGTTGTCCACCACGATAACGCCGACGTGCCGCTCCATGGCGAAACGAAGGTCGGCATCCGTCTTGTTGTTGCCGTGGAAGAAGATGCGCTCGGCGGGAAAGCCCGCCGAGACGGCCGTTGCGAGCTCGCCCGGCGAGACCACGTCCGCCCCCAGGCCCTCGCTTGCGACGATGGGGTAAATCTGGCGAAACGAGAGCGCCTTCGAGGCATAGAGGGCATGCGAGCCTCGCGGGAGAAAGGCCTCGATGGCTTCGCGATACGTGCGGCAGTGCTCGCGCACGCGATCCTCGGAGAGGAGGATGAGCGGCGTGCCGTACTTCTTCGCGAGCGCCACGGTGTCGAGCCCGTCGAAGAGGAGGTGCCCGTTCTCGCCGAGCGCGAGGTTTGGATAGAGAAGATCACGCGTTGCCATAGCTGCCCGCTTTCGTGCGTGGAGTTCGAGCTAGAGGAAGCGCCTGAGGCGCTCGCACGCCTCGGCGGTGGCCTCATGCGAGCCGAAGGAGGTGAGGCGCAGGTGTCCCTCGCCATAGGCGCCGAAGCCCGCGCCGGGAGTGCCCACCACGTTCACGTCCTCGAGGAGCCAATCGAAAAACTCCCAGGAGCCCATGCCCCTCGGGCACGTGACCCAGAGATAGGGTGATTGCGCGCCTCCCGTGAAGGCGATGCCGCAGTCGCGGAAGACCGAGCCCATGAGCTCGGCGTTTTCGCGGTAGTAGTCCACAAGCGCCGCGCACTCCGCCTCGCCCTCGGGCGAGAGCGCCGCCTCGGCGCCCCGTTGCACCACGTAGGGCACGCCATTGAACTTCGTCGTCTGACGACGCAACCACATCTCGTTGAGGTGCATGCCGCCCGCCTCGAGCTCCTCCGGCACGACCGTCCATGAGCAGCGCGTGCCCGTGAAGCCCGCGCTCTTCGAGAGGCTCGCGACCTCGATCGCGCAGGCCTTCGCGCCCTCCACCTCGAAAATCGAGTGGGGGAAGTCGCCCGTCACGAATGCCTCGTACGCGGAATCGAAGATGATGAGCGAGCCCGTGGCGCGCGCGAACCGCACCCACTCCTCGAGCTGCGCGTGGTCATAGACGGCCCCCGTGGGGTTGTTCGGCGAGCAGAGGTAGATGATCACGCCCTCCAGCGCGTGGCCGACGGCATCTTCGAGCTCGGCGGGGCCGGGCAGGTACTCGTTTTCCCGCGTGGCGGGCAAGAAGGCGACCTCGCGCCCGAGCATGAGGTTCGAATCGAGATACACGGGATAGACGGGGTCGGGAATGCACACGAGATTCTCGCCGAAGAGCTCGGTGAGGTTCGCGACGTCGCTCTTCGCGCCATCGCACGTGAAGATCTCGCCGAGGGCGAGCTCCACGCCAAAGCGCCGGTAGTGGCGCTGGATCGCCTTGAGGAGGAAGTCGTAGCCAGCCTCCGGCGCGTAGCCGCGAAACGTCTCTCGCGACGCCATCTCCTCCACCGCCGCCGCCATCGCGCGCGTGACCACCTTCGGCAAGGGAAGCGTCACATCGCCGATGCCGAGGTGGATGATCTTCGCCTCGGGATGCGCCTCGCGATAGCGCGCCACGCGGCGCGCGACCTCGGAGAAGAGGTAGTTCTTCTCGAGGAGTCGATAGTTCTCGTTCACCTTGATCTTCATGCGAAGCCCCTCATGCCGTCTCGCCGTAGCAATACACGCCCTCGTAGACCTTCACCGCCGGCCCGGTCATCGTCACGCGCCACTCCTCATCCACCTCGATCTCGAGATCGCCACCCTTGAGGTGCACGGTCACGATTTGCCCCGGTTCAAAGTAGCCCAGCCGCACCGCCGCCGCCACCGCCGCGCAGGCGCCCGTGCCGCAGGCGTAGGTCTCCCCGCTTCCTCGCTCCCAGACGCGCATCTCGAGCTCTTCCACACTCGCTACGCTCGCGAACTCGGTGTTCACTCGCTCGGGGAACACACGATGGTGCTCGAACGCGGGGCCGATCTTGGGAAGGTCGAGCCCCGCGGGGTCGTCCACGAAGACGACCGCGTGCGGATTGCCCATCGACACGCAGGTCACCTGCCAGATGCGCCCTTCGGCCTCGAGCGGCTCGTCCACGAATTCATCGCCCTCGCAGACAACGGGCACGTCCGCCGCGGCGAACGACGCGTGCCCCATGTCCACCGACGCCTCGCGCACCGCCCCATTCGCGTCGCGATAAACCCTGACCTTCTTGACGCCACTTCGCGTCTCGATCGTCATGGGGTTCGCGCGCACGATGCCGCGATCGCCCAGGTACTTCGCCACGCAGCGGATGGCGTTCCCGCACATGAGGCCCTCGCTGCCATCGGCGTTGAACATGCGCATCTTCGCGTCCGCCACCTCGGAGCGGCAGATGAGCACGAGCCCGTCCGCGCCCACCGAGGTGCGACGCGGGCTCATCGCTCGCGCAATGCCCGCGGGATCTTCCGGCTCCCCGTCAAAGCAATCGAGGTAGATGTAGTCGTTTCCCGCACCTTGCATCTTGGTGAAGGAGATGTTCACGCGCTCGCCCCTTCCACGAGGTCCTCCATCGAGTAGAGCCCCGGCTCCTTGCCCGCGAGAAAGCGCACGGCGGCGAGGGCGCCCTCCGCAAAGAGCGTGCGACTCTCGGCCGTATGCGTGAGCGAGACCATCTCGTTTCCGGAGGAGATGATCACCTCATGCACGCCCGTCACATGCCCCAGGCGAAGCGAGTGCACCGTGATCTCGCCGCGGTCGCGCTTGTGGAGCCCCTCGCGGCCGATGACGATCTTTGAGCCCGGCATGGCCTCCCGCACCACGCGCGCGAGGGTGAGCGCCGTGCCGCTCGGCGCGTCGAGCTTTTGATCGTGATGGGTCTCCACGATCTCCACCTCGGGATTCGGCAGGAACTCCGCCGCGATCTTCGCGAGCTTCGCGAGAAGCGCGACGCCAAGCGAGTAGTTCGACGCGAAGAAGACGGGGACGCGCTCGGCCGCGTCTTTGATGAGCGCGAGTTCCTCGGGCGTCTGCCCCGTGGTGGCGATCACGAGCGGGATGTCGCGCGCGACGGCGTAGTCCACGAGAGCGCGCGTGGCCTCGTGGTTCGAGAAGTCGACGAGCACGTCGGCCGCGGCGTCCACCGCGTCAAGCGAGGTGGCGATGCCCGCCTCGTCGCCCGCCATCGGATCCACGCCCGCCACGAGCTCGAGCGTCGGATCTTCGTGGATGAGCTCGGAGACCACGCGCCCCATGCGCCCCGCGGCGCCATTCAAGATGATCTTCATCTGCCTTATCCCCTACTCCGCGAGCTCGACGCCCGCCTCGATCATGCGCCCGCGCAGCACCTCGCGCGCCGCGGGATCCATGTTCACGAGCGGCCCGCGCACTTCGTTCCTGCACCACCCCATCATCGCCATGGCCTCCTTCACGGGAATCGGGTTCACGTCGCTGAAGAGCGCCTTGATGAGCGGCATGAGGCGAAGCTGCAGCTCCGCGGCCTCGCGCACACGCCCCGCCGCGAAGAGGCGGCAGATCTCGTTCGTCTCCTTAGGAAGCACGTTCGAGAGCACGGAGATCACGCCCACGCCGCCGAGCGCGAGGATCGGCGTGATCTGGTCGTCGTTTCCGGAGTAGAGCGTGAGGCGATCCCCCACGAGCGCCGCCGTCTCGGCGATGGCGGAGATGTTTCCGCAGGCCTCCTTGATGCCGACGATGCGCGGATGGTCCGCAAGCGCGGCGTAGGTGGAGGGCGCGATGGCCATGCCCGTCCTCGACGGCACGTTGTAGAGGATGATCGGGCGGTCCACCGCATCGCCCACGCTCGTGTAGAGCTCGATGAGCCCGCGCTGCGAGGTCTTGTTGTAGTAGGGCGTCACGAGCAGGAGCGCGTCGGCGCCCACGTCGCACGCGGCGCGCGAGAGCCTGATCGCGTGCGCGGTGTCGTTTGAGCCCGTGCCCGCGATGATGGGCACGCGCCCCGCGGCGCGCCTGACTGCATACTCGATGGTCGCAATGTGCTCCGCATCGACGAGCGTCGATGCCTCTCCCGAGGTGCCGCAGACCACGAGCGCCGAGATCCCGCTCTCGATCTGCCAATCGATGATCCTTCCAAACGATTCGAAGTCCACCTCGCCATCGCGAAATGGCGTGATGATGGCCGTCGCCGCTCCCGTGAAAATCGCCTCTGCCATGGTGCCCGTCCTTTCTCCGCCGTGCCTGCGCGCGTGCACACTCGCCTGAAACACAAAAAAGCAGCCGATATCGAGGAATATCGGCTGCCGAAAACGCGCGTGGTGCTTGAGACCGCACGGCGATTCCGATAGCCCTCCGTCCTTGGGACGACAGTCCGGAGGATCTTCTCCTCCGGCCCAAGCTCCGCGCCTTCGCCTGGCGCGTGCTTTCGGCACCGGCACCTTTCGCAAGCCCGACGGTCGGCGATGACCCTTCTGGGCGAGCTACTGTTTGCTCGGTGCGCCTCTATCTCGAATTGCGCGAGTATGCAGTTTTCAAGTGCGTCCACCCTAGCACACGCTCGGGTGCGCGACGGCTTCGCTCCCCTACACTTGGCGAACGGTTCCAATCTTTCCCCAAAACCCGTGCCACACCCAAGGAGGTTCGATGCCCACCACCGCCACCTGGCTCGACGACGCCGTGTTCTACGAGATCTACCCGCAGTCCTTTCGCGACACGAACGCCGATGGCATCGGCGACCTGCAGGGCATCATCAACAAGCTCGACTACGTGGCCTACCTCGGGTGCAACGCGATCTGGCTGAACCCGTGCTTCGTCTCGCCCTTCCGCGACGCCGGCTACGACGTCTCCGATTACTGCCGCGTGGCGCCGCGCTACGGCACGAACGAGGACCTTCGCCGGCTCTTCGACGAGGCGCACAGCCGCGGCCTTCGCGTGATCCTCGACCTCGTGCCCGGCCACACCTCCTCCGACCACCCGTGGTTCCTCGCCTCCATGAGCGCCACGCCGAACGAGTTCACCGACCGCTACGTGTGGACGGACAACATCTGGAAAGACGTGAAGGGGATGGGCACCTTGAAGGGCATCTCCGAGCGCAACGGCTCGGTAGCCACGAACTTCTTCTCGCACCAACCCGCGCTGAACTACGGCTACGCGAGCCCTGATCCCGATGAGCCGTGGCAGCAATCGGTGGACGCGCCCGGCCCCATGGCCACACGCCAGGCGATGAAGGACATCATGGCGTTTTGGCTCGCGCTCGGCTGCGATGGCTTCCGCTGCGACATGGCGCACTCGCTCGTGAAGGAAGACGAGGGCGAGGAGGCGACGATCAAGGTGTGGCAGGATCTCCGCGCCTTCCTCGACGAGACGTACCCCGAGGCCATCCTCATCAGCGAGTGGGGCAACCCCGACCACTCGCTCCAGGGCGGCTTCGACATGGATTTCCTGCTCCACTTCGGGCCGTCGCACTACAACGACCTCTTCCGAGTGGAGAAGCCGTTCTTCGCGGGCGAGGGCGACGTGAGCGCGTTCGTCTGCCGCTACGAGGAGAGCCGCGCGGCCTCCGGCGGCAAGGGCCTCATGTGCATCCCCTCCGGAAACCACGACATGGATCGCCTCGCGGGGCACATCCCCGCGGAGCTCCTCGAGATGAGCTTCGCGTTCTTGCTTTCCATGCCGGGCGCCCCCTTCATCTACTACGGAGACGAGATCGGCATGGATCACGTGAGGGGGCTCCACTCCGTGGAGGGCTCCTACTGGCGCACGGGCGCGCGCACGCCGATGCAGTGGGACTCGAGCCTGAACGCCGGATTCTCGAGCGCGCCCGCGGAGGAGCTCTACATCCCCCTCGACCCGAATCCCGCGCGTCCGACCGTGGCCGCCGAGCTCGACGACGAGGGTTCGCTCCTCCACCGCGTGCGGCGCTTGATCGAGATCCGCCGGGCGCATCCGGCGCTCCAGAGCAGGGGCGACGTGGAGTTCGTCTTTGCCGAAAAGGACGCGTACCCCCTTGCCTATGTGCGACGCGAAGTGGGCCCAGACGGCGAGGTACGCGAAGGCGGAGAGCAGGTGCTCGTGGTGCTGAACCCGTCCGCGACGCCGGCCGCCTTCGACGTGCCCGAGGGCATGGTGCCGGGCGAGACGATCTACGAATTCGGCGACCCTTGCGCCGTGAGCGGCTCGACCGTCACCGTCCCCGCGAGGAGCGCCGGCTTCTCCCTCGTGGGATAGCGCGGAGCGCGCATCACACCGGGATCGCGGGGCAGGCAACGTCGCGCCTTCGCCCCGCCTCCGCGATCGCCTCGCCGATCCCAAAGCCGAGAGGCAAAAAGGCGGTACCGGAACTCGCGTCCGGTACCGCCCTCTTTTGCGATACACGCGCGTGGAGGATCGGCCTAGTTGCCTAGTCCCAGGACCCCGAGTACGTCGATGGCCGTCCAGCCCGTGCTCTCTTCGTTCCATCCAGACGCGGCGAGCTGCTTGGACTCAGCTTGGCCCCTCACGTCGGAGTTCACGAAGTGGTGGCTCCCCCCACCTTCGCTATAGGGGTTGAAGAACCGCTCGATGGCCACGCCACTGAAGCTTTCGGCCTTCGCCGCGGGATCATCCACCGAATAGAAGGCGACGTCTTCCTTCTGCCAGCCAAGGGATTCGAGCTTGTCGTACTCTGCCTGCGATGCCGTGTACATGTGGTCGCCGTTGTTGGGGTTGTAGAGGCGGTAGATCGGGTAGTCGGACGTGATCGGCGTCACGCACAGGACCCCCTCGTAGTCCCAACCATAAGCGCGCGTGGAATCTCGCTCGTCGGCGGAGGTGGTGAAGAAATGCTCGCCCGTGTACGGGTTATACATGCGGTAGACCGCGCGCCCCGCCTGCGTGGAGAGGTTGAACTCGCGGTTCTGGGCACTGGGGTTGCCGTCAGGGCCCTCGGTGGCCTCGTAGCGGAGGTAGTGCGTGCCCGCGGCGAGCGTTCCGCAGTCGAGGGTGATGGCGCGTGGTGAATCCTGCTCTTCGTCATAGACGCTTAGGGCCGACCTCAGGAGATTCCCCTCGGAATCCAGCAAGGAGAGCCGTGCCTCGCCGATACGGGGAAGAGCCGTCACCTTGATGTCGGTCGGCTCATCGAGTTCGAATTGGAAATCCTTGAAGTACCTCGTGGCCGTTTCGTTGCCATCGAGGGTGACGTCATAGGAATCGGTGAGCTTGCCGTCCACCGTCGAGCCCACGGTGATGGACTGGGCCTTTCGTGGTCCCGGCCAAACCCACGTGTCTGGGTCGGTGTAGGCGATCAGGCTAATGTTCACCTGCGTTCCCTCACAGCCAACCTGCGTGAGCCTCTGGGTGTACGTGCCTGCATCGAGAACGAAGCCGAAGCCGTTGCTGGCGTATCCATACCCAAACCCCATGAGGTAGGCCGAAAAGACCTCCTTACCGGTCTCGTCAAAGAGCTGCCAAAGCACGTAGCCATGGGGCGCGGCGCTGTCGTCCGCCTCCATGCCGAACTCGACATCAATGCGATCGTCTTCGACGATGAAGGGGTATTCCACGGGCGAACCGTCTTCGTTGGGCCAAGGCTCGCGGTGGTGCGGGTAGCCAATGAAACTATGGGTATCGGGCGTGAGGACGACCGGCTCATTCTGCTCGTCCGCCATCGCGGGCGTCGGGGCAGCGAACACGACCGCAAACAAGGTAATCGCCAAGGCCACCAGGCCACACCCGAATAGATGCGATTTTTCCTTCAGAAGTTTCACGAGCGCTCCTCCTGATCGTCGTGACGTCGCGAGCCGAGCGGGCACCCCACGCAGCCTCCCGCCGCTAAGGCGAACAGCGTCGCGATGTCTCTTCGAAGGGATTATATGGGCCGCTTCCACCCCCACCCCTCAACCAGCGGATTCCACAAAAGCTTGACACGGGTGATCGCTCCACGAGCGGTGGATGGTTCGAGGCAAATACCGCGATGGGGCCCTCTTAGCGGCCGCCGCCTACCGCGATGCGAGCAGCGCGAGGCATCCGCGCTCATCGAGGATGCGCTTGTGGCGAAGGGAGAGACTGAGACGGCCCTTCTGGTGCTCGATACGATGCCACAGAGGTCCTTGCGGTGTATTTCGTGGCACGGGGCTTCTTGCGGTGTACGCAAGCCGCCAGATTTCGCACACCGTAAGCGTGGCAGTGGCGTTTTCATACACCGCAAGCTTTGCCATGGCAACGGCACCGTACACCGTAAGGCAAACTGCGTCTCGAACTACACCGCAAGGCTCGCTGCGGCGAATGGAGTGACCACGGATGAATACCCGCTTAGACTCTGGGCGTTCGCATTGATTTTGGCGTGCCCGTGTGGAAGGGAAGTCAAGATGTTCTGCCCAAAGTGCGGAAACCGACTGGCCGACGGGGCGAAGTTCTGCCCGAAGTGCGGGACCGCGGTAGCAGCTCCAGAGCCTACGCCGACAACTGGGAATGCAAGAGCTGCGGAGCCGCAGGCAACGCCAGTTGTGCCCGACGCTCAGCACAATCCAAAGCGGAGGACGCCGATCTTCTGGCTCGCCGTGGTGGGCATCCCGGTGGTGGTTGTCGTCGTGGGAATCGTCCTCTGGTTCACGCTCGGCGCGCATGGAGACACCCAAGCTGAAACAAATCCCTATGGTCAGACGATCGCGGTCGGAACATATGGTGCCGCGGCCGTGAGATCTGATGGCACCGTGGCAATCTCTGGCTATATACGGAATAACCAAGACGTTACCGCGTGGTCCGAATCAAGCGAGTTCGACGCTTCGTCTTGGAGCGACATCACTCAGGTGGCAGTGGGAATCGATCACGTGGTGGGCCTTCGCTCAGACGGGACCGTGGTCGTCATCGGGAACCACGACAATGACTACGGCCAGTTCGATGTGTCCAGCTGGACGGATATCGTTCAAGTGGCCGCTGGTAGCAATCATACGGTGGGCTTGCGTTCCGACGGCACCGTTGTCTCCACCACAATCGACCCCGATAAGCCTGATTCGAATGTGCTCGATGTGGGCCAAACGGATGTTTCCGGCTGGACTGACATCGTTCAGGTGGATGCGAACGCGTACACGACAGTCGGCCTACGCTCTGATGGAACGGTGGTCGTAGTCGGGGATGCTTCGTATGGCGCGTGTGATGTTTCCGCTTGGAGGAATGTCACCCAAGTGGCGGCAGGCACCTATCACACCGTCGGACTCCTCTCCGACGGCACGGTCATCTCGACATCCATGACGAAGAGTGACGGCGATTACGGGCAGACGGAGGTATCCGACTGGACGGATATCGTCCAAATAGACGCGGGATTTCTTAGCACCTGTGCCGTGCGCTCTGATGGGACCGTTGAGTACACGATGGGTTTCACCGATGGTGATATGGAGTCGTGGACGGACATCGTAGAAATCTCGAGCGATTTCTACGGGGCGATGGGACTTCGGACAGATGGCGAGATCATGGCCGTAGGAGAAGCGCCGACTGGGTGGACGGACATAAGACTCCCCATTTACAGCCCCGCCTACGCCGCCGTAACGTCATCGGAGTCCAAGACGAAGGCGAACTGAGCGAAGCCTCGTCGGCCGCGAGCGCTTCTGCACCATCGCGGTGCATCTGCGATACGCACAAGGGGCATTGGGGGCGAGGACGCCATTGATATCATGGGACCATGAGCGAGCTCACTGACCACGACCAGCAGCAAGGCGTGCCCCCTCTCCTCAGGCAGGGCATCGCCTACGTTGCCGTGGGTGTGGGCACCGCGCTCTTGGAGCTCGTCCTCTTCGAGCTGCTCCTCTGGCTTGGGGTGGCTCTCGCCCCCGCCAACATCTGCGCCGTGTGCGTGGCCACCGTCGTGAACTTCGCGCTCAACGGCACCGTGGCCTTCAAGGGATCGACGAGCTTCGCCCGAAGCCTCGTGCTCTACCTCCTGCTCTTCGCCCTGAACACCGCGTTTTCCACCTTCACCATCGGTTGGCTCGTCGACGCGGGCATGGCGTCGTACATTGCCAAGGGGCTCACAATGGTGTGCATCGTGCTCTGGAACTTCGTGCTCTACAGGAAGGTGGTGTTCGTGTGAGCGCGCCGCAGTCTCCCTCGCTCGTCTCCTTCATCGTGCCCTGCTACAACGAGGCCGAGAACGTGAAGCGGCTCTACCACGAGATGGATGCCACCTTCTCCGGAGCTGGCATGCCCCTTGAGCTCGTGTTCGTGGACGACGGCTCCAAGGAGGGCACCTTCGCGGCGATCCAGGACGTGGCGGCAGAGGCGGCCATCTCGGGCGGTACCACCTGCGTGCAGGGCATTCGGTTCTCGAGGAACTTCGGCAAGGACGCCGCCGTCTACGCAGGACTCGAGCACGCCACGGGCGAGGTCATGGGGATCATCGACGCGGATCTCCAACAATCCCCCGAGGATGCCCTCGCCATGGTGAGGCTCCTTGGCGAAAACCCCGAGGTCGATTGCGTCGCCGCCTACCAAAGCGAGCGCCGTCCCGGCCCAGGCCAGTCGCTCCACCGTGCGTTCTACCATGTGCTTTCCTGGCTCTCCGACATGGACGTCGTGCAGGACGCGAGCGACTTTCGAGTGTTCACGAGGCATGTGGCGAACGCGATCCTCTCCATGCCCGAGGCGCTGCGGTTCACGAAGGGGATCTTCGCATGGGTGGGCTTCACCACGCTTCCCTATCCCTATATTCCGAGGGAGCGCGCGGCCGGGGAGTCGAAGTTTTCGTTCAGGAAATCCGTCTCCTACGCAATGGACGGCGCCTTCGCCTTCTCGGTGAAGCCGCTTCGCCTTGCCACGGTGTTGGGATTCGCGGTGTCGATCTTCGCCATCGTCTACATGCTGGTGATCGTCATTCGCGCGCTCATAGTGGGCATCGAGACGCCTGGGTACGTGACCACCATCGGCGTGGTGCTCCTCCTTGGGGGCATCCAGCTCCTCATGCTCGGCATCATTGGCGAATACCTTGCCCGCGCCTACCTTGAGGGCAAGCAGCGCCCGATCTACCTCGTGAAGGACGTGGTGAGGGGAAACCCCCATGATTCTGGCCGCTAGACTTTCCTCGACCCATCCATCGCTTGCGCTAGGAGCTCGCATGCCCGCCTACCCCGCCGTGGTCTTCGACATGGACGGCACCATCCTGAACACGCTCGAGGACCTCAAGATCTCGCTCAACCAGGCGCTCGAGGCCGAAGGTTTCCCGCCCCGCACGCTCGACGAGGTGCGCCAGACGGTGGGCAACGGCTACCGCAACCTCATGCGCAATTCCTGCCCGCCCGGCACGAGCGACGAGGTGGTCGAGCGGGTGTTCCAATCGTTCAGCGAGCACTACGCCGTGCACTACGCCGACCACACCACGCCCTATGACGGCATCCCCGAGCTCCTAGAGGTGCTCAAGGCCGCGGGCCTCAAGCTCGCCGTGGTGTCGAACAAGGGCGACCGCGAGGCCCGCCACTTGGCCGAGCGCAACTTCCCCGGCATCTTCGACGCCGTCATCGGACAGCGAGACGACGTGCCGCGCAAGCCGAACCCGCAGATGGTGGGGATCGTGCTTCGCGAGATGGGCGTGGGCCCCGCGGAGGCTGTCTACGTGGGGGATTCCGAGGTCGACATCAAGACCGCCACCGCCGCCGGCCTTCCCTTCATCCTCGTGCTCTGGGGCTTTCGCAGCCGCGCGCAGCTCGAAGCCGCGGGCGGCGCGGAGTTCTGCGAAAACATAGGCGAGCTCGAGGCGCGCCTCCTCGCATAGCAAGCCCGTGTGCGCGCCGCTCGCCGAGTGGGATTCCGGGGCGCGCGAGCTCGGATGACGCGATGAATCGGAGTAGCTGTGGAGATGCCGCCCCGCGAAACCTCACGCGCGCGGTGCTGGCTATCCTGTAGATTGATTTGCTACGAGGCGTCCCTTGAGGCGCCGTTGGATTTCGCCCTCCAGAAAGGTGGCAGCTATGGGTGTGCGCGCTGATGAGGCCTTGGAGCTCGAGTTCGATGATCTCGCCGACTACCTCCGGAATAACCACTCGGCCTACATGGAGGCAAACGACAAGCTCTACTACCTCACCGACGTGAAAAAGCACTACTGGCGTGCGCAGGACACCACCAAGCTGAACGAGAAGAACCACTACTGCGACTGTTCCGATATCGTGAACAACATCGACGAGTTCATCGGCGCCGTGCAGGTGGACAACGGCCCGAGCATTCGCGAGCTCTTCAACGACGCCACGTTCTACGCGAGCGTGTAGCAGTTCCCCTCGCGAAACGGCGCAATCTTGCGGCAGCTCAGGGCACATGCCTTGAGCTGCTTTCTTACTCTGCGGATGGGCGGCGGTTCGGACGCGCGAAGCCCACGCGCATCCAAGACCTGATCATCCGAGTCAATCAATTAGAAGCGAGTCTGGATATCTCGCGCATCCGAGACCTTGCCATCCGAGCAACCAAACTGATGCGAGTTCGGAGCTTACACGGCGCCCTTCACGGAGCGGCGACCCTCCATCGAGGCGAGGTAGGCCGCGAGGTTGTCGTTCACGCGCTCGAGCATTGAGTAGAGAAGGTCGCGCGCCTTGTCGGGGAGCCCCGCGGCGCCCGCCTCCACGGCATTGCGGATGCGCTCTCCCAAGCCTCCCGCGAGCTCATTGCCGTGCTCCGTGAGCGTGAGCTTCACATTGCGACGGTTGAGCGTGGAGGGATCGCTCGCGATCACGCCCATCTCCGTGAGATCCTGCACCGCGCGCGAGATGGTGGCCTTGTCTTCCGCGCAGAGCGTGGCGAGGCGCGTCTGCGTAAGCCCCTCGGGGTGGAGGTTCATATGGAAGAGGATCATCACGTGCACGCCGCGAAGGCCCATCGCGCGCATCTCGAAGCCCTTGATGCGGCGAATCGAGCGGTTGAGCTGGCAGATGAGCGAGACGAAGAGATCGAAGCGCTCGGAGATGCTTCGCACCTTCTCGGCGTCGGGCATTTCGGCGTCGAGCGCGACTCCCGCAGGCACACCCTCGCTCATGCGATCGCCGATCCATTCGGGCCCTCGGCACCATCGTGTGCCACGTCATCGAGCTGGGCGAACTCCTCGTCGAGCTTGATGGCCCCGTTCTTCTCCTTGATGAGGTGGTCGATCTCCTCGCGATACGGATTCTCCGTCGCGTCCTTGAAGGGCGAACGGCGCTGATAGACCTTGATCATGCCCTGAGCTTTGCGGATACCGAGGAGCGTCCCCGGGCCCGCCACGCATCCGCCGGGGCACGCCATGCCCTCGAGGAGGTAGCCGTCGTAGTCGCCCTTCACCGCCTGCTTCATCATGTTTCGACACGCGTCGAGCCCCTCGGCGCCAACCACCTGCACCTCGCGCCCGGGGTGCGTGCGCTTCACGGCGTTCACCACCGCGTTGGCCACCCCGCCCGCCACCGCGAAACCGCGCGCATCGGAGGACGCGTCCTCGAAGTCGTCGCCCATGGGCTCGGAGATGTCAGCGTATTTGAAGCCTTTGGCCTCGAACATGCCGGCGACCTCTTCGAATGTGAGCACGAAGTCCACTTCGGAGCGCACGCTCGTGCGCATGGCCTCGAGCTTCTTCGCGGAGCACGGCCCCACGAAGACGATCTTCGCCTCTGGATGCCGCTCGCGCACGAGCCTGGCCGTGAGCGTCATCGGCGTGAGCGCCATGGAGATGCAGTTCGCGTGCTCGGGGAAGTCCATCTTCGCCATCGAGCTCCACGCGGGGCAGCAGCTCGTGCCCATGAAGGGGAGCTCGCTCGGCACTTCCTCGAGGAAGTCCTCGCTCTCCTGGAGCGCGCAGAGGTCGGCGCCGATGGCCACCTCCGTCATGCCGGAGAAACCGAGCATCTTGAACGCGGCGCGGAGCTTGCCCACCTCGCCACGGCCGCCGTACTGGCCCACGAACGCGGGCGCCACGCAGGCGATCACCTCGGCACCGCTCCGGATGGCGGCGATCACCTGGAAGAGCTGGGATTTATCGGCAATGGCGCCGAAGGGGCAGTTCACGAGGCACTGGCCGCAAGAGACGCATCGATCGTAGTCGATATCAGCGCGTCCTTGCTCGTCCGAGCCGATGCAGTGCATGCCGCAGGCCTCGGCGCACGGGCGCTCGCGATGGATGATCGCCGTGTAGGGGCACACGTCCTTGCAACGCCCGCACTTGATGCACTTCTCCTGGTCGATGTGCGCCTTATGCTCCACGAACGTGATGGCGCCGGTGGGGCAGATCTCGCGGCACGGGTGCGCGAGGCAGCCTTGGCACTGGTTCGAGACCTTGTAGGAGTGCTCGGCGCAGGCGTTGCACGCAAACTTGATGATGTTCACGAGCGGGGGCTCGTAGTAGGTCTCGGGCTTCAGGGCCTCGGCGATGCCATCGGAAACGCGGCTCGGGCGGTCCACTGGCGAGAGCGGGAGGCCCATGGCGAGGCGCACGCGCTCGGAGACGATCGCACGCTCGAGGAACACGCTCTCGCGATACGTGGCCACGTCGCCGGGGATGATCTCGTAGGGGATCTCGTCGATCCAGCCGTAGTTGCCGGGCTCCACCGTGTAGGCGAGGCGCGCGACCTCGGCAAACACGCGACGACGAATGGCCGTGAGGTTCGTGTAGATCCCGCGCATGTCCGCCATAGCCGCCCCCTTGTGCTCGATGAAGCCTCGCTTACCGAGTATAGGGCGCAGGTATTACTTATTGAGCCAAGGGATGAGCGTTTCGGCGGCTCGATCTGGGTATTGCAGATAGAGCTCGTTTCTCGAGAGGTCGCGTTGGACATCGAGCTCGGCGCCGGGAATGGCGCGCGCGAGCGCCTCGCCGCTCTCGCGCCTCGGGCCCGACTGCAACCCCGCGCAGGTCACGCGCACCGGGCACGTGATGGCGCGGATGTCCTTGGGCACGCGCCATTTCTCCACCGCGAGCGTTTGGGCCCGCACGGTCTCCTTTGGCGTGGCCTTTGCGTCGCGCATGAAGACGTCGAGCATCGCGCGCGGGATGCCATAGGCGTCCATCTGCCCCTTCGCGTAGTTCTTGCGCGTGGGGATGAAGCGCCAGAACGTGCCGTTCAGCCACGCCGTGCCCTTCGAGCCGGGGCTCTCCACGCAGAGCACGTCGCCGAAGACCGCCCTCTCCGCGATGCGGGAGTCCTCGCAGAGCGCCTCCACCGCCACCTGGCCGCCGAGCCCGACGCCCACGATCGCCCGCGCGCGGCCGCCTTGCGCATGTGTGGCGATCCACTCCGCGAGCTCGCGCCCCTCGGCCTCGACCGTGGTGAAGGGCGTTACGTGCGCCTCGCCATAGCCGTTGTGGCCGGCGAGCACGCAGAGGAAGTCGTTCGTGAGGCGCTTCGAGAGCGGCGCCATCGACCACCATCCCGCCATCTCGGGGCCGAGCAACACCACCGTGGGGCCAGCGGGGTTTCCTATCTCGTGGAAGATCACTCTCCGCGCTCCCCGGGCGCCGTGAGAGCGGCGAAGCGACGCGCCACCTCGCGCGCGAGCGCGTCAAGCGCCACCGGCGTCTGCTCGTGGGTGGCCATGTCGCGAAGCGTCGCCTCGCCCGCCGCGAGCTCATCCGAACCCACCACCACGCAGAGTGCCGCGTGCGCCTTGTCAGCCTGCTTGAACTGGGACTTCAGCGAGCGATTCTGATAATCGCGCTCGGTGCGGACGCCCTCCCTGCGAAGCGCGAGGCACGCCCGGAAGACGGCGTTCTCGAGCTCGGGCTCGTGGCCCGCCGAGGCCACGTAGACGCAGGGCGGCTCCTCGCCCCCGAGCTCCACGCCGAGCGCCTCGAGGGCGATGAGGATTCGCTCGAAGCCCACGGCAAAGCCGAGGCCGGGCGTGGGCTTTCCGCCCTCGAGCTCCACGAGCCCGTCGTAGCGGCCTCCGCCCCCAATCGCGGCCTGCGAGCCCATTCCCGTGAGCGCCTCCACCTCGAAGACCGTGCGCGTGTAGTAGTCGAGCCCGCGCACGAGCGTCGGATCCTCCTCGTAGGCGATGCCCGCCTCGTCGAGACGCGCCTTCACCTTCGCGTAGTGCTCGGCGCAGTCGCCGCAGAGATGGTCCGCCGAGGCGGGCGCCGCGGACATCACCCTCTGGCAGCCCTCGTTCTTGCAGTCGAAGGCGCGTAGCGGGTTCGTGTCCGCGCGCGCCACGCACTCCTCGCAAAGCTCGCCTTTATGCTCGAGGAGAAAACCGCGCACGAGCTCGCGATAGGCGGGGCGGCACGCGGAATCGCCCATCGAGTTCAGGCGCAGGCGAAGCGCCCCCTCGGGGAGCCCGAGCGCGCGATAGAAGTCCATGAGCATGATGATGAGCTCGGCGTCGAGCGCGGGATCATCGGAGCCCAGGCACTCCGCGCCGATCTGGTGGAACTGGCGCAGGCGCCCCTTCTGCACGCGCTCGCCGCGAAACATCGGGCCCGCGTACCAGCTCTTCACGCAGCTCGCGCCCTGCGGCACGAAGGTGTGCTCGATGGCCGCGCGCACGAAGCCGGCCGTGCCCTCCGGGCGAAGCGCGAGACGACGGCTCGCCTTGAGCGTGCCCTCGCCTCCCTCGGCGATAACCGTCGCGAGGTTCGTCGAGGTGATGGCGCGAAACATCTCCTTGCGCACGACGTCGGTCGCTTGGCCGAGGCCATGGACGAAGACGTCGAGCTGCTCCATGGCGGGCGTCTCCACGGGGTCGTAGCCCCATGCGCCGAAGACGCGCCCCGCCACCTCCCGCATGCGCACCCACGCGCGCATGGAAGCGCCGTAGAGGTCCTCCGTACCCTCGGGCTTGCGGGCGGGGTTGGGCTTGCCGCTGGCCATGGATCCTCCTTGGAGATCTCCGAGTTCGTGCGTGCGAGGAGATTATGAACCAGCGGCGAGGCCAGGGCACCAGTGCGATCAATCCACGCGCCTTACGCGCGGGCCTCACGCCTTGCAGATCTCCACGACCCAGCCCTCGGGGCCCTCTATCACGCCCTCTTGGATGCCGAGGAGCGTCTCGCGGAGCTTGCCCAGCACGGGGCCCATCTCATCCGAGCCGCCGTTGAAGACGTACTCCGTGTCGTAGTCGCAGATGCTCTCCACGGGCACGATGACGGTCGCGGTGCCGCAGAGCCCGCACTCCGCGAAGTTTCCCAGCTCGTCGAAGCGCACCGGCCGCTCGATGACCTCCATGCCGAGCATCTCGCGCGCCACCGTGACGAGGCTCCTGCGCGTGATGGAGGGAAGGATCGAGTTGCTCACGGACTTCGCCACCACGAGGCGCCCGTCGAAATCCACGAAGATCACGTTCGCGCCGCCCGTCTCCTCCACGAAGGTGCGTGTGGCGGCGTCGAGGTAGAGGGCCTCGTCATAGCCCTGCGAGGTCGCCATCTCGTGTGGCCAGAGGCTCATCGCGTAGTTCAGCCCCGCCTTCACGGAGCCGGTGCCGTGGGGCGCGGCGCGGTCGTAGTCGGAGACGATGATGCGCACCGGCGCGACGCCTCCCTTGAAGTACGGGCCCACCGGCGTGGCGAGGATGCGGAACTGGTAGGCGCTCGAGGGCCTCACGCCGAGCGTGTCGCCCGTGCCGAACATGAAGGGCCGGAGGTAGAGGGAGCCGCCCGTGCCAAACGGCGGCACCCACGCGGCGTTCGCCTTGATGACCTCGCGCACCGCCTCGAGGAAGCGCTCCTTGGGGAAGGGCGGCATGATGAGGCGCCGCGCGGATTCCTCCATGCGCTCGGCGTTGAGATCGGGGCGGAAGCACACGATCCTGCCGTCCTGGGTGGAATAGGCCTTGAGGCCCTCGAAGACCTCCTGGCAGTAGTGCAGGACGGTCGCGCACTCGCTCAGCGTGACGGTGTGGCTCGTGGTGAGCCCGCCTTCGCCCCACGCGCCTCTCTCGTAGTCGCACACATAGGAGTAGTCAGTCTGGTGGTAGCCGAAGTCCAACGCTTCCCAGTCGATGTCCTTCTTCTCCATGATCCATCCCTTCCTTGGCAGATACGCTGCGCAAGCGCAGTATAGGAGGGGTGCGCGCCCGCGCTCGCAGCGCGTTCGCGATCTGTTCGAGACTCGTCACCAGATCGCAAGACAGAAGAACCGTCCCTAGTGTCTTGCTATGCTCGGAGCGCACGATGTGCACGGGAATTGGAGGGGCCATGGCGAGCCAGAGCTTCAGGAACGACTACTCGGAAGGCGCGGCGCCGGAAATCCTCCAGGCCCTCGCGGACACGAACTTCGAGCAGACGGCGGGCTACACCGAGGGCGACCCCCACTGTGAACGCGCGCGCAAGCTCGTGCGCGACGTCTGCGGCACGCCGGACGCGATGGTGGAGTTCTGCGTCGGCGGCACCTCCGCGAACCTCATCTGCGTGAACGGTATGCTCCGCGATTGGGAGGGCGTACTCTGCGCGAACGACGCCCACATCAACACACACGAGACCGGCGCCATCGGCGCCACGGGCCGCACCATGCTCGCCACCCGTGATGACGACGCGTTCGTGTCGGTGGCGGAGCTCGAACGCGTGTGGCAACGCCAAACCTCCACCGGACGCCACATGACGCTTCCCCGCCTCGTGTACCTCACGGATGCAACGGAGTTCGGCGGCATGTGGACCCGCGCGCGCTTCGACGCCGTGTGCGATTGGGCGGACTCGCACGATTGCGCCGTCTACGTGGACGGCGCCCGACTCGCGAACGCCCTCTGCGCGGAGGGCTCCGACCTCTCGCTTCGCCACATCGCGAGCCGCGTGGCCGCCCTCACCCTCGGCGGCACGAAGAACGGCATGCTCTTCGGCGAGGCCGTGCTCATCAAATACCCTCGCCTCAAAGAAGCCTTCCCGTACCTCCAGAAAGAGCGGGGTGGGCTCCTCGCGAAGGGACGACTCCTCGGCGTGCAGTTCGAGACGGCGCTCGAGGGCGGCGAGGGCGAGGCGCTTTGGTGGAGGCTCGCGGCCCACGCGAACGCGATGGCGGCGGAGCTTCGCCAAGGTCTTCTCGAGCTTGGCTACGAGGCGTTTTCCGACTCCCCCACCAACCAACAGTTCTTCACCGTCCCCGCAAAGACGGGGCAGCGCTTCTGCGATGAGTTCGGATGCGAGGTCTTCGATAAGCTCCCTGACGATCGCTGGGTCGTGCGCTTCGTGTGCAGCTGGGCCACCACGCCCGAGGCCGTGGCGGAGGTCATCGAGTTCGCGGGAACGCTCGCGCGCTAGCCCACCCCTCGCGCCAGCTCGCGCCTCCCTCGCCACCACGAGGCGAAGGCATCCCACGCGTTCGAGATGAGCATCGCGAGGAAGATCAGGCAAAAGCCGAGCACCATGCGAAGGGTGAGGGTCTCGCGCCCGAAGAGCACGCTGAAGAAGACGCCCGAGGGAGATTCCATCGAGCTGATGAGCGAGCCCTCCGCCACGGGGATCTTCGTGAGCGCGTAGTTCATGATTCCGAGGCACACGAACGAGCACACGACGCCGAGGAAGAGCAGCTGGAAGATGAGCGGCGCCGTCCAGACGCTCGCCGAGGGCGCCTGCTCGAAGGGCATGAACACCGCCGAGCAGAGCGCCATCACCGCGAATTGCCAGATGGTGAGCGCCCACACGTCGAGTTCGCGGCCCATCTTGCCCACGATCACGATCTCGAGCGCGTAGAAGACGGCGCACACGAGCGTGAGCGCGTCGCCGAGATTCATCGAGAGACCGCTCGACATCGCCGTGAAGCCGATGCCCGCAAGGCAGAGCGCCGCCGCCACGAGGTCGTGCGGCTTCGGGCGCCCCATGCGGAAGATCCACGCCACAAACGGCACGAGCACCACGTAGACGCCGGTTAAGAAGGCGTTCTTGCCGGGCGTGGTGTAGACCACGCCCACCGTCTGGAACGCGTAGGCCGCCCACACGCAGAGCCCGAGCACGATGCCGCACCGGATGGTGCGCGCGTCGAGGTGCGCAAAGAAGTGGCGCCAGAAGACCGCGAACGTCACGACGGCGGCGATGGCAAACCTGAGGCAGAGGAGCCAGAAGACGGGTATGGCGTCCGTCACGTCCTTCATCACGAAGAACGAGAAGCCCCAGATGAGCGCCGCGGAGAGGAGCGCGAGCTTGTTCGCCGTGGGCGAGTTGAGGAGCCGGCGCAAGCCGCTTTCCCGCTCAGACGCGGCCTCGTCGATGGACGGGTGCTCAGCCACGAGCGTTGCGCTTGTCGACGAGGGAGATGAGCTCGGAGAAGTTCGCCACCTCGACGTTCGCATGCGAGGTGTCCTGCTCGATGCTCCCGCCCTTGAATCCGCAGACGAAGAGATCGGCGTTCTTTGCGGAGCGGATGCCCGTCGGCGAATCGTCCACGGCAATGGCGTTTTCCGGCGTGGCTCCGAGATGCCCGAGCGCGGCGAGCCAGGGGTCTGGCGCGGGCTTCTTATGCACCACCATGTCTCCGCCCACGATGGCATCGAAGAAGTGCAGCATCTTGAGGCGATCGAGGGCCACGAGCAGGTTCTTCGCGATGGTGGTGGAGACGAGGCCGATGCCGATTCCGCGTTCGCGAAGCGCGGCGAGCGCCTCCCTCGCGCCGGGCATGGGCTCGGCGAGCATCGTCTCGTAGATCACGTCCGCCGACTCACGCACCGCGTGGAAGTCTTCAGGGGTGAGGTCAGGGCGGCCGTGGCGTGCGAAGAGCTCCGCCACCACGCCCTGCGCGTCGGTGCCGATGATGCACATCGCGTCCTTGAGGGACACCTCGACGCCGAGCTTCGAGTAGGCCGCGCGGTCGAGGTCGAGGCCAATCGGCTCCGTATCGGCGATCACGCCGTCGAAGTCGAAGAGCACGTACGAAATCCTCTCGGGGCACCCCATGGAACAAACCTCCCCCGCGCAGCGCGCAGACGAACCACCCGCACGATGCCCCATGGTAGCCGAGCTTCGCGTCGCGCGAAAAACGGCCGATCGCACGAGGCGATCGGCCGCTCAAAAAACGATCGAAGCCGCACGGAGCCTACAAAGTCGCGAGGGCGGCGTCGGCCACCTCTTTCACTCGCTCCGACCAGCCGGACTTGTAGAAGTCGCAGACGATGGGGTCTTTGCCGAGGTAGTTCGTGGGATCTTCGTTGAGGGCGTGGGCGCGGCAGCCCCCTGCGCACTGCCGCATGTACTCGCACTCGAGGCACTCGGGATTCGCGTCGAGGAAGGCTTGTACGCGGCAGTCCACGGCGTTTCGATACCGCGGATCGTCGAGCGCCGCCGCAATCCCCTCCTCAAACACGTTCGGAAAGTCCTTCGTGGCCTCCTCGTTGCCCGCGATCGGAATGCACGGAAGGAGCGTGCCATCGGGCGAGAGATAGGCCATGAGGCGCGTGCTCGCGCAAAGGAGCTGCTGGTCGGGATGCTCGCAATTGCGAGCGAGCCCGATCATGTAGTTCTCCGGATGCTCGCGCCGCACGAAGAAGAACCCGCCGAGGTTGAGTACCTCGAGCGGCATGTCGTCCTCGAAGAACTCGGGGATGTAGTCGAGGTAGACGCGATACATCTCGTCTTGCTCGATGGGCATGCCGAGGCGGTTCTCCTCCCACTCCCCCACCGGCATCACCGGGTTCGTCTTGAGGGAACTGCACCCCCACTCGCCGAGTCGCTTGATCGATTCGCGAAGCACGCCCTTGGAGCCTTCGTGGATCGCCATCTCGGAGCCCGTGGGGAACCCGCGCTCCTGGCAGAGCTTGAACGCGCGTTCCACCGCCTCCTCGGCGCCGGGAACGCCGCGCATCCAGTCGTGCCAGCCGACCCCGTCGTAGCTCATGTTGAACTCGGGGTGGATGCCCCTCTCCTCGAGCTCGTCGAGGAGCTTGGGCGTCACGAGCTTGCCGTTCGAGTAGATCTGCGAGATGCGGATGCCCTTCGCGAGGAGCGCGTCCACGATCTCGAGGAAGTCCTTTCGCACGAGCGGTTCGCCGCCGGTGAGCGAGACGTTGAAGATGCCGCAGCGCTCGAACTCGTCGATGAGCTCCATGCATTGCTCGTGGGTGGGCTCGCCGAGCTTGGCGTCCGGCGCGCTCATGAAGCAGTGCTTGCAGCGGTAGTTGCACTTGCCCGTGATGGACCAGTGCAGCCGCTCCACGTAGCGGCTCTCATATAAGCGGTACTCCTGCTCGGGGCGGAGGCCGGTGGCCTCGCCGGGCTCGAGCTCGTGGAGGACGCCCGCCTCGGCGAGGGCCTTCGCCGCCTCGCGCACCTTAGGCGAGATGAGCGGGAGGTCGTAGTTGATGGTGCCGGTGGCCATGCGCGCCGCTTCGAAGGCGTCCTTGCTCAGGAAGCCGGCCGTACCCGTCTTCTCCTCGACGACGGCATAGGGAAGGAGCTTCCAACCCCTGAGGAGTACTCCGTCATTAAGCTTGTAGAACATCGTGCTCCTTTACTCCTTCGCGCCCACGCCCGCGAGGTAGCGCTCGGATGCCGCACTCGCGACCTCGTTGATGCGCGGGATCCAACCGCCCTTGAAGATGCCGCAGGTGGCGTGGTCGGGGCCTAGGTAGAACGTGGGGTCCTCGTCGAGCGCGGCGCCGCGGCACCCGCCGATGCAGCTGAGCAGATACTCGCACTCGGCGCATTCGGGGTTCGCCGCCGCGAAGTCGCTCACGCGGTAGTCTATGCATTTCATGTAGTGCGAATCGGTAAGGCAGGCCTTGAGGCCGATGTCGAAGATATTCGGGAAGTCCTCGCGCGCCACGTCGTCTGAGCCGGCGAGCGCCATGCAGGGCAGCGCCTGCCCGTCGGCGGAGATGTAGACCTGGTTGCGCACGCTCGAGCAAAGGCAGGTGCGTTTGGGGTCTTCGCAATGGTGCTCGACGGGCACCCAGAACTGCTCGGGGCGCTGGCGGCTCACGTTGAAGAACCCGCCGAGATCGAGGAATTGAAGCGGCAGGCCGTCCTCGTAGTACTGGGGGATGTAGTCGAGGTAGATCTGGTACATCTCGTCCATCGTGAGGGTGCCGTCGTCTTCGTGCTCCACCCACTCGCCCGCCGTGGCCACGGGGTTCGTCTTCAGCGAATTCACGCCGAGTTTGCCGAGCTCGCGCACCGTCTCGCGCAGGACGTCCTTGTTCTTGTCGAAGATCACCATCGCGGCCGCGGTGGGGAAGCCGTGCGCGCGGCAGCGCTCGAAGGCCTTGCGCGCCATGGCCTCGGCGCCCGGGATGCCGCGCATCCAGTCGTGCCAGCCCACGCCATCGAAGCTCAGGGTGAAGGCGCAGCGCACGCCGCGCGCCTCGAGCTCGTCGAGGAGCTCATCCGTGACGAGCGCGCCGTTCGTGTAGATGTTGGTGATGTGGATGCCCTTCGCGCGGAGCGCGTCCACGAGCTCCATGAAGTCGCTTCGAATGAGGGGCTCGCCACCTGTGAGTTCCACCTGGTAGATGCCACAATCGGCGAGCTGGTCGATCACATCGAGCGCCTGCTCGTGGCTGATCTCGCCGAACTTCGCGTCCGGCGCGCTCATGAAGCAGTGCTTGCAGCGGAAATTGCATTTGCCGGTGATGGACCAGTGCGCGCACTGGATGAAGCGGTTGCCGAAGAAGCGGTACTCCTGCTCGGGATCTCGCGCTCCCTCGCCCCGCTCGCAGGGTTCGAGCACGCCAAACGACACGAGCTCACGCGCCGACTCTCGCACTTCCGGCGAGATGACGGGGAGATTCAGATCGATCTTGCCCGTGGCGAGGTTGATCGCGTCGTAGTGGCGCTTATAGACGAACGAGACGACCCCCGTCTCGCGGTCGACGAGGCCATAGGGCAGCCGCTGCCAGCCTCGAAGGAGGTAGCGGGGGTTGAGTCGGTAAAACATGTGGTTCCTATCTCGCTATTTGCTGGGCATCGCGCCCACGCCCATGCAGCCGGGCGACCCGTACTTCTCTTGATCCTTGCCTTGGCCGTAGAAGAAGCAACCGCAGCCATTCGCGGCGCCGATGACCGGGCATATACAATCGCTCGCGCCACCGGCCACGGCCATGAGCTCGTCTTCCGAGAGCTCGTGCTCGCTCCTGGCATCCTCATCTGCCATGAGGAGATCCTCTGCCTGAAGGTCGAGCCCGTGCGCGCGCGCAAAGGCCGCGAGCGCATACGCCATGTTTTGGCGCGACACCTCTTCGTCCCTGCTGAGCTCTACGATGCCAATGACCTCGTTGAGCTCGCCTTGCAGATCGATATCGCCCGAAACCAGCTCGTAGAAGCGCATCACCTTTGCGTTCATCGGTCGTCCCTTCGCATTGCCACTGGCATTGGGCACGATTATCGGCGGCGAATCCGCGCGGAGCGCCCAAAGTCGCGAGTGGAGGAAACCTCCACACATTCATGGCGCTCCACCTGACTTTCATGCAAGAAGGCCGGGAGTCGCGAAGACTTCCGGCCTTCCGTGTTGGCTGGTCGGGTTGACTGGATTTGAACCAGCGACCTCTCGGTCCCGAACCGAGCGCTCTACCAAGCTGAGCCACAACCCGTCTCTGTGACGATTGGGGTTTGACCCTCGCCAACGTGCCCCATCATACAACACGCCGGAACGCCACGCAGGAGGGGCCCTGCCTTTCAGCAGGGCCCCTCCACATGTGAGCGTTCCTTACTCGTTACAGGTCGAACGTGTGCTGTTCCTGATTCTTGTACTCGAGGTTCTCCTCGGTCTCCTTGGAGAAGAGGTGTACGACGGCGCCGGAGAAAGTGAACTTCACCGTCTTGCCCACGTCGAGGGCGCCCTTTTCGAACGTGAAGTTCACGTCGGTGGTGGGCACGATGACGATGACGTCCTGGCCGTCGACGTTCAAGTGCAGGTGGACCTCGGAGCCCATCATCTCGGACACGTCAACCACGCCGGAGAGCATGTGCGATTGGTCGCCCTTGCCGTCGTAGATGGACACGTGCTCGGGGCGCGCGCCAAGGGTGATCGGCTGGGCTTCCACGCCGTTCTCGCGAAGGCGCTGCTGCTTGTCCTCGGGGAGCTCGATGGTCACGCCCTCGACGAGCACGCTGTAGGTGTCGCCATCCTTCTTGAGGTCGGCGTTGAAGTAGTTCATCTGCGGGACGCCGATGAAGCCGGAGACGAAGATGTTCGCCGGGTGATCGTAGACGTCCTGCGGGGTGCCGATCTGCTGGACGATGCCGTCCTTCATGATGACGATGCGGTCTCCAAGGGTCATGGCCTCGGTTTGGTCGTGCGTCACGTACATGAAGGTGGTGTTGATGCGCTGGCGGAGCTTGATGATCTCGGCGCGCATCTGGTTGCGGAGCTTGGCGTCGAGGTTCGAGAGGGGCTCGTCCATGAGGAGCACCTTCGGCTCGCGCACGATGGCGCGGCCGATGGCCACGCGCTGGCGCTGGCCGCCGGAGAGGGCCTTGGGCTTGCGGTCGAGGAACTGCGTGATGCCGAGGATCTGCGCGGCCTCTTCGACCTTCTTGTTGATTTCCGCGGGGTCGACCTTGCGGAGCTTCAGCGGGAACGCGAGGTTATCGCGCACGGTCATGTGCGGGTAAAGCGCGTAGTTCTGGAAGACCATGGCGATGTCGCGGTCCTTCGGGGCCACGTCGTTCATCTCCACGCCGTCGATGGTGAGCGTGCCGCGGGTGATGGACTCGAGGCCGGCGACCATGCGCAGCGTCGTGGACTTGCCGCAGCCGGAGGGGCCGACGAGCACAACGAACTCGCGGTCGGCTACTTTAAGGTTGAAGTCCTCGACGGCGACGACGCCCTCGTCCGTGATCTTCAGGTTGGACTTCTTCTCCGGCTCGGCCGGCTGGCCCTTCTTGGGCTTCTTCTTTTTCTTCGGCTCCGTGTTCGGATAGATCTTCTCGATGTGCTCGAGCACTACTTCTGCCATTGGTGTTTCGCGCTCCTTCCATAAAGTCGCGTGATGTCGGCGATGCGATTGGCGAGCTCGGGCGTGAGCTGCCCGGGGAGCAGCCTCCACTGCCAGTTGCCCCCGAGGATGCCCGGGGTATTGGTGCGAGACGAGGAGTCGAGCCCCAGGTAGTCCTGCATTTGCGCCCCGAAGAAATCCGCGACGCTCTCCATGCCACCGCGAATGAACGCCCAGTTGAGGTCGAAATTGTCGTTGCAGTTGAAGTACCTGCGCGCCCAGGCCACGTCGCCGGGGTCGGCCTCGTTCACCCAGCCCATGATGGGGACGTTGTCGTGCGTGCCCGTGTAGCAGGCGCAGTTGCGTTTGTAGGTGTACGGGAACGAGCCGGCGCTGTCCCTCGCGTCGAAGGCGAACTCGAGGACCTCCATGCCGGGGAAGCCGGATTCGGCGACCATCTCCCTCACTTCGGGGGTGAGATAGCCGAGGTCTTCGGCGATGACCACGAGATCGGGGAAATGGGCCTTGAGGACGCCGAGGAGCTTCATCCCCGGGCCCTTCACCCAGCGCCCGATGCGCGCCGTGGTCTCCTCATAGGGCACCGCCCAGTAGCTCTCGAAGCCGCGGAAGTGGTCGACGCGCACCGCGTCGTAGAGCTTGGCGGCGCCGGCCATGCGGCGGATCCACCAGCTGTAGCCATCATCCTGCATGGCCTCGTAGTTGTAGAGCGGGTTGCCCCAGAGCTGCCCGTCCGCGGAGAACTTGTCGGGCGGAACGCCCGCCACCTCGGTGGGCACGTTCTTGTCGTCCAGCTGGAAGCTCGCGGGATCGGCCCACACGTCAGCCGAATCGAGCGCCACGTAGATGGGGAGGTCGCCGATGATGCCGACGCCCTTCTCCTTGGCGTAGGCGCGCAGCTCCTCCCACTGGCTGAAGAACAGGTACTGGACGTAGGTGTAGAACCGCACGTCGTCGGCGAGCTCTTCCTGGTAGCGCTTGATGGCGTCTGACTCGTGGAGGCGGATGTCCTCCTCGGGCCACTCGATCCAGGAGACCATGCCGAAGTGGCGCTTCACGGCCATGAAGATCGCGTAATCGTGGATCCAGTTGTTGTCGGAGACGAACTCCTCGACCTTGGACTCGTCGCGCTCCCAGCCGCGCTCGCACGCCTTGTGCAGGACGTTCATGCGGTTGTCGTAAAGGACCTTGTAATCCACCTTGCCCGGATCCTCGCCCCAGAAGCACTCCTCTATCTCCCCCGTGGAGATGAGTCCATCTTCGACGAGCATGTCGAGGTCGATGAGATACGGGTTGCCCGCAAAGGCCGACGGGCTCTGGTACGGCGAGTCGCCGTAGCTCGTGGGGCCTACGGGCAGCACCTGCCACCAAGCCTGCTCGGCCTGGGACATGAAGTCGATGAAGTCACGGGCATCCTTGCCCAGCGTCCCTATGCCATACGGAGACGGCAGCGAGGTCACGGGAAGGAGAATGCCAGAGGACCTGTCCATGCTTGCCTTCCTAGCCCTTCACTGCGCCTGCCGCCACGCCCTCGATGATGTACTTCTGGGCGCAGAGATAGAAGACGATCACGGGGATGATGGCCAATAGGATGAGCGCCATGGTGGCACCGAGGTCGACGGTGCCGTACGAGCCCTTGAGGTACTGGATGAAGATCGGGATCGTGCGGTACTTCTCGACGTCGAGCACCAAGTACGGCAGGAGGTAGTCGTTCCACACCCACATGATCTCGAGGATGCCCACGGAGATCATCGTCGGGCGCAGCATCGGCACGTCGACGTTGAAGAACGTGCGCACCGGGCTGCAGCCGTCGATGGCCGCGGCCTCTTCGATCTCAAGCGGGATGCTCTTCACGAAGCCCACGAACATGAAGATCGCGAGCCCCGCGCCGAACCCGAGATAGATGATCGGAATGGTCCATGGCGTATCGAGGTGGAGCTGCGTAGCGGTCCTCGAGAGGGTGAACATCACCATCTGGAACGGCACGACCATCGAGAAGATGCAGAGGAAGTAGACGACCTTGCAGAAGATCGAGTCGACGCGCGCGATGTACCACGCCGCCATCGAGGTGAAGAGCAGGATGAGCGCGCTCGATGCGATGGTGATGAACGCGCTGTACCACGTGGCAAGCCAGAAGTTGTAGTTGCCAAGCGTCACGCCCTTGATGAAGTTGTCCCAGCCGGCGAAGCTCTCGGCGGTGGGCAGCGCGAAGGTCTCGGTCTTCACGAACGTGTTGAGTTTGAACGAGTTGATGACGACGGCCACCATGGGAAGCACCCAGATGATGCAGATGATGGCAAGGATCACGGAAAGGACGATCAGGCCCTTGCTCTCAGCCTCGAGGCCGCCCTTTGCTTTCTCCGCCATTACTGTTGCACCTCCCTCTTACGGGTGTAGGCGAGCTGGGCAAGGCCCATGCCGGCCACGAGGATGAAGAAGATGACCGCCATCGCCTGCGCTGTGCCACGCGCGTTCGACGCCTGCCCGTAGAAGGTGTTGTAGATCGTGAGGGCAAGCATCTGCGTGTGGGCGATCGACGGCGAGCCGCTGATGGGAGCGCCGCCTGTCAACGCGAGGTTCTGGTCGAAGAGCTTGAAGCCGTTGGTGAGGCTCAGGAACATGCAGATCGTGAAGGACGGCATGACGTTCGGGATCGTCACCTTGAAGAGCGTTTGCATCTTCGTGGCGCCGTCGATCTTCGCCGCCTCGATCATGTCGCCGGGCACGGCGTTCAGACCGGCGATGTAGATGATCATCATGTAGCCGATCTGCTGCCAGCACATGACGATGATGAGGCCCCAGAAACCCCAGACGGTGTCGGTGAGGATCGACGTTTGGAACGCCGAAAGGAAGCCGTCGAAGATCATGGACCAGATGTAGCCGAGCACGATGCCGCCGATGAGGTTCGGCATGAAGAACACCGTGCGGTAGAGGTTCGCGCCCTTGATCTTCTGGGTGAGCAGGTAGGCCACCGTGAACGCGAGCACGTTGATGATGACGAGGCTCACGACGGCGGTGAGTGCCGTATACCAGAACGAATACACGAATTGCGGATCCGAGAACACCTTGCCGTAGTTGTCGAAGCCGACGAACTCCGCATTGGAGACGATGCGGAACTGGCAAAGCGAAAGCCAGATGCCCTGGATGAAGGGCCAGACGAAGCCGATGATGAAGGCGATGACGACGGGACCCAAGAAGAGCCAGCACCACTTGCGGGTGGCGGTTCTGATTGAGTTCGCCTTCAGCGACTTGGCCATTTCATCTCCTCTCTTCTTGAGGACAGTGCGATGGGTTGACGAAAAAAGCCGGGACGGTCGTGTGCACCGCCCCGGCTTCCTTCCTCGTTACGAGATTACAAGGCCAAAGGACAGCGATTAGCCGTTGGCCTTCTGGTACTGATCAGCCCAGCCCTGGACGAAGGCGGTGCGTACGCCCTCCCAGTTGGCATCGTTCTGATCCTTGTCATAGGTGTTGAGCGCGGAGACGAGCGCGGCACGATAGTCGTTGACGTTCGGCTGGAAGTTGAAGTCCCAGTCCATCGTGTAGCAATCGGCGGCGTTCAGCGTCTCGGCGTCGTTCAGGAAGCCGTTGTCGCCCTTCTGCGCGTTGATGAACGGCATGGAGCCGAGCTGCGCGACGAGCTCCTTGGAGGCGTCGGGATCGGTGACCAGCCAGACCATGAAGTCGATGGTGGCGTTCTGGTCTTCCTCGGAGACCTGGCTATTGACGGCCCAGCAGTTCTCGGTGCCGCTGTTCAGGCCGGCCTTATCCTCGCCGTCGACGCCGCAGTAGTACGGGATCATCGTGGCTTCGGGGATCTTCGCCGCGACCGAGTCATAGGTCCAAGAGCCCTGGAGCATGAAGGCAACCTTGCCGTCTTCGAACTGCGTCTGGGGATCGTGGCCGCCGCTGGCAAGCTCGCTCGGCGGGACGGGGGCGTTGTTCGTCACGAGGTCGAACAGGTTCTTGTAGTTCGGCAGGTAGTCGCCGGTGATGGTGGGCGGGCACTCCTTCCACGCATCGGGATCGGCCTTGGCCTCGTAGAAGTAGTCGATGTTCGCGAGGTGGCCGGAGTAGATCCAGTTGTTGCCGTCATCCATGTCAGCGGGCGCGAAGGCGTCGAAGCCGAGCTCGGAGGCCCTGGAGTGGATGTCCTCGGCGAGGGTCTTCAGCGCGTCGAAGCCCTGGATGGTGTCGAGGTCGCCACCGGCCTTGGTGACGAGATCGGGGTTCGCGATGATGCCGAAGCACTCATAGCAGTAGCCCTGGGAGACCATGCGGCCCTGATCGTCGTAGAGGTTGAAGTCGTCGGTCGAGCCCTCTTCGGCGATCTTGGTGCCCGTGAGGTCGATGGCGAAATCGCCCCACGACTTCACGGCGGCCTGGTTGCCGATGACGAACAGGGTGGGCGGCTCGGGCTTGTCCATCTCGGACGTGAGGGTCGACTCATACTCGCCGGAAGCGGCGGTGAAGACCTTCACGGAAACGCCCTTGCTGTCGCTGTAGGTCTTGGCGAGGCTCTGGAGGGTCTCGTCAATCTCGGGCTTGAAGTTCAGCCAATAGACGCGCCCGGAGGCAGTGCTCTCGCTGCCAGAGGACTCGCCGCTGTCGCTGCTCTCGCTGCCGCTATTGCCGCCGCAAGCGGCAAGGGAGAGCGAGAGGAGGCCGGCACCGCCCAAAAACGCCCTACGAGAAAGCTTGGTGCTCATACACGCGCTCCTTTCCGTTGCATCATCTTGATGCACGTTTTGATGGCACTCGTTCGGGACCGATGATAGCGCCAAAGCGATGCCATCAGGTACAAGTGGGTCGACCCAATTCGGCGACCGACCTGCTCTTTGCATTTGAAGGTTTAGTTCGGTTGTTGAGTGACCGCAAGAAACTGGCGCCCTTTGGCGCAGAATCGCGGGTGAACGTGCGATTTCCGCGCTCCTCCACACCGATTAAGCAAGGGAGAAACCATGGCGCTCACCACCGATCCCGCCCTCCAGAACCAAGTGATTTATTCCGCGTTTATCCGCAACCACACCGACGAGGGCACGTTCGAGGCCTTCGAGCGCGACCTTGATCGCATCGCCGACCTCGGATGCGACATCGTCTGGCTCCAGGCCATCCACCCCACCGGCGTGAAGGGGCGCAAGGGCTCGCTCGGGAGCCCCTACGCGATCCGCGACTACCGCGCGGTGAATCCGGAGTTCGGAAGCCGCGAGGACTTCGAGCACCTTGTGGCCTGCGCGCACGAACGCGGGCTCAAGGTGATGATGGACATCGTCTACAACCACACGTCGCCCGATTCCGTGCTCTTCGAGCGCCACCCCGAGTGGTTCTACAAGGACGAGCACGGCGAGCCCGGCAACAAGATGGGCGATTGGGCCGACGTCATCGACCTCGACTACTCGAAGCGCGAGCTCTGGGACTACCAGATCGGGACTCTCGTGGAGTGGGCGAAGCTCGTCGACGGATTCCGCTGCGACGTGGCGTCGTTCGTGCCGGTGGAGTTCTGGAAGCGGGCGCGCGAGGCGGTGGAGACGGTGCATCCCGGCTTCATCTGGCTCGCGGAGACCGTGCACCGCGGCTTCGGCGAGACCGCGCGACGGCTCGGGTTCTATTCGGCAACCGACACCGAGGACTTCGAGGCCTTCGACATCGAGTACTCCTACGACGTGCAGTCCGCCTTCGACGACTACCTCGCGGGTAGGATCGCGCTCTCGCACTACCTCGACCTCGTGGACTTCCAGGAGGCCGCCTACCCCGCGAACTACAACAAGCTCCGCTACCTCGAGAACCACGACACGCCGAGGATCGCGTCCGTCATCGCGCAGCGCGAAGGCAAGCCGGCGTTCGACCTCTCGAACCTCACCGCGCTCATCTACTTCCTCAAGGGCACGACGATGATCTACGAGGGCCAGGAGGTGGGCACGCCCGAGCGCACGCCGATCTTCGACCACAACCCCGTGAATTGGAGCATGTGCGTGGACCTCTCGCCGCTCATGAAGCGGCTCTCGAAGATCCAGCACGACGTGCTCGGCGATGCGGACTTCTATCGCGGCTGGGCTAAGGACGCCGACGACGCCTGCGTGCTCGTGCGCGATGGCGCTCGTGGCCGGACGGTGGCGGTGCTCTCGCTCGACGGCACGCCTACGGAGGTCTCGCTCACGGAGCCCATGCCCGAGGGCCCTCAGAGCCAGGTGCTCGCCGACGGCTTCTACGAGAACCTCATCGACGGCTCCGAGGTGCGGGTGGTTGACGGCGTCGTCGCTTCCGGCGGCGCCCCCCTCATCGTCCACGTTGATTAACGCGTGAACGCGCCCGTCATGCCGCGGCACGGCGGGCGCGTGCCGTAAAATGGGAGCTTCGAACCCACCTCCAAACGACGGGAGCAGCATGGAGATCGAGGCCAACTCCGTCAATCGCATCGCCGAGATCCGCGACGAGCTCGCCTCGCGCATCGGCGCGAAGGTGTTCGTGAAGGCGAACCTCGGACGCTCGCGCATGATCGAGCGCAACGGGTCGATCCTCGAGGCGCATCCGTCGCTCTTCGTGGTGGAGGTGGAGGAGGGCCGCGGCCGCAAGGCGCGCCAGTCCTACCAATACGTGGACGTGCTCACCGGCACCGTCGAGCTCACGGATCCCGAGACGGGCGAGCCGCTGCTCTCAGAGCCTGCCTCGGAGTAGCCCGAACATGTCCCTGGAGCGCGGCCCCCTGGTCGTGCGGCACGCGCCGGCAAAGGTCAATCTCGCGCTCGCCGTGGAACGCGGCGTGGACGCGCATGGCTACCACAAGGTGAGGACCGTCATGGCGGCGCTCGCCCTCGCGGACGAGGTGCGGGTGCGCGAGGCGGACGCGTTCTCGTTTTCCTGCGAATGGAGCACGGCCACGGCGCCAAAGACGCGCTCGAGCATTCCCCGCGAGGCGAACCTCGCGAGGCGCGCGGCGCTCGCCCTCGCAAACGCGCGGGGGCACGCGCCGAACGTGGCCATTGAGCTCGAGAAACGCATTCCCGCGGAGGCGGGGCTCGGCGGCGGATCCTCCGACGCGGCGACGACGCTTTCCGCCCTCTGCGCGCTCTGGGGCGAGGACGCGCACGGCTCGCGCGTGCGGGAGGTGGCGCAGAGCCTCGGCGCCGACGTGCCGTTCTTCCTCGGGCCACACGTGGCGCTTCTCGAAGGGCGCGGCGACGAATTCGTTCGCGCGCTCCCCTGCCCCGAGCTCGCCGTGGTGCTCGTGAGGCCCGCGGGGCCCGGCGTGCCCACTCCCGCGTGCTACCACGCCTTCGACGAGCTCGGCGGCGTTGCGGCGCACGTGGATGCCATGGTCGACGCGCTCGAGGCGAACGACCCGCGCGCCATCGGCGCCGCTCTCGCCAACGACCTCGAGCCCGCCGCGTGCTCGCTCAAGCCCGAGCTACGCCGCGTGCTCGCGTGGATTCGCGCGCGGAAGGGCGTGCTCGGGGCCCTCCTCAGCGGCTCCGGCAGCGCGTGCTTCGCGCTCACGGATTCGAAGGCCGCGGCGGCGCGCATCGCCTCCGCGGCCGAGCGCGAGGGCCACTGGGCCCTCGCCACGTCCATCGTCTCGAACTAGCAGAGCGAGAGTGCCGCCTCGTCGGCCACCACGACGCAGTTCGTGTGGAGCTGCAGGATGGAGGCAGTGCAGTGCGGCGTCACGGGCCCCTTGATCATGTCGCGGACGGCCTGCGCCTTGTCCTCGCCCGAGACCGCCATCACGATCATCTTCGCGCGCATGATCGTCTGCACGCCCATCGTGTAGGCCTGGCGCGGCACCTCGCCCTCGTTTTCGAAGAGGCGCGCGTTCGCCTGGATCGTCGACTCCGTGAGGTCCACGCACTGGCAGCCCTTCGAGAAGCTCTCGCCCGGCTCGTTGAAGCCGATGTGGCCGTTGCGCCCGAGACCGAGGAGCTGGAGGTCGAGGTGTCCCGCCTTGCGCACGAGCTCGTCGTATTCGCGGCACGCGATCTCGGCGTCGAGGTTCGCGCCCTCGGGCACGTGCGTGTTCGCGAGGTCGATGTCGATGTGGTCGAAGAACGTGTGGTTCATGAAATAGCGATAGCTCTGCGGGTTCTTGGCCGTGAGGCCGCGATATTCGTCGAGGTTATAGGTGGATACCTCGGCAAACGTCACGTCGCCCTTTTCGTACCACTTGATGAGCTGCTCGTAGGCGCCAATCGGCGTGGTGCCCGTGGCGAGGCCGAGCGTGCAGTTTGGCTTCAAGATCACCTGCGCCGAAATGATGTTGGCGGTCTTGCGGCTCATGTCGTCGTAGTCGCGCGTGCGGATGACCTTCATGCTGCCTCCCTCGGGGCGCGTCGCCGTGCCCACGAGGCGACGCTAGGTCGTAGACGAGCCCAGCGTACGGCTCCGGAGCTTTTCCGCGAGCGCGGAGAGCGCGTGAAATCGGTGTGAGATGGCGTTCTTCTGCTCGGGCGTGAGTTCGGCCATCGTCTGGCCGGGGGTATCGGCCGGCCAGAAGAGCGGGTCGTAGCCAAAGCCGCCCGTGCCGCGCGGCTCGTAGCCCACCATGCCCTCGCACGCGCCCTCGGCCACCACTTCCTCGCCCTCGGGAGTCACGAGGCAGACCGCCGAGCGGAAGCGGGCCGTGCGCGCCTCCTCGGGCACCTCGGCCATGCGCGCCATGAGCTTCTCGTTGTTCGCGAGGTCGTCGCCATGGACGCCCGCCCAGCGCGCCGAGCGCACGCCGGGCTCGCCGCCCAGCGCGTCGACGTCGAGGCCCGAATCGTCGGCCACCGCGGGAAGGCCCGTCTCCTCGGCGGCCGCGCGCGCCTTGATGAGGGCGTTCTCGATGAACGTCTCGCCATCCTCCTCGGGCTCGGGGAAGTCGCCGAGCTCCCTCACGCTCACGAACTCCACGCCGGGAAGCGCGGGCGCGAGGATCTCGCCGATCTCGCGCAGCTTATGCGGGTTTCCCGTGGCCACGACCACGCGCTTCGACGTGTTGGCACCCGCCTCGGACTCGGCTTCGCGCGCCTCTTGCGCCTTGAACGCCTCGCCAAGCGCCTCGAGCGTGGCCACGTCGACGCGCTCCACCGCCTTCAGGCGTCGGCCGAACACGTACTCTCCCGCGACGGCAAAGGCCCCGAGCTCGGGCGATGTGGTGGCGAAGTGGTAGGTGGGATGCGCGGTGGGATCCTGCGCGCTCTCGACTTCCTCGCCTTCGACGGGCAGGGGCCGCGCAAGCGCGCCCGCGCGCTCGAGGTACGCTCGCACCTCGCGCGCCGTCTCCTCAGCCGAGGACACCACGCGCACCTCCGGGCCGAGCGCGCGGCGATACTCGCGCGCAAGCAGCGGAAAGTGCGTGCACCCAAGGATGACGGCGTCGATGCCATGGCCGCGCAGGGGCGCGGTGTCCTCCTCGGCGATGGCGCGCACCTCCGGCGTGTCGAAGGCCTCGCGATCGCTCATCCAATCCTTGCCCATGGCCGCGGGCGAGGAAAGGTGGCGCTCCACCACCTCCACGCCGCGCGCAGACGGCGCCTGCCACACCTGCACGCCCGCGTCGAGCGCGCGGATGGCCGCGGGATAGCTCCCCGACGAGCAGGTGCCCTGCGTGGCGAGCACGCCCACGCGTCGCGAGTGCGTCTCCTGCACGACGGCGCGCGCCCCGGGCACGATGACGCCGAGCACGGGGATTGGGAGCGACCTCTGCGCGAGGTCGAGTCCGGCCGCGGTGGCGGTGTTGCAGGCGATCACGAGGAGCTTCACGTCACGCTCGGCAAACCACGCCACGATCTGGCGCACGAAGCCGCGCACCTCGTCCTGGGGCCTTGGGCCATAGGGGCAGCGCAGCGTATCGCCAAGGTAGACCATCGATTCGCCGGGAAGCTCGGAGGCGATGGCGCGCGCGACCGTGAGGCCGCCGATCCCGGAATCGAAGATGCCGATCGGTCGCCGATCCGCCATGCGCCCCGCCTTTCCTCGCCGCATTATCGTCCACGCCTATCGTAGCAAGAGGGTATGGGAAGGCATTCGATGCCTAAGGGCAGCAAAAAACCGGCCCTTTGGGCCGGTTGCATGCGTTGATGGGCGATGAGGGACTCGACGTGGAAATGCTTCGCATTTCCACTGAGCTCGCGCGAAAACCACGCGCTCACTCCGCGAGGAGCCACAAGGGCTCCTCGTGCTCTACGGGTTCGAGTCCCTCATCGCCTACCACGTAAAAAGCCAGCCCAAGGGGCTGGCTTTCTTACATGGTGGGCGATGAGGGACTCGAACCCCCAGCCTTGTGCGTGTAAAGCACCTGCGCTAGCCGTTGCGCCAATCGCCCGGATTGTGGGAGCCACAGTGTAGCACGCTCACGTTTTCGCAGGTACGCGCCGCAATAGCGATACATGGGCAATCCATGGGCGCGAGACGGCGACGCTATACTCTTCGCCATGGCCACCTTGGGAACAATTCGCGAGCTGCTCGAGCGCGAGGGACTTCTCGTGCGAGAGACGAGCGGAGGCGTTGAACGCGAGATCTCCGGCGCCGACTGCGACAGCCGCTTTGCGGCGCCAGGGCACCTCTTTATTTGCAAGGGCGAGCGCTTTAGGGCCGTCTATCTTGAGCAGGCGCTCGCCGCGGGTGCGGTCGCGTGGATGGCGGAGGAGGGGCTCGCGAAGGAGCTCGACGCGCAGGTGCCCGCGGCTGCGTGCGCGTCCCGCCTCATCGTCAACGACGTGCGGCGCGCGATGGCGCTCACCTCGGCAGAGGCCTGGGGCCATCCCGACCGCGAAGTGGCGTGCCTCGGCATCACGGGCACCAAGGGCAAGACCACCACCGCGCACTTCCTCCGGGAGATCCTGCGCGCCGTGGGCGAAGAGCCCGCGTTCATGGGCACGCACGAGATCACCGATGGCCTCTCCACGGAGGAGACGGCGAACACCACGCCCGAAGCCCCCGATCTCTGGCGCCACCTTGCCAACGCGCGCGCCGCGGGACGGCGCTCTTGCGTGATGGAAGTGTCCAGCCAAGGGCTGAAGTACGACCGCACGCTCGGCCTTCGCTTTGCCGTAGCCGGATTCCTGAACATCGGCAACGACCACATCTCCCCCATCGAGCATCCGAACTTCGAGGATTACTTTGCCTCCAAGCTGCGGATCTTCGAAAACGCGGCGCGCGCGGTCGTGAATCTCGACACGCCCGAGATCGCGCGGATCCTCGAGGCTTCCGCGCATATCCCGCGCGTCACCGTCGCGCGGGAGGAGGCGCCGGACCTCCCCTCGCCGGACTTCCTCGCCACTGAGATCTCCCACACGAGCCGCGGCGTCGCGTTCACCGCGCACACGCCCGAGGGCGAAGTGGACGTGCAGCTCGCGCTCGACGGGGCTTTCAACGTGACGAACGCGCTCATGGCGATGGCGATGGCCGAGGGGATCGGCGTTTCGGCGGATATGGCCGCCGGCGCGCTCGCCCACGCCACGGTGCCGGGGCGCATGGAGCGCTTCACGTCGGCGGACGGTCGTTTCCAAGCCATCGTGGATTACGCGCATAACGACCTCTCCTACCAGCAGTTCTTCGAGACGGTGGAGAACGCGTGGCCCGGCGCTTTCGTGGTGAGCGTCTTCGGGGTGTCCGGCGGCAAGGCGCTCGACCGATATCACGACCTGCCCGCGATCGCCTCCGCGCACTCCGACATCGTCTTCCTCACGAGCGACGACCCGGGCGAGGAGGATCCCGCCGAGCTCGTGGCGCGCATCGCCGAGCACGTGCGGCCCGGCGTGGCCGCGGAGCAGGTCCCCGACCGCGAAAGAGCCGTGGACGAGGCCTTTGACCTCGCGCTTGCCGAGTGGCGCGGCGGCCGCGAGGTGGTGCTCTGCCTCCTCGGGAAGGGGCGCGAGAACGCCATCTACGCCAAGGGGAGGAGCATCCCGATCGAAAACGACGCCCTCCACGCCGAGCGACTCATGCGCGAGGCGGGCCTTTTGGCTCCCATGGGGAAGGGTGAGGTGAGCCATGGCATTTGATCCCGCCTACGAGGACTTCCGCCGTCTCGCGATCGCGTATCACGACCCCACGATGGACAGCGACCCCTACGAGCAAACGCGCAAGGCCATGGCCTTCAGCCAGCAGTTTTCCTGGGGAAACGACGCGCTCGCACGCTCGGACACCGATCGCGCGTTCCACCTCGCATGCGAGGCGGCGATGATCATCGACGAGGAGCTGCCGTTTCTCCCCGAAAGCGAAGGCGCGCTCGCCGCGGCGGACGCGCAACGGTTGCTCGAAGAGGCCCTCTCGCTCGACGAGTACTGCTTCGACGCGCGGCGCATGCTCCACGCGCAAACCTCCCCCATCATGGACGACCACATCCACTACCTCATGGAACGCATGGACGAGGTGGAGAGGGTGTGCTGGGAGCGCGCCGACCGCCTCACGCGCAACGTGAGCGCGAAGGACCCCGTCTTCTTCGAGAGGATGAGCCTCGAGCTCGCACCCTACCTAAGATGGGTCCAGGGCGCCGCGGAGTTGAACCTCCTTGGCGGACGCTATCGCAAGGCCTATGACCTCGCTCGACGCGCGATCGAGATCGATCGCGAAGACTTGGCGGACAGTCGCTTCACCGCAGTGCTCGCGCTCGCGAAGCTCGGAGACGAGGACGAGCTCGAGGCCTTCGTGCAGTGGGTGGTGCCCGAGCTCGGCGAAGCCGCACGCGATGACGCGTGGATCCGCCTCGCGCGCATGGCGCTTGCCTGGCAAAACGATCGCCTGGAGGAGGCGTCCGCGCACATCGACTGGATCCTCGCCACCTACCCCCACGCGGCCTCCGCGCTCACCCTGCAATCCGAGCTCCCGGAGCCGATGTTCGCGCGGCTTGACTGCGACCCGTACTCGAACGACGAACTCGTGCTCGCCGTGAGCGAGGCGACCGTGCTCCTGCAGGAGTGCGCGGACGAGAGCGGGCGCGGGCCACTCGGCACGTTTGTGGCCGAGCATCCCGGCGTGCGAGCCGCCTACCACCGCGAGCTCGAGTTTTACGGGGAAAGTGGCGAGGAGATCGGCGACGAGGAAGGAGAGGAGGCCTAGATGGACGCGCGCGAAGAGGCAATCCAGCGCACCGTGCAGCGCAAGGCGCGCGAACTGGGCATCTCCTCCGACGCCGCGCGCAGGGAGCTTGAGCTTAGCGTGCGCGCACATCCCGATGACTACGCGAGCGATCCCTCAGAGCAGGCGCTCATGCTCCTCGCGAAGGTGCTCGAATCGATCGAGGAGAACCGCGATCGCGATGACTACCTCGACGACGACCAGTACCGCCTCGCGTTCATGGGACGCATGGGCGTGCTCGCCGCCACCTCGGAAAAGGCCCTCGAGATCGACCCGCAGAGCCTCGATGCGAAGCTCCTGCTCGAGATCGCCACGCCCCAGCCCGTGGATCGGCGCGTTCGCTCGATGGAAAAGGCGCTCGCCGAAGCCGAGGCGAGCGACGCGACGCTCAGCTACGCGGATCCCTTCAGCAGGCCCAAGCTTCGCGTGCTCGCGGCCCTCGCGCGCTGGAGCCTCATCGCGGCCCAGCCAAGGCGCGCCGTGCGCACCGCGATGCGCCTCCTCGACGAGACGAGGCGCGACCGCGATCCGCTCGGCGCACGCTACACGCTCGCACTCGCCTACGCACGCCTCGAGGACGAGCCAGGTTTCCAGGAGCTCGATCGCGCGTGGGGCCACCGCGATAGCGCATGGAGCGCGCTCGCCCGCACGCTCCTCCTCTTCAAGCTCGATCGCATGCCCGCCGCGCGACGAGCCCTCACCGGCTACGTCTCGGTCTACGAGAGCGGCGCCTTCGGCCTCGCGAGCCCCACGCTCGTAGAGCCCTACCTGCCGGATCGCCCGAGCTTCGAGCCCGGCTCGCTCGACGAGGTGGTCTTCGCCGTCCACGAGGCCGAGCCGATCATCGTGGACACGCCTGACTTCATGAACTGGTGCAACAGCCAGCCGGGCTTTCGAGAATCAGCCGAGGCCTTCGCGCGGCGCATGGGCTACGACGGGTAGCGGCACACGGAACCACCATCGCGGCTTTGCTACACTAGGCGCCGCTTGCGGCACCACGCGAGCCATCACGGGTCCCCATCGTCTAGCGGCCTAGGACTCCGCCCTTTCACGGCGGCAACACGGGTTCGAGTCCCGTTGGGGGCACCATTACGAAAGAAGCCCCCTCATGGGGCTTCTTTCGTATTCGCACGTTCCAACGGGACTCGAACCCGAGACGGCTGGAGGAGCCCTTGTGGCTCCTCCAGTGCCGAGCGCGAGGTCTTCGCGCGAGGCGGGCAAAATGCGAAGCATTTTGCGTCGAGTCCGGTTGGGGGCACGATGTCAAGGACTCGAGATCGCATCCGTTAGCCGAAGGCAGCCTTGAGACGAATCGCCCGACCGTGATAGAAGGCGAAGGGAGTAGGTACCGAAGCAGACGCGTCAGGAAGAGGGAAGGGCCATGGCGGTGTTCGATGATCTCGTTCGCGACCTCTCGGAGATCAGCGAGGTCGAGGCGCTCGCGCTCGGCGGCTCCCGGGCCTGCGGCAGGGCGGAGACCGGCTCGGACTACGACCTCTACGTCTACACGACGGCGCGTATTCCAGAAGCGCTGCGCCGAGAGGCGCTCAGCCGCCACTGCTCCTACATGGAGATCGGCAACGAGTACTGGGAGCTCGAAGACGACTGCACGCTCAAAGACGGCATCGACATCGACGTGATCTACCGGAGCCTCGGCGCGATCACCGACGAGGTGGCGGCCGTCGTGGAACGCCACGAGGCGAGAAACGGCTACACCACCTGCACCTGGGACAACCTGCTCAACTGCAAGGTCCTCTACGACCGCGACGGACGCCTCACCGCCGCCATCGAGCGCTTCGACGTGCCCTATCCGCCGGAGCTCCGCGCGAACGTCGTCCACAGGAACTGGAAGCTCCTCCACGGCAAGCTCCCCTCCTACGACCGGCAGATCAAGAAGGCACTCCGGCGCGGCGACCGGGTGGCTGCGAACCATCGCACGGCGGCCTTCTTGGAGTCCTACTTCGACCTCCTCTTCGCCCTCAACTGGCAGACCCATCCAGGCGAGAAGCGCCTGGCGCTCCGCGCGAGGGAGCGCTGCGCGGTGCTCCCCGAGGACTTCGAGGAGAACCTCGAACGGCTGCTCCGGCTGGTGCAGGAGGACCCCGAGGAGGCCGAGCGGCAGCTGGACGTGGTGGTGGACGGCGTCCGCGCGATCATCCCTCCCGAGCTGCGCCAGTGCCAGTAGCCCCAGCGGTCCAAGGCACCTCACTTCGAGGACCCATACATTCCCCGCACGTTTGGAGGCCAAGATGGAACGCCAGATAGTCCTCAAGCAGGACGTTCTCCGCGCGTTCGAGGAGCTGGGCGTGGAGGCCGGCCAGACGGTCATGGTTCACTGCTCGCTCAGCTCCCTGGGCTTCGTCTGCGGCGGAGCGCAGGTGGTGATCGAGGCCCTGATGGAGGCCATCGGGCCGGACGGAACCATCATGATGCCCACCCAGTCGTGGAAGAACCTCGACCCGTCCTCCGGGGTGCACTGGGAGGAACCCGAGGAGTGGTGGCAGCTCATCCGGGATAACTGGCCGGCCTACGACAAGGCCATCACACCCACCAACACGATGGGCGCCGTTGCGGAGATGTTCCGACGCTGGCCGGGGACGCTCCGAAGCGACCATCCGGCAAGGTCCGTGGCGGCCTGGGGCCGGCACGCCGACTACCTCACGAAGGACCACGACCTCTCGAACATCTTCGGAGAAGGCTCCCCCATCGCCAAGCTCTACGAGCTCGACGGCCACGTGCTGCTGATCGGCGTGGACTACGACAAGAACACCTCCCTCCACCTGGCGGACGTGCGAGCCGAGTACCCCGGGAAGCGCGACGTCGTGGAGAGCAGCGCGATCATGGAGGACGGCGTCCGCGTGTGGAAGTCCTACGAGACGCTCGCCGTGGACGGGGAGGACTTCGTCCAGATAGGGAAGGCATTCGAGGCAAACCATCCCGTGGCGAAGGCCACCTTGGGAAACGCGACGCTGCGTTTCATGCGCCAGAGGGACCTCGTGGACTTCGCGGTCGACTGGATGGAGGCGAACAGGAAGTAAGCCGCGAGGCCTGGTACGATCCCTTCCGAAGACAAGCCCGAATCCAGCCCTACAGGTAGTTATGCCGGGCCCCCTCGCCCTTGTGGCGACGGCTCTTGGGGAAGTCCGAGGCTAAGACCTCTACGAAGGTCTATGGCTCCAAGGAATGCTCGATGGGCTCGCGGTGGCGGAAGGTCGCGAAGGTCTCGAAGCCGAGGGCCGCGAGCTTCTTCTGGGCGAGGCGGACGTAGGCGCCGAGGTGTTCGGGCTTATGGGAGTCCGAGCCGATGGTCACGCACGTGCCGCCGAGGTCGCGGTAGAGGCGAAGAATATCGTCCGAAGGTTGGAACTCGCCGAGGCCGTAGCGGATGCCGGAGGTGTTCACCTCAATGGCCTTGCCCTTGGCGATGGCCTTCTCGAGAACCGCGGCCACCTGGTCGCGGATCGCGTCGAAGGGATAGTCGCCATAGGGGTCGTAGCGGCGCACGAGATCGAGGTGGGCGATGCAATCCCAGCCGTCGAACTCGTCCATCACGGCGAGGAGCTCGGAATAGTAGGCGTCGTGGATCTCTGCCTGGGTGCGCCCCTTCTGGTAGTCGCCCATCCAGAACTCGAGGTCGTCGACCTGGTGGATCGAGAGGAGCACGAAGTCGAGCTCACTCGCCCAGCGCTCGACGAGCGCCTGCGACGGCTCCACCGTGTGGCGCTGCACGCCGAGCTCGAGCCCACAGGCGATGGCGAGGTCGGGCGCGAAGCGCTCGCGCATCTCGGCCACGTGGGGGAAGTAGTGGTCGTAGTCCACGTTCAGCACGGGCAGACCGTACTCGAGCCGCGCGCCCTCGGGATTGCCCCAGTCGGGCTTCACACCGTAGTCCACGTGGTCGGTCACGCAGATCTCGTCGAGGTTCACGCGGATGGCGTCCGCCGCGACCTTCTCCAGCGGGTACCAGGAATCGTCAGAGAAGTTCGTGTGCACGTGGTAGTCGGCGAGCATCCGAGTCCCCTTTCCTAGGGTGGTTTTCGCCATGCTAGCTGCTCCGGCCGCCGAGAGACGAAGTTCGCAACGAAGTTCCCGGCCGAAGAACCTTGAGGACCTGAGGCCATGGAAACGCGTTCGCCAACTGCGCGCATCCATGCCGCGCGCAACCCAATACAGTACGGGGAGAGTACGCGGACAGGAGGAGGCAGGCATGAGGGATGGCAGGATCGTCCTCGGCTACATCGGAAACGGCAAGGCGACGAACCGCTACCACGCGCCCTTCGCGCTCGCGCTGCCCGAGATGTTCGAGATACAAGCCATCTTCGCGCGCCATGTGGACCATTCGGCGTGGGCGGCCATCCCGGACGTCGACTACGTCACGGACATCGACGCCGTGCTCGGAGACCCCGAGATCGACGTTGTCGAGGTGACGACACCCTCCTCCCTCCACTACGAGATGGCGAGGAAGGTGCTTCTCGCGGGCAAGCACTGCGTCGTGGACAAGCCCTTCGCCGCAAGCGTCGCCGAGGGCGAGGAGCTCTTCGACCTTGCCGCCGAGCGCGGCGTCACCGTCCAGTGCTACCAGAACCGCCGCTTCGACTCGGACTTCCTCACCGTGAAGCGGGTGCTCGAAACCCAGCGCCTCGGCAAGGTCTTCGAGATCGTGACCACCTACGACTACTACCGGCCCCACATGCTCGAGGGCGTGCCCTACGAGCGCGTGGGAGGCGCCGCCTACGGCCACGCGACCCACAGCCTCGACCAGCTGATCTCGCTCCTCGGCGTCCCCGATCGCCGGCGCTCGGACGTGAGGCAGCTCCAAGGCTCGGGGTTCGCGAACGACTACTTCGACTTCGACCTCTTCTACGACGACCTCGGCATCAAGGCCTCCGCGCGCGCAAACTACCAGATGGCGACGCCGCGCCCGAGCTTCTCGATTTACGGCAGCAAGGGAAGCTTCGTGAAGGTGACGAAGGACGCCCAGGAGCGCGACCTCAAGCACTTCTACCTGCCCGCAGGCCACGACGACTTCGGGCTCGACCTCCCCGAGGATTGGGGCACGCTCGTGTGGTACGACGACCAAGATGAGCGCCACGAGGAGCGCGTGGAGACCGTGCGCTCGAGCTATTGCGGCTTCTACGAGGCCCTCTACGAGACCATCGCCCACGGCGCCCCGCAGCTCGTGAAGCCCGAGGAGACCCTCTGCCAGCTGGCGATCCTCGAGGAGAGCACCGAGGGCCTCGATTAGGCGTCGACGCCCGCACGAAACGCATCTGTAGTCCTCGGCGAGGTTCGCCGTGTTATCGATACCCGAGGTGGCAGGCGTCGAGGTCCCATCCACGACGGCGTGCTGCTCAATATGTTAGAGATGGCTAACAAATGATGAGGGGCGTCATGGCCGGCGCAAACGATGGCCTGTTGCGGCGAGGGAGCCCGAACGCGTTCGTTCTGCGGTGAGCGGTTCTGCGTGGATCGACATCGCGTTTGCCACCGCTCAACCGCCACTGACACCCATCGCGTCGACCGCTTCAGAGAGGGGCTTCCATGTACGAGATCATCGTGAGCGTCGAGGGTATGGCCTGTGGCATGTGCGAGAGCCATGTGAACGACGCCGTACGCAAGGCATTTCCACAGGTGAAGAAGGTCACCTCCTCCCACGGGAAGGGCACGACGACGATCCTCAGCGAGGAGAACCTCGACCACGCGGCCCTCTTCGCCGCCATCGACGCCACCGGCTATAAGGCGACCGCCATCGCAAGCCGTCCCTTCGAGCGGCGCAGCCTCTTCGGCGGGAAGCGCCAATAGGGCCTCATCAGGAGCATCTGCCACGCCCGATGCTCCGAACGATCCATGACCAGAAGAGAGGGATGCGATGGAGACGAATGCCGATCGTGCCCGGGCGCGTTTGACCTTGGCGCCCGATGCCGAGTTCGACTTGGAGGGCGACGGGTTCATCGGCGCGCTCTACCGGCCGATGCAAGACGGGTACGCGGGGAAGGCCGTCGTCATGTTCGGCGGCAGCGACGGAATCTTCCCGCTCACGAGGCTCGCCGCGGAGGAGTACGTGAAGCGCGGCATGACCGTGCTCGCCCTGGCCTATTGGAACGAGCCCGGACTGCCCGACAGTTTCGGAAGTGTTCCGGTGGAATCGGTCGAGAGGGCGGCCCTGTGGCTCCGGGAGCACGAGAGCGTGGAGGTCGGCCTGTGGGGAATCTCCATGGGCGCGGAGCTGGCGCTGCTGGCCGGGGGCCTCATGCCGGAGACCGTATCCAGCGTGACGGCGGTCTGCCCCATGAACATCTGCACCCAGGGCTTCGCCAAGAAAGGAGGTGTCAAGCCCCTGGACTGCTCCGCCTTCAGCTGGCGGGGCGAGGACCTCCCCTGGGCGAGGCTGGGCGTGTCCAAGGCGGCCGTCGTCCGCGACTGCCTGCGCGAGAGGGGCGTGTGCCTGCGCTCCTGCTACGAGGACGCGGTGCTCAACGCCCCGGAGGAGGCGCGGATACCCGTGGAGAGGATCGGGGGTCCCGTGCTCATGCTCCATCCAGAGCGCGACTCCATGTGGCCGTCCGAGGTCGCGGCCGAGTTGATCGAGCGGCGGCTGGATAGCAGGGGATTCCCCCATCCGGTGGAACGCTTCAGCTACCGCTACGCCAGCCACATGCTCATCCCGATCAAATCCCGCTCGACGGCGATGTTCAGGGTGGAGCGAAAGCATCCTGAGCAGTGCTGGGAGAGCGACCTAGACGCCTTCGAGAGGACCCTCTCATTCTGGAGGGAGGCTTGGTGAGAACGAGGTGCGATCGTCGGCATCGCAGGATGAAGTTGCGCCGTGACACCACCAGGATGCGTTCCGGCGCCGAGCAAGCGCTCCCTCGTCCCAAGGGCGAGAGGGCGCTTCGATACGGGCGTGTTCCCGGCTCAGCCACTCATTTTGCCGACCCAGGCGAGGAAGTTCTCCGTGGAGGTGCCGGTGCGCTCGGTCGTGGTGTGGCCCTGGGCGACGTGCTACGTCATCGGTAGCGTCGCCTCGTGCGTCGTCGGGATCCTCGCGGGCGAGGGCCTCGCCGGAGGCATGCCCGCGTAGCCATCAACGGCCTCGCCCTCCAGCAGGTCCGCGAGGGTGAGGCCGTCGAAGAAGTCGTCCAGCACCTGCTCGAGGCGCCGCCACATGGGGAGCGTCTTGCAGAAGCTCGCGCGATCGCAGGCCTCGGCGTCGCAGGCGAGGCAGGCCACGGGGGCGAGGTCGCCTTCCGTAAGCCGGAGCACGTCGCCCACGGTGTAGTCGGCGGGATCTCGTACGAGCCGGTAGCCACCGCCCTTGCCCTGGACGCCCTCCACGAAGCCGGCCTTCACGAGCACCGGCAGGATGCGCTCGAGGTACTTCGGCGAGATCTCCTGCCGCTCGGCCGCCTCGCGCAGCGGCACGTAGCCCTCGCTCGCGTTCTCCGCGAGGTCGAGCATGAAGCGAAGCCCGTAGCGTCCGCGCGTGGAGATCTTCATCGGCTCCCCCTCCCCTCGAGGCACGCGATGGGGCCGCCTTCTCGCATCCAGACCAAGGAAGTGGACATGACGGGAAGGACGGCCCCACGTGGATTCACGCGCGCACTTGCTATTCTGCGCCCCAGACCTCGTGGGCGATATCCTTCACGAGCTCGAGCTTAGCCCACTGCTCGTCTGCGGTGAGCTTGTTGCCGATCTCGCAGGAGGCGAAGCCGCACTGCGGACTCAGGTTCAGCCGATCCAGCGGCACGTAGGCCGAAGCCTCGTGGATGCGCTCGATCACGCTTTCCTTGTCCTCGAGTTCCGGGCGCTTCGTCGTGATGAGGCCGAGCACCACCTGCTTGTCGTCGGGCACCGCGGCCAGCGGCTCGAAGCCACCGGAGCGCTCGTCATCGAACTCCAGATAGAAGGCCCCCACGTGCTCCTCGCCGAAGAGCACCTCTGCCACGGGCGTGTAGGCGCCCACGCTCGCGTAGGTGGAGTGGTAGTTGCCGCGGCAGACGTGCGTATTCACCACGAGGTCATCGGGCAGCGCGTCGATGACGGCGTTGTTGATGTCCTTGTGGGCGCGTTGGATGTCCTTCAACCCCGCCTCGTCGGCGCCGAAGACGAAGGGAGCCGACTCATCTGCCAGCATGCCCCAGGTGCAGTCATCGAACTGGAGGTTGCGGCACCCGGCGGCGTAGAGCTCCTTGCCAAATGCCACATAGGCGCCAACGATGTCGGCGGCCAGCGCCTCGCGCGTGTCGTAGAAGCGGCTCGTGGCCTCCCAGTTGAAGGGCATGGCAAACTGCGCGAGCGTTTGGGCCGGGGCGGGAATGGTCTGCTTGGCAACCGTGCGCTCGTCCTCGAAGCCCTGCACGAACTTGAAGTGGTCGACGAAGGGATGGTGCTCGGCGGGACCCACTGGCCCCACGAGGAACGTGTCGTCGATCATGGCCGCCTCCCCGTGGAAGGGCAGACCGGTCTTCGTCGGCTCGTGGCCGACGCCCTCGAAGCCCCACATGAAGTCCAGGTGCCAAGCGGAGCGGCGGAACTCGCCGTCGGTGATCACGTGGTAGCCGAGCGCCTTGATCTTCGCGATGAGCTGGGTGATGGCCTCGTCCTCCACGGCGGTGAGGGCGGCGCGATCGATCTCGCCGGCGGCGAAGCGGGCCCGGGCCTCCTTCAGAGCCTCGGGCCTGAGGAAGCTGCCGACGTAATCGAATCGAAAGGGCGTGTGGAGCTGGCTCACGGGGATTCTCTCCTCTCTGGAACCCTCACGGATCAGAAGATGCGCAGGGACCTGCTTACTCGTCCTCGCTCTTGAAGAGCGGGGTCGAGAGGTAGCGATCGCCGGTGTCGGGAAGCAGGACCACGATCGTCTTGCCCGCGTTCTCGGGGCGCTTGGCGAGCTGGATCGCCGCCCACGTGGCCGCGCCCGAGGAGATGCCCACGAGGACGCCTTCCTTGCGGCCGATGAGGCGCCCGGTCTCGAAGGCGTCGTCGTCGGCGACCGGGATGATCTCGTCGTAGACCGCCGTGTTCAGCACATCCGGCACGAAGCCCGCGCTGATGCCCTGGATCTTGTGGGCACCCGCCTTGCCTTCCGAGAGCACGGGAGAAGCCGCAGCCTCCACGGCCACGACCTTCACCTCGGGCTTCTGGAACTTGAGGTAGTCGCCCACGCCGGTGATGGTGCCACCGGTGCCCACACCCGCCACGAAGATGTCCACCTCGCCGTTCGTGGCGGCGAAGATCTCCGGGCCCGTGGTGCGCTGGTGGATGAGCGGGTTCGCCGGGTTGGTGAACTGGCCGGGGATGAAGCTCCCGGGAGTCGCGGCCGCGAGCTCCTCGGCCTTGGCGATGGCACCCTTCATGCCCTCGGACCCGGGCGTGAGCACGAGCTCGGCGCCATAGGCCTTCATGAGCTGCCGACGCTCGACGCTCATCGTCTCGGGCATAACGATGATGATCCTATAGCCCTTGGCGGCCGCCACGGAGGCGAGGCCGATGCCGGTATTGCCGCTTGTGGGCTCGATGATGACGGAATCCTTCGTGAGAAGGCCGCGATCCTCGGCGTCCTCGATCATGGCCTTGGCGATGCGATCCTTCACCGATCCCGCCGGGTTGAAGTACTCGAGCTTGGCGAGGATCGTGGCCTCGAGGCCGAGCTCCTCCTCGATGTGGGTGAGCTCGAGGAGCGGGGTGTTGCCGATAAGATCGGACGCGTTCTTGGCGATGGTCATGGTTTCCCCTTTCGTGGGTCCTAGATCGAACAATCGTGCAATCGGTTCGGTGTGCGCGCTGGGGCCTCAGCCCTCGTCGGGCACGTTCAGCGCGCTGACGGCGGCGAATCCTCGTTCGAGGTCATCGATGGTACTAAGCGGATGTCATCCGATAGGTCGCGCGATCGCTTCGATTCCGCCGTGCCGGCCTCGCCCTTGGAAACGCCGTCTGATCGCGGCGCTCCTACCCCACCCGTGGAGGGGAGGAACTACCTGCAAGTGATTAAGATCGAAGGATGATGAGGGGAAGACGGAGGCGGAATCGCGAAGATTCAGGCGCGACAGTCGAATGCCATGGCCAGGGCCATCAAGGCCGCCGTGTCGAAGCCGGGCTCCTCCATGGCTCGCTCCCCTCTCTCATTTCCTACCAAATCGGTAGGAAAAATAGCCCTAAGGCGCCACCCTGTCAACGACGAGATACGATGCGAAGGCGATACCCTCGCACGATCGAGGGCAAATTGCTCCCAGTTCCCTCGAAAGGGCATCGCCTTTCATATAGAGAGCAACACCAGAGGGCCGTCGCGTCCAACGGCGAGGACCTCGGTTAAGGCGTCGCGCTGCGGCTACGACATGTACTCGCTCGATTTGGAGGCTCGCACTGATTCGCCTTCCGCGAGAGGATCATGGACGGCGGGCTGCTCGAAGAGGATGAACGGATCTATGTCGATGCAGGCTGCGGGATCGCGATTCCCGTCGAGATCCCACGCGACGGTATCGTTCAACACCGTGATCGCCGAAGCGAACACCTCCGGATTGCGCAAGGGCTCGAACACGCCGCCGGACTCGATGAGGGGCTTCATGTCGAAGCGGCGTATGGATCCATCGTTCATATAGGCGAAGACGATTCGATCCTTCGCAGGGACGGCCTGCACGACGGAAGGGAAGAACCGAGACATGTCCAATTGCTGCATCACGTCGGGCATGGTGGCTCCTAAGAAAGCGGCTTGATGGCGTTCAGGGGCTGGCGAAGGCGAGCGAGCTCCCAATTCTGCATGAGCTCGTCGCGATGAAGTTCCAGCCACGCGAGGACGAGGCGAAGCTGTCGGTTCGGAAGGTATCCCGCCATCACCACCCCATCTTCGACGAGGATGCTCGCGGCATACCCTGCGTAGGCCACGTGGAAGTGCGGCGGCTGATGGTCGTTCCAGTGCATGGTGATTCGAATGCCGAAGAAGAGGCTGATCTCGGGCATAGCCTTGCTCTCATTCGTCCTTGCGTGCCATGTCTTCGCGAGCCCCACTATAGCCGCCGCAAGTTTGGTCAGCTCGATCATCACCCCTGAGGTGCACGGGGCCGATTGGGTGCTATTGGTGGTGTTTCTGACGAAAAGAGCGGACCCAACTAGGGGTATCAGAACTCGTCGCGGAGGTGCTCTCGCAGGTAGGGAATGGCGATATCGAGCGTACCGCGTCCAACGGAGTTGACGACACCCGCGTCGATGAGGCGACGACGATAGGTTTGGACGTACCTTGAGCTCACGCCCATGCGCTCGCGGATGGCGTCAACTCTGCTCGGCCCCTCGTCCTCGGCCATGGCATCGAGAAACTGGCGATCCTTCGGCGAGAGCGGCGCCAGCGCCGGCCGAAAGACCGTCTCCTCGAGATCCTCAAGCGCGCTTTCCACGGCAGCCGCAGCCACTTCCCCGTCAATGGCGCCATCATGCTCGTAGAGGAGAAGATAATGACCGACGAGCTGAAGCAAATAGGGGAATCCGCGAGTCGCACGGGCAACGGATCGAAGCTCCCTTGGATGGACGGTGAGCGAGAGACGCTCGAACACCTCCGCGTAGTAGGCCTCCACCTCCGGCACGGGGACGGGGCCGATGCGCACTTGGCGCGCACGATTGAGGAACGTAAGCACCTCGTCGTTAAGGACACTCGAAATGGCCGCGGGAAGTCCAGCTTATGGTTTCTTATGGTTTCTTATGGTTTCTTATGGTTTCTCATTCGTTTGAGAAGATTGCGGCAGACGCCTTGTGTCGGTAACGCGACGAGACCGGCGTGGGCTACCACATGGCCATTTGGGTGAAGTGTCCACTCAGAATGTCGATCTCGTCATCACTCGTCTCGAGCCATCACCTCTCCACCATCGATTCCGCCTGCACCGGGTTCTCCCTCATCCGCGACCATCGCCTCGTGTGGCTCGCGCGTCGTGGCCGAGGGACGCCCGACGCCACGCGGCTGAAGCTCCTCTACGCTGAGTTCCACGGGCAAGGCGCAGGCGGAGCCGCCACGAAAGTGCCCTCGCGACAGGCGCGCGGCCAGCCGCGGCCCGCATAGGGGGTCGACGCCGCCGCTCCCTTTACGCAAGGTGCGTCATTGCCGTACGTTTTTGATTCGTTTCTCGATATTTTATGTTGATCAGCATGCTTTTCTCAAGTTTCTTGATATATTCATCCTTCATGATTGAGGTTTCTCAAGATACTCGAGAATGGTTGTGACTCTTGAACAGCGACGTATCCAGCGATCACCTCATAAATCGCCCCCTCTATCTGAAGAAGCTCCGCGCACTCAAGAATCCCGAGCTTGTGAAGGTCCTCGTAGGCGTGAGGCGATGCGGCAAATCCTTTCTTCTCAAGCTGCTGAGTCGCTCGCTTCAAGAGGAGGGGCTCGAATCCTCGCGCATCATCTCCATCGACTATGAACTTCCCGCCTCAGACAACCTACGCGATCCCGAAGCACTGTTTCGCTACGTCGATGAGGCGATGCCCGCCGATGGTGAGGCGTACCTCTTCATCGATGAAGTGCAGGAAATCCACGAGTGGGCGCGCGCGGTAAACGGACTGAGGGCGCAGTATCCGCTGCTCGACATCTACGTCACTGGATCGAACCAGCGTCTTTTCGCCGGAGAGCACCTCACGTACCTTGCGGGGCGCTACGTGAAGGTCGATGTCTTTCCGCTTTCCTTCGCGGAGTTTCGCGACTTTGCCGGCGAGAGGATGCCTCGTCATGGGACGCTGGGCGATCTTGCTCGCAAATATCCGAGAGTGGGCGACGTGCCCCGGAACATGACGGTCGAAGAGCTCGGATCACTACTCAACATCGAAGGTCAATACAACGATTACGTAAGTACGGGTGCCTTCCCGGCGGTCGCCCTGTCGCCTAACCCACTCCTCGCCGACGCGATGCTCGAGGGCCTCTATGATTCTGTCTTCCAAAGGGACATCCTCTTGCGCGGGGGCGCGAAGAACGAGGAGGCCTTCCGCAGGGTCTCTCGCTTTCTGCTCGACAACATCGGTAACGAGACCTCTGCCAGCGCAATCGCCCACGCGCTCACTTCAGCGGGCCACCGGATCGCCACGAGCACCGTCGACAAGTACATAAATCTGCTGGAGAAGGCGTATCTCGTCTACCGTTGCGATCGCTTCGACGTGCGCGGCAAAGAGGTGCTGAGAAACAACGGCAAGTACTACGTGGTGGATCAGGGCTTGCGACGGCGCGTGATCGGCGATGTGGAAAGGGATCGCGGCCACATTGCCGAAAACCTCGTCTACCTCGAATTGCTTCGCCGAGGCTATGAGGTGTTTTGTGGGGTACTTCCCCGAGGGGAGATCGACTTCGTGGCCACCAACCCATCTCCGTTGTTCGGATCCGTGGGGCCGGGTACCACCTACGTGCAAGTAAGCGAAACGATTCTCGATCCCACGACAAGGGAGCGCGAGCTCCGTCCGTTCTCCGAGCTCACGGACCACTACCCGTGCATCCTCATATCCAAAGACGCGCGCCTCGACGATCTCGGCCAAGGCATCGTCCACAGGAATTTCTATGAGTTTCTCCTGGGCGCCAACCTCTAGGCGAAATCCTGCTCGCACCGAACGCATCGGCGTGGCAAAGCTCACCCGTGAGCTCGCTTCCCGAGCTCACGGGACTCAATTCGGCGAGGAAATCAGTGCCACACGAGGTAGCCGCCCTCGCGCCTCGGTTGCCCGTTGGGGACGTAGGTCTCGAGGCAGTAGCTCTTGTGACCGCAGGTGGGGCAGGTGAGCCGGCGCATCGACGGAGTATGGCGCGCGAAGAAGTTCTGCTTGAACGGCGGGCGGAAGATCGTCTCGTCCTCGGGACACACGTAGGCGGTGTGCGTCATATAGTGGTGCGAGATGAGGATACCGAGCACGAGCGCCACGGGGATGCCGATCCAAAGCGGCCACCAGACGCCAGTGACGATGCCCACCACCAAAGGTGCGATCCATAGGGCGTCCATCACGAGACCCAACACGACCATCATCGCGCGCATCCTGAAGAGCTTCTTCCTGTTTCCCATTAGGCTCGCTATGGCTCCGATGGAACCCTGACTGACGTTGTGCAGTGATTCGACGACTGACTTGAGCTCGGCGAGGCGCGCGAGCTTGCGTTGGCTCTCCTCGAGCGAACCCTGAAGCTCCTGCTCTTGGTCGCAGATGAGGAGCTTCAGCATCTTCGTAGGGTCATCGTCGTGGAGTAGTGCCGCGATGTCCTTGAGCGAGAACCCGAGGTTCTTGAAAAACAGGATGACGCGAAGCCGGTCGATGTCGGATTCGCTATAGAGCCGACGTCCTCCCTCGGAGAGCTCGCTCGGCGCCAGAAGGCCCTTCTGATCGTAGAACTGGAGCGTGCGCACCGTGACGCCGCATCGCTTGGCCACCTCGCCGATCGTGAAATGAACCATAGCCGCACCTCCTTTCCGGCGCCCATTCCACAACGTGACGCAGCGTCACGAGCAAGTCCCGACTCAGGGTGCTTTTTCGAATTGTGGTGAATTCGTGCGCTTTATGCCGAGCAGCTCGGGTCTACTTGCCCTCGTACTCGCGCTCGAAGTGGTAGGCGGCGCCCACGAGGTTCGCGTCGGAGCGGAAGGTGCAGGAGATGAGCTTTGGCTTCGCGAAGTAGTACGGGAACTTCTCGCCCACTGCGTCGACCGCCTCGCGAAGGTACTCGAGGAAGAGCGGATCGTTCGAGACGCCGCCGCCTATGGCGAAGACTTCGGGGTCCGTCACGCTCTGAAGGTTGAAGAAGTGGAAGGCCGCCTTCTCGCAGAGGTTCCTGAGGCCCGTGATGGCCGCCTCGTCACCCTCGCGCACGAGCTTGAAGACGCTGATGCCGTCGAGCTTCGCCGGACCGCCCGCGTCCTCGACTGCTTGGGCGAGCCCGTACATCCCGCACTGGAAGCCGAAGAGGTAGGGCCAGCCGATCTCATTCACGTTGGCGCAAAGCCCCGAGAGCTCGCCCGCCGCGAGATGCGAGCCGATGACGACGTCGTGGTTGATGACAATGCCGCCACCGATGGCCGTACCGAAGACCACCACGATGGCGTTCGAGATCTCGCGCAGGCAGCCATAGCCGATCTCCGCGAGTGCGGCCGCTTTGCCGTCGTTGAAGACGGAGATGGGAAGCCCGTGGCGCGAGCCGAGGAGCTCCTTGAAGCTTTGGCCACGCGAGCAGCGGATGGCGCCGCCCGCGAGCACGGTGCCCGTCTCCACGTCGATGAGGCCTGGCGCGGACATGGCAATGCCTCGCACCTCGCCCGCGCCCTCGATGATGCCGGCGAGGGCCTCGAGGAGGCAGTCGAGGTCCTCGCAGGGAGTGGGCACCTTGCCGGTGGCTGAGATCTCCACACCGTCCCAGAGGCCGTACTTAATGGCGCTTCCGCCGAGATCAAGCGCCAGGAGCTTCTTCTCGCTCGCCATGTCCTTCGCCTTTCTTCGTGGGTGCTTAGCAGGAGCGCTTGCCCAGCTTCGCGTATTCGTCATCGCGCGGGATCCAGTCGAGGAACTGCTCCACCTGCTGGTCCCAGAAGCGCCATTCGTGGGCGAAGCCCGGCACGGCCTTCCACGTGACGTCCGCGCCGAGGTCTCGGAGCTCGGCGGCGAAGGCCTCGTTCGCCTGGAAGAGGAAGTCCTCCGTGCCGCAGGCGTCGTAGATCTTCGGGAACGCCTCGCCCTCCTCGGCCACCTGCTTGGCGAGGGTGTGGAGGTTGTAGCTCGGGTCGCTGCCCACGGGCGTCGTCGAAGGATCGATGCCGAAGGCCTTGAGATCCACGTCCACGCCCGCGGAGAAGCCGCCGATCGCGCGGTAGCGCTCGGGGTGGCGAAGGCCGTGCAGGAAGGCGCCGTAGCCGCCCATGGAAAGCCCGGCGATGTAGCGCTCCTCGGGCTTTGCGGAGATGGGGAAGTAGTTCTCCACGAACTCGGGCAACTCCTCGTCGATGAAGCGGTCGAAGTCGTCGGGGCCGCACTTCACGTAGGACTTGTTCTCGGCGGAGACGTTCACGATGGCGATCTGGCGCTCCTCGGCGTAGAGCTCGACGTTCGTGTAGCCCGTCCACTGGGCGTGGTTGTTCGCGAAGCCGTGGAGCAGGTAGACGACGGGAAACTTCGCCGGCAGCACGTGCGTCGCCGGTAGCTGGCCGGGAAGCTCCATCGCCTCAGGGCAGGTCGTCGACGGCAGCACGACCGTGATGTCCGTCGCGCGCTGGAGCGAGTACGACAGGAAGTTGCAGACGAGCTTGGCCATGGGGTCTCCTCTCGGCGTGGCGTTGGCGATGCCTATTCGCTCTCTTCCCAGGGGTGCGAGGTGAGGTGCCACCCGTTGCAGTAGCGGCACTTGTAGACGCGCAGGCCCGTGGTGCCGTACTCCGCGCAAGCAGCGACGGCCGCTTCGGCTTCCGAACGGCTTGGATAGCGGTTCTTCGATTCGCAGGACTTGGCGCGCAAGGCCGCCTCGTGCTCAGCCGCGGCCACCTCGCGCCGCTTTTCCTCGCGCGCGAAGAGGTCGTCGAACCCATCGCCCGCGCTAAGGACGGCCTTGAACTCGCTTATCTGCCGAGCCTTCGCCGACCGCTTCCTACTCCCCATCACGCACCCCGCTCGCCACCACATCGCACCGCCCTGATTGTGGCATGCCGCGCGTTCATTTCGTCGATGAGGCTGCTCACACAACGTCTGAGTGTATTTCGCCGAAGGAGGTCGTGTTGCGGGCACGTTCGGGCAAAACGCTTCATTAGCGCTCCCAGGGGAAGAGGACCTCGTCACGGAGGAACTCCTCGAACGGATGCGCACCGGCGGCGCTGCCGCCAATGACCATGCGACGTGCTTCGGGATACGTTTTGAGGAAGATGGCCATGCCGCCCTGAGACTTCGTTCTGCCGCTCTTCACTTCAATCGCCACGAGGAACTCGCCGCTCTCCACGACGAAATCCACCTCGGCATTGCCCTCGCGCCACCAGTAGACGTCAAATCCCTCCGACTCGCCACGAGCAAGGAGATGGGCGCCCACCACGCTCTCGACTACATGGCCCCTGAGCTCGAGGTCTTCGAGCACCATGGATTTGGATCGAATGGACGAGGCGGTCATGAGCGACGTATCGTGAACCATGAGCCGAGGCGACGAACGCCTCCTCGCGAGATCCTTAGGGTGGTACTTATTGAGACCGGAGAGAATGCCCGCCTGATCGAGAAGCTCAAGGTAATGTGCGAGCGTGGCCGTATTGCCCGAATCCTGTAGTTGGCCGAGCATCTTATTGAAGGAGAGTTCCTGAGCTGAATAACGGGCTCCAAGCACGAAGAGTTGCCTCAGGAGCGCTGGACGGCGTATGTCCTCTCTTCCCAGTACGTCCTTGGTGATAGTCGGCTCGATGATGGCCTCGCGAAGGTAGCCGCGCCAACGTCGCTCATCGCCAACGAACCGCGCGGCGCCGGGGTAGCCCCCGAAATAGAGGAAGTCATCAAGCGAATAGCCGAAGGCATCTCGACATTCCGCAAAGCTCCATTGGGGCGAGTGGATGAGTTCGAAGCGTCCCGTGAGCGAATCAGCCAAGCCCTTATGGATGAGCAAACTCGAAGAGCCGCTGAGCACGACCTTGAGAGGGCGGTTTACCCTGCGATCCGCGTCCCAGAGTCCCTTGACGGCGTTCTCCCAACCTGGAATAGCTTGGATCTCGTCTATGACGAGCAGCGTCGGTTGTCCCGTTTGGCTCTGGAGGTTTCGGGCCTCCTGCCATTCAATGCCAATCCAATCGGCGCTCGGCGAGAGCTCGTCGTCGGTGCTCACGAAATGATGCGGAAGGGACATCTGGTCGAGCGCCTGGGAAAGCATCGTCGACTTACCGGTTTGACGAGGGCCAACCAGCACTTGCATGAGCGGATTGTCCGTCTCCCGCATCCGCTGGACGAGCGTAGCGACGATCCGTCTCTCGTACATGCCGTATCACCTCGAGTGATGTCCTCTAATTAGCTTTTTCTCAGTATAGCTCCTAAAAATAGGAGCTATATCTCCTAATTCATGTACGTCGGGAAGATCGCTTACGGTGCCCCTGAATTCCTTTCACTGAAGGTGATCGCGTGCGGTGCAGCGAAGCTGCGCGGCAACCGACCTCCTTCGGTGCTGATACTGAATCGCCAGTCCTCGCGCGGGCGCGAAGACTGGCTCTGTTTTGGACAAGCCCGAACGAACCCGCTTGCCGCGCGTCCCTTCGGGGCACACCGCAAGCGGATCCATTCGGGCAAAAACGCGTGGTAGAGGCCATGCGCACTGCGAACCCGCTGTATTCGTTCGAGTCCCCCCTACCAAAAACAGGCCCCTTTGGGGCCTAGGTGTTTTTGGTAGGGGCGGTGGGGGTCGAACCCACAAGCCTTGCGGCGAAGGATTTTAAGTCCCCTGCGTCTGCCAATTGCGCCACGCCCCCTGATGGAGATGAGTGTAGCGGTGCGGGTTATTGCGCGAGGGTGAGGTCGGGGCGCCAATCGAGGGGAGCGGGTTCGCCGGCGAGCTCCGCGGCGGCGAGGAGGGCGATGCCCTGCAGGTTGTCGGCCTCGCTCACCATGAGCTCGTCCTTGCCGAGCGCCTCGAGGAGTCCCTCGAGCACCACCGCGGACCCGAGCACCACCGGGGCGCGATCGGGGTGCACGCCCGCCACTTCCCCTCGCGCCGCCTCCGGCATCGCGGCGAATCGCACCACCATATCCGTGATCTCGTCCTTCGAGAGCACCGTGCCATGGACGATCGAGGGGTTGTAGTGCTCGAGTTCGTGGTGCACCGCGGCGAGCGTCGTCGAGGCGCCCCCGCAGACGACAAGCGGGGAGGAGGGATCGATGAGCGAGGTTGTGGACGCCGCTTCGCGAAACGCGCGCTCGCACCACGAAAGCGCGCGAGCCACGTCTTCCTCGCTCGGGGGATCCCCCGCGGAGAGGAAGCGATCGCTCACGCGCCGGCTCCCCACGGGCGTGGACACCACCCAGCTTTCCGCCCCCGCAAGCACGCAGAGCTCCGTGGATCCGCCGCCGCTATCCGCCACGACGGGCCGGCTCGCGTCGGCGAGCTCGGAAACGAGGCGAGGATCGATCGAGGCCCCGTAGGCGGCGATGAGGCCCTCCGTGCGCCCGTCGATCACCTGCGGCTTCAGTCCGAGCTCCGAGAGCGGCGCGATCAGGGCGTCGGCGTTTTTCGCCTCGCGCGCGCTTTGCGTGAGCGCGCACACCACGGCGTCGCAGCAATTCCTCGCAAAGCAGGCGAGGTAGCCCCGCACGTAGCCAAGCACGCGCGCGATCGCGTCATCCGCGAGCACCCCCGCCTCGTCGAGGCCCGCGCCAAGGTCGCAGACCTGGGTCTTCTTGGTGAAGGTTTCGATCACTCCATCGGCCACGTCGGAGATGCCCATGCGCACTGAGACCGTGCCAATGTCGATGACTTCAATTCGCGCCATGTCGCCCTCCGAAAAGAGGGCTCGCGCTACGCCCTCTTCTGGTAGCCGAAGAACACGTCAAGCGCCTGCGTGAGGGGCGAATCCTCCGTGGATTCAGGCGTCTGGCCCAGCACGGTTATAATACCGTCGTCTTCCTCGCCCACGAGCGCACTCGCGTCAGCGGCAATCTCGCCGGCGGGCGCGTAGCCGCGGACGCGCGCCTCGTCCATGATGCCCTCTTCGGATCTAAGCTCGGCGATACGTCCCTCGAGTTCCTCGGACATCTCCGCAAGCGACTGCTGCTCAACGATCAGCTGGTCGTGGTCGCGATGCGCCGCCCAGAGGCTCGCCGCAGGTTGATAGAAGAAGAGGAAGAGCACGCCCACGCTCGCGAGCGCGATGATCGCGCCCTTTGCCACGCCACGCAGCCCGAAGAGCCAATCGACGACGGCATTGCACGCGGCAAGCGGCTTTTCGAGGATCGCCGGCACGCCCGCCACGCTCGGCATTCGCGCGCTTTTCGACGTGCGCAAACGGGAAGGGCCCTTCTCGGCGGTCGCGCTCGCGGTCTTTGCCACACGACGAGACCTCGAAGCCCCTCTCTCCTTCGACGCGCTCGCGCGCTTTGCCGGACGCTTCGCGCGGCGCGAACCGGCGGCCTTGGGGCGCCTAGCCTTTTCCGAGCTCGCGGATGCCGAGGTGGCGGAAGCCTTGCCCGCGCCCCTCACGCGCTCGACTTCGGCGAGCAGGCGATCGTTCACCGTCGAGCGTCCTTCGAAGCCACCCTCGCGGCGCAGCGCACGACCCAACACCCGCGCGTCGCGCTGGGTGAAGTTCATGGCCGTTGCGGAATTGCTGGACATAGGGCTGCCTCTGCGCGTTCGTTTGAGTGTCGTTTGGGCGTTGCGCGTCGCGCCGTGGCTAGTATGCCATCATCGCAGCTCAACTTCGTGGTCTTTCACCGAATCCCAGATTTCGTTCAGCCGAGCGGTCGACACGTCGGCGAGCTCGAGGCCCTCCTCGACGAGCTTCGCCTCGAGGCTCGCCCAACGTCGGCGAAACTTCGCGTTCGCGCGCTCGAGGGCGCCCTCGGCGTCCACGCCCTCCCAGCGCGCCACGTTCACGAGGGAGAACAGCAGGTCGCCGAACTCATCGGCCCAAGCTTCGCTTCCCGGCTCCTCCGCGTCGAGCTCGGCCTTCTCCTCCGCGACCTTCTCCCACACGGCCGCGACGCTCGGCCAATCGAACCCCGCGCGCGCCGCGCGCTTCGAGATCTTCTGGCACTGCATGAGCGAGGGGAAGGAATGCGGCACCGAATCAAGGAGGCCTGGCTTTTTCGCCTCGGGCTCGGCGGCGCTGGCCGCCTCGCGCTCGAGATCCTTCACGGCCTCCCACGAGGCGAGCGCCTCCCGTTCGGTGCGCGCGGCTCCCTCGCCAAACACGTGCGGATGGCGCCGGAGGAGCTTCTCGTTGAGGCCGCCGATGACGTCGTCGATCGTGAAGCTGCCCTCATCCGCGCCCATCTGCGCATGGAGGAGCACCTGCATGAGCACGTCGCCGAGCTCCTCGGCGAGATGCGTGTCGCTCTCCTCGTCGATGGCGTCCGCTGCCTCGTAGGCCTCCTCGATCATGTTCTTGCGGATGGAGGCGTGCGTCTGCGCGCGATCCCATGGGCAGCCATCCGGCTGGCGGAGACGCCAGATGATGCGCACGAGCCGGTCGAAGCCCGGATGCGCACCCGGCGCGCCCTCGCGCGCGAGCGTGCCCGCGTCCACCTCGGCCGCAAGCTCGTCCAGACCCGTTTTCGCGTTCGCCTCGGCCATGCCATTTCCTCCCCACGCCCTGCCGCCACACGCCGGGGCGCCCATGTGATGCGCGCCGCGCGCACCGCATGAGCACCCCGTTTACCCGCGAATTCGGCTACTTCGTGTAGTCGGCGTAGTCGATGTAGTCGATGTCGTAGGTGTCGAGCTTGGGCTGCACCCAGGAGCGGATGTAGGTGCCCTCGCGCGCCATGGTCTCGAGGATCTTCTTCTCGTTGTTCTCGATCACGTGCACCTTCTCGAGGAGCTCGGGAGCCTCCTCGGGGCGAATGAAGAGGACGCCGTCCGCGTCGCCGAGGACGATGTCGCCGGGGAAGACCACCTGGCCGCCCACCACAACCGGCGTGTTCACCTCGCCGGGACCGTTCTTATAGGGGCCGTCGGGGGTGATGCCGCGCGCGTAGATGGCGAAGTCCTCGAGCTTGCGCATGGCGTCGACGTCGCGCACGGAGCCGTCCACGACGATGCCCTTGATGCCGCGCATGCGGCAGTAGGTGACCATGAGCTCGCCGAAGATCGAGCGATGCGTGTCGCCGCCGGCGTCGATGACGATGACGTCGCCCGGCTTGGCGAGGTCCATCGCCACGTGGAACATGAGGTTGTCGCCCGCGGGCACCTTCACCGTGAAGGCCGTGCCGAGAAGCGGGCTCTCGTTCACGGGGTTCAAGTGCTCGTTCACGGACGAGATGCGGTTCATCACGTCGTCGAGGTTGGCCACGGCCACGCCCTCGAACTGCTTGACGAGCGCCTCGTCGGGACGCGCGAAGTCCTTGACGATGGTAAGGCCGGTTTGCTTCTTCATCCGCATTTCCTCTCTCGCTGCGGCTTCCTGTGGCACCCCATCTTGTCACGATTTCGAGGGCTCACATAGCGAAGTGCGCCACGCCTTCGAAATCCCGCCAATCTGGTGCACCACAGAAACCCTCGCTTTTATAATCCGCGCCTTATAGCTGGAAAATTGCGCGCCCTACACGCCGTTCACGGTGCGGGCGGGCTTGTGGCCGTCGAGAACGTCGAGCACCTGGTCCACGACCTGCTCGCCCATGCGCTCGAGCGATTCGGAGCTGTCGGCGCCGATGTGCGGCGTGGTTACGAAGTTGTCGAGGCCCATGAGCTTGTTCTGGCCGTTGGGCGGCTCGTCGACGAACGCGTCGCACGCGGCGGCGCGAATGGTCTTCGCCTCGAGCGCGTCGAAGAGCGCGTCCTCGTCCACGATGCCGCCGCGCGCGGCGTTGATGAGGATCGCGGTCGGCTTCATGCACTTGAGCTCGTCGGCGGCGATCATGCCCTTGGTCTCGGGGGTGAGCGGCACGGAGATGTTCACGAGGTCCGCCACCGCGAGCATTTCCTTGAGGTCGTCGTACTGCTCGATGCCCCAGGCCTCGGCCTGCTCGCGAGGGATGTAGGTGTCGTAGCCCACGAGCTTCACGCCGAAGCCGCCCTTCAGGATCTCCCCCACGCGGCGAGCGATATTACCCATGCCCACGAGCCCGACGGTCTTGCCCGTGAGCTCGAGGCCTTCGATCTCGGGCGGCGCGATGCGCGAGAAGCCCTCGCCGCGTGTGACGCGGTCGGCGTAGGAGATGTTGCGCGAGGTGTCGAGCATGAGGCCCACGATGAGCTCGGCCACGGCGTTCATGTTCGCCGTGGGGGTGTTGATGACGGGGACGCCCGCCTCCTTGGCGGCCTCGAGGTCGATCGTGTTGCAGCCCACGCCGTGCTTGCCGATGACCTTCAGGTTCTTCGCGCGCTCGATGAAGGAGCGCGGCACCTCGTCGGTGCGGATGATCACGGCGTCGATCTCCTCGGCGGGCTCGAGCGCATCAACGATCTCGGCGCGCTCGGCAAGCTTCTCGCGCGCGGGCGGATAGATGTATTCACGCAGGTAAACCTTCATGCGGCCCCTCCTCGCCCCGAATGCGACCCGCGGCCGTCTCGCCCTTTGCCGCGCGCGGATCGCTCCATTTCTCCGCCTACGAGTGTAGGGCATGGAGGGGGCTGGATTCGGCGCGACCTTCATTGCGCCACTCCCTCACTTACGCCGCGTAGCCACGCCCCGAACCCTTTCCGCCGCGTAGCCAGCCGCCTTCGCGCGAGGCATATCGTTAGAGGTCGCGGGCCGCCTCGTCGAGGTCCTCGGCGATCTCGCGCGCCACGTCGGGGTCGAGTTCGTAGCCGCCTTCGGGAGCGTCGAGCCACTTCTTGCGGCTGAAGAAATTCCAGCCCATCACCACCGCCGTGGCGAAGAGCTTCACGATGAGGTAGCTCACGAGGAGAACATCGACGCCGAGCCACATGAGAAGCTCGTTGATACCGAGGCCGATTACGCTGAGCACGATGAAGATCGCGAACTCCGCCTGCCTCGAGAGGTCCTCGCGATGCGTGAACACGTAGCGCATGGACGCGAAGTAGTTGAAGGTCACCGAGACGCAGAACGAGATGCCAGCCGCCAGCACGGGGTTCATCCCGAAGAGCTCCACGAGGAGCACCATGACGCCGTAGTCGATCGCGAAGGCGACGACGCCCACGACGCCGAACTTCAGCATCTGCTCGATGAGCTTTCCCACGAGGCCTCCCGATTAGCACGTGTCTGCTCGCTCCGTCGCATTCGCTAGGATACCGTCAGACGATGTCCTCGGCGAAAGGCTTGCGTATGAGCCCACACACCATACAAGAGCCCGAGGGAGCACCGCCCACGCTCGCCATCGTGGTGCCCTGCTACAACGAGGAGGAGGTGCTGCCCATCACGGCGCCGCTCTTCGACGAGAAGCTCCAATCGCTCGAGCTCAAGGGCCTCTGCGCCAAGGACAGCTTCGTGCTCTACGTGGATGACGGCTCGAAGGACGGCACGTGGTCCATCATCCGCGCGCTCGCCCGCCAGATGGGCGGACGCGCCCGCGGCGCCCGCCTCTCGCGCAACCGCGGGCACCAAAACGCGCTGGTGGGCGGCCTCATGGAGGCGCGCGGCCTCGCCGATGTGACCATCTCCATCGACGCCGACGACCAAGACGACCTCGATGCCATGGACGGCATGCTCGAGGCCTATCGCGACGGCTACGAGGTGGTCTACGGCGTGCGCAACGATCGCTCCACCGACACCGCCTTCAAGCGCGGCACCGCGCAGGCCTACTACAAGGTGCTCTCGCTCCTCGGCGCGGACGTGGTCTACAACGCGGCCGACTACCGCCTCGCCTCCTCACGCGTGCTCGACGAGTTCGCGGACTTCGAGGAAGTGAACCTCTACCTGCGCGGCCTCTTCCCGCTCGTGGGCTTCCCGTCCACCACGGTGGAGTACGCGCGCAACGAGCGCCTCGCCGGCGAATCGCACTACCCGCTCTCGAAGATGCTCGGGCTCGCCTTCGACGGCATCACGTCGCTCTCCACGCGCCCGCTGCAGATCATCGTCGGGCTCGGCCTCGTAATCAGCGTCATCTCGTTCATCGGCGTGATCTGGTGCGTCGTGACCGCGCTCATGGGAAACGCCGTGGCGGGCTGGGCCTCCACCACGGCGATCGTGTGCTTCATGGGCGGCATCCAGCTGCTTTGCCTCGGGGTGATCGGCACGTACGTGGGCAAGACCTACATGGAGACAAAGGCGCGCCCGCGCTACATCATCTCCGAACGCGCGGGCTACGAGCCCTCACCAACCTCTGAGCACTAAGTCGAGTCTCGCTGTAAGCGGCCACGAAGGCGCTTACCGCTGCTCCATATCGAGGCGCTTCCGCGCCTCGGCAAAGGCGCGGTAGCAATCGAGCTCCCACTGGCGCCGTGAGCCCTTCACCGTGGTGTCGAGGATGAGGCCCGCCACCACGAGCACCACCGCAAGCCCCGCGAAGGCGAGCGAAAGGATCGCCGTCGGGAGACGGGGCACGAGCCCCGTCTGCGCGTACTCGATGAAGATGGGGATGGCGAGGATGAGGCCCACGATGACGCTCACGAGCGCGAGGAGCAGGAAGAATCCGAGCGGCTTGTAGTCCTTGAAGAGCGAGCCGATCATCCGCAGCACCTTCGCGCCGTCGGAGAACGTCGAGAGCTTGGAGTACGAGCCCTCTGGCCGGTCGCGATAGATGATCGGCACCTGCGTGATCCTCCAGCCCTTGTCCACCGCGTGGATGGAGAGCTCGGTTTCTATCTCGAACCCCGGCGAGAGCACGGGGAGGGTCTTCGCGAACGCGTAGGTGAAGCTCCGATAGCCGGTCATCACGTCGTCGTAACGAAAGCCATAGAGGATCTTGATGAGCCAGCGCACGAGGTCGTTGCCGAAGCCATGGAACGCGCGGCTGTTCTCCTCCTCGTAGGATTGATTCGAGAGGCGATCCCCCACCACGGTGTCGGCCTCGCCACGGATGAGCGGCTCGAGAAGCGAGCGCGCCGCCTCGGCGGGATACGTGTCGTCGCCATCGACCATGAGGTAGTAGTCCGCGTCGATGTCGCGCAGCATCTGGCGCACCACGTTGCCCTTGCCCTGCCGCGGCTCGTGGCGCACGACCGCGCCGTGCTCGCGCGCGATGTCGGCCGTGCCATCCGAGGAGTTGTTGTCGTAGACGTAGACCGTGGCCTCGGGAAGCTCGCGATGGAAATCGTCCACGACCTTGCCCACGGTGAGGGCTTCGTTGTAGCAGGGAACGAGCACCGCGATCGAAGGCGTTCCCGCCTTCGCACCCCCATGCTCGGATGTCATCGTCAAGGGTTCATCCCCCTCAGGGCAAACGGCCCGTCGCCTTCGCATGTCGCCCCACCTTAGCAGAGCCGCGCGGCGAGCTTGAGAGCCGGCAAACCATGGGCAGCACGAGGAGAAGCGGCACGCCCCAGAGCCCGGTGATGAAGTAGCGATCGAGCGTCATCGGCCCCACCACGATCGACAGGAAGATGAGCGCCCAGGGCACCACCGCTACGAACACCGCGGCACGCGCACGCCCGAAGAGCCGGCTCACGAAGCAGCAGGCGCAAAGGAATGGCAGGTAAAACTGCACGACCGCCGGGGAATTAAACACGGTGAACGGCATGTGGGAAAAGATCGACGCGTAGCCTTCAAGCGCGCTCCGGAGCCACGCGAATTGCGGCCATTCGGCGATGCCCTCCTCGGTCGTCTCGTCGCGCTCCTCGATCTCCGCCTCCGTGAGATCGTCGTGCAAATACTGCGAGAAAAACGCCACGTTCTCATCCACCCAGGAGGCGTCGCTTCCCACGTTCACGGCGAAGGGATGCACGTCGAAGAGGTTGAGGTTCGTCCCGAGCGTCGCCGTGGCGTACGTGCCGGGATGGCGAAGGCCCATGGCGAGCCACGCTTTGAAATACGGGACGAGCGCCTCGCCCTCGAGGCTTTTGTAGTTGTCCTTCACCGGGTCGGCCGTATCGAAGCGATACTGCTCGTCGAGATCGTCGAAGAAGAGCACCGCGTCGATGGCCGCGCGCTCCTCGGGTGTCACATCATCAGGATGCAGGACGACGTAGCGCGCGGTTTGCTGGAAGGGCAGCGAGAAGAGCTCCTTGCTCGGGCCCGGTGCCACGCCGAGCATCGGCAGCGCGATGCCTTGCCAGACGGCAAAGCAGCCCGCGCCCAGCGCCATCGAGATGATCGCCGGCTGCCACTTTCCGCGCGCGCAATAGAGCCCGAGGAAAAGGAGCGTGGGGATCACGATGTAGACGCCCGTCTTCTTCGTGAGCACGAGCCAAATCGCGAGCGCGCAGAGGATGACGATCCGCGCGGGAGTGGCGAGGGAGCGTCCGCGCGTGCGGACGCCATCGAGGAGCAGGATCACGAAGGGCACGAGGCCGAGACAGAAGAGCGTGTCCTTCTCGAGCCTGCACGCGTAGAACGGAAACGCCGGCACGAGGCAGGCGCATACGATCGCGAACCAGAAAAGCCCCCTCGCGCGCTCGAATCGCCACACGTAGCAGAGCGCGGCCGAGGTCACCGCCACGTAGAGAAGGCTCTGGACCACGCTCGCCATGCTGAGCGCGATGGATTGGGAACCCATCGCGGCGCCCGCGTCGAAGATCGAGCCAAAGAGCATGGTCGTGAGCCAGGGATGGTGGTCGTACCACATGTCGGGCGTGCGCCAGATGAGCACCTGCCAGATGGTGTCTTGGTCCATCGTAGCGGGAAGCGAGGCGATCACCCAGGGAGCCCAGCAAAGGACAAGCGCCGCCGCACACGGCCAAAAGCGGCGACGCAGGGCTTCCCTATAGCCCGTGATCTCGCAGTTTTCGCGAGTGGAGCCTCCCCAAAGCGCGATGAGGCCCGCCGCGAGGAAGTAGAGGACGATGGCACTGAGCAGCCATTTCACCACGAGAATCGCGAAGGTCGGAGCATCCACCCATTCGTAGGGCGCAAGCGGTTGCCCGAACTCGATGCCGCCGACGTAGGCCACGCCCGACACCACGTAGGTCGTCGCCGACACGAGGGCGAAGAGCAGTGCGCCCGCGTCGAAGCGAAGGAGCGCATGGAGCACGCGCGAGGGCGCGCCTTCGGGGGTCGACTGGGCGAGGTGCGCGCAGCGATGCGAGCCCCGAGGCTCGCGACCGCTCGAAACGGTCCTGCTCTCAGCCACTTCCACTCCCCTTTTCAGCGTGCCCTTCACGCTCGCGAGCGCCAAGGGAAAGCCTAGCAGAGGCATCCTTTCCTCGGCGCAAAAGGCCACAATAGGCGAAGGGATTGCCTCGAGATCCGCGCACGCCGAGGAGGCTCGCCATGCATCGCTTCCGCACTGCCCTCGCCACAGCGCTCGCCACGAGCGCGCTCATGCTCGGCCTTGTCGCGTGCGGTGGCGCGGAGGCGGAAAACGATGCGCCCGCTTCGGACACCGCGAGCCAAGCCACGATGGCCGAGAACTACCTCGACCTCGCAAGCGAATCCGGCCCTGCCTTCGCCGTCTCGTCGTGGTCGATCGCCGGCGAGGGTTGGAAGACCGAGGTGACGAACGCCTACGACGACGCGGGAAACCTCACGAGCCAAGAGACCGTGAGCTCCCAGCCGAACACGCAGACCAGCCAAACCGCGAGCTACACCTATGCGGAAAACCTGCTCACGCAACGCGAGGCGACGATGCGCATCGGCGACGTGGCGAGCGTGGTCTCGCTCACCTACGGCACGCCGAGCTTCGAGAGCGAGGGCGAGGAAATCGAGCTCTCCTACACGGGAAACGGCGAGGATGCGGCGAGCGGGCTCTCCTATGAGTGGAAGACCACCTACGACCTCGAGCAAAACGGCCTTTCCCTCGCGGAGTGGATCGAGCAGTCGACGGTGAGCGTGCCCGTCCTGAACGAAGACGGGAGCCGCTCAGACGCCGAGCCCACGGAAATCGCCACCAACCAGAGCGTGACCTTCGATGCCGACGGGCGCGCGAGCCACGTGGAGAACACGATTACCGGCGCCACGCTCGAGCTCGAACTCGCCTATCGCGAGGACACGCTCGACGTCTCCGGCGACGTGCGCGAGACGTGGTCCATCCAAACGAACGAACAGGGCCTCATCACGCAGGCCGAGCGCGGAGACGGCGTCGTGATCTCGATCGCCTACGCCGAGCTCGCCAGCCCCACGAACTTCAACCGCGCACTCGCCCGGTGCTCCGGCGGCCAAGCCCTCGTGAACGCCCTCACCCTCTCCCTCGCCACCGGCCTCCTCGACTAGCCCCGCAAGACAGTGGGGACGGACCTTTCGTCTTGCAAGACAGCAAGACATTGGGGACGGACCTTTCGTCTTGCCGCGCGTCCTCTACCTGCGGCTTTGCCAAGACAAAAGGTCCGTCCCCAATGTCTTGGGGCGTTTCCGCTGCTAGATGCGTTGCGCGCAAGACAAAAACTCCGTCCCCACTGTCTTGCCCAAAACTCCGTCCCCACTGTCTTGCCGTCCCCACTGTCTTGCCGAACCGTCCCTTTTGTCTTGCGGGGTGCGGTTGTTTGCCGATGTGTTACGTCAAATCGGTAGAAATCGCGTTTTTTCGGGGAACACACCCGGCATGGCATTCGCCACGCACTTGTCCCCCGCCCGCAAGGGCCCGACCCGCAATGTGCCTCGGATCAGCCGAGGCCCGAAGGAGGCTCCCCATGAGCATCGAGACCCGTGACAACCGCACCATCGCCAAGTCGGCTTCGCGCCACGAGACGCTGCGCCACCCGCTTCTCGACAAAACCGCCATCAGCCCCTACAACGACTGGTCCGACGGCTATGGCATGCCGGGGGCGATCGGCAACGGCTACGTGAACATCCTGAAGGTCTCCTGCGGGGTCGTCGACAAGACGAATGACGTCCTCATCGACGGCATCGTCACCTACGACAAGGCCGAGGTCGCGGACGCCTACGTGGGCCAGATCAACATGCTCACCGCGAGCTCCTTCTGCGGCGTGATGGGGCAGGTGTGGGGCTATGACCTCGCGCGCCACCCCTCCATCGACCATCAGACCCCGCTCTTCGAGGAAACGCAGTTCAACGGCCAGAAGCTCCCCGTCTACGACGGCGCGCCGCTCCTCGAGGCCGGCATCGAGCTCTTCGGCACCGATGTCGATCGCCGCTACCACCCCGCCCCCGGCTCACACGTGATCTGCGCGAACAAGGGCGTGACGGCCTATCGCCCCGCCACCGATCGCGAGTTCCAAGACGGCGAGGGCTACGGCGTGTGGTCCTTCATCGCGATCTCGCTCTCCAACGACCGCGACTACTGCGCCGACCTCTTCATCGAGGACGCGGGCATCTGGACCAAGAACGACAACGAGGAGGAGATGTGCGCGTGGCTCGACGAGCACCGCAAGGAGATCGTCTGGTCCGTCGTCGAGTGCGGGCGCGATAGCGGCGTCCTCTTCGACCGCACCTACATCTCCTACGCGCACGCGATGATGAAGCCGAACCAGATCGGCAACGCCATCACGGTGGGCCCATACGTGACGCTCGCGCGCCACGCCGTCCCCGACGCGGGCTTCGGCGCCCTTAACGGCATGAGCCTCGAGGGCTGGCTCGAGGGCCAGGGCTTCGAGAGCCTCACCGGCCTCAAGGCGTAAGTGTCCTCTGCGCGCCCCGTGGGCTGATCACCCAGCTCACGGGGTGCGTTCTCCTAAGGTTCCACCCCGCACCACTCTGCGCTACCCGTCGTATCCGCACCGATAGAAGAGTGAGGGGCCACCATGGCTGACACCCCCAACACCCAGAACGCCACCGCCGTCGCGCCCGGTGACGCTCAGCAGAGCACCAGCTCCAGCGCGTCCGACGCGAAGCGCGTCGGGCTTATCGGCCTCATCGGCGTCGTTATCTCGGCTATGGTGGGCGGCGGCATCTACGACCTGCCGCAGAACATGACCGCGGACGCCGGCGGCCTCGGCATCATCATCGCGTGGGCCATCACCGGCATCGGCATGTGGTTCATCGCGAACACCTTCCGCGTGCTCGCGCAGGCAAAGCCCGAGCTCAAGAACGGTCTCTACACCTACGCCTCGCGAGGCTTCGGCAAGCTCGTGGGCTTCTTCGTGGCCTACGGCTACTGGATCTGCAACTGCTTCGCCCTCGTGGCCTACGGCGTCCTCATCATGAGCACGCTCAACTACTTCTTCCCCGGCTCCTTCGAGGGCGGCAAGAACTGGTGGAGCATCATCGGCGCCTCCGCCATCAGCTGGCTCATGTTCGTGCTCGCCTGCCGCGGCGCCAAGAGCTCGAGCTTCATCAACATCATCGGCACGATCGGCAAGATCATCCCCGTCCTCATCTTCCTCATCGCCTGCCTCACCGTCTTCAACTTCGCCACGTTCTTCCACGGCTTCTTCGGCATGGACGGTAGCAAGGCGCTCGCGTTTAACTTCGGCGACGTGATGGGGCAGGCGTCCTCGACGATGCTCGTCACGCTTTGGCTCTTCATCGGCATCGAGGGCGCGGTCGTCGTGAGCGGCCAGGCCACCTCGCAAAACGACGTGGCGAAGGCCACCACCATCGGCTACCTCGCGATCCTCGTGCTCTACGTGCTCTCCTCGCTCCTCCCGCTCGGCGTCTACGACCAAACGCAGATCGCCGCGATGGAGAACCCCTCGATGGCGGCCATCATGCTCGACAAGTTCGGCAGCTGGGGCGAGATCCTCGTGAACGTTGGCGTGATCATCTCCGTGCTCTCGAGCTGGCTCGTGTGGATGCTCATGCTCGGCCAGATGCCGCTCTTCGCCGCGCAGGATGGCATCTTCCCGAAATCCTTCGGCAAGACCAACGACGCCGACGCGCCCACGAAGGCCCTGCTCTGGACGGGCATCATCATCCAGGCGCTCTTGATCCTCTGCCACTTCTTGCCCGGTAACGCCTGGACAACGATGATCTCCATCACGTCCGTGATGGCAATGCCGTGCTACCTGCTCTGCTGCCTCTTCCTCTGGAAAATCGCCAAGACGGAGCCCTGGCCCAAGATCCGTTTCAGCAAGACGAACGGCCTCGTGACGGGCATCCTCGGCACGATCTTCTCGCTCTTCCTCGTGTACTCCGCCGGCCTGAACTACCTCATGGTGGCGTGCATCGTCTACGCCATCGGCATCCCCATCTTCTTCGTGGGGCTTAAGCAGAACGGCGCCACCGGCACCTACAGCTCTATGCTCGGCAAGTGGGAGAAGGTTCTGCTCATCATCGTCATCGTCCTCGGCATCATCGGCATCATCTATGCGTGCATAGGCGGCATCTTCTAGTTGGCGCTGCGGCTTTCCATAGCGCCCAATCTAGGGCCGATCCCGGATCCTCGAGTAGCGAAGTACGCTACCCTCTCAAGTTCGCTTGGGAGGGTAGCTTGGTTCTAAGACCTGTATTGCATTGCTTTCGCAACAACCCACCGGGTTGTTACGCCTCCACGATCGGTTCTATCTCGGGCACTCCGAGAGGTCTCGCTGGCGTTTTGCTCGTCTCTGACCCTCCGATCGTTGAAGTAAGGATCCATGAGAGGTCTCGCTGACGTCTAGCTCGCCCATCACTCGTAGCTTGTTGTTGCAATGCCTTGCGAGGGCAGGGGTGCCTATAGTCCCCGGAGCCCTGTGGGAGCCGTAAAAGGGAAGGCCCTTTTTCTCGGCCCGGAGGAGTGGTCCGCCGGAGCCAAAGCCCGTATGCCAATTGGAGGTGTGTCACCCGAGAAAAAGGGCCGGTGAAAGCC
>CANQOF010000008.1 GCA_947625405.1 uncultured Atopobiaceae bacterium | reverse complement strand
AGGTGGTTGTCGCCGTTGGTGGAGAGCACCTCGGTGACGCCGTCGGCGAGCTCGAGGAGCGACACGTCGAAGGTGCCGCCGCCGAGGTCGAAGACGAGGATCTTCTGGTCGCCGCCCTGCTTCTCGAGGCCGTAGGCGAGCGCGGCCGCGGTGGGCTCGTTCACGATGCGCTTCACCTCGAGGCCGGCGATCTTGCCGGCGTCCTTGGTGGCCTGGCGCTGGGCGTCGTTGAAGTACGCGGGGACGGTGATGACGGCCTCGGTGATGGTCTCGCCGAGGTACTTCTCGGCGTCGGCCTTCATCTTGCCGAGGATCATCGCGCTGATCTGCTCGGGGGTGTAGTCGTTGCCGTTGATGTCGATGACCACGCGCCCGTCCTTGCCGGACTTCACGTTGTAGGGCACGGTCTTGATCTCGCTCGCCACCTCGTCGTAGCGGCGGCCCATGAAGCGCTTGATGGAGAAGACGGTGTTCTGCGGGTTCGTGACCGCGCGGTTCTTCGCGGCCTTGCCCACGAGGCGCTCGCCATCGGGCTGGAAGCTCACGACGGAGGGCGTGGTGCGATCGCCCTCCGCGTTGATGATGATGGTGGGTTCTCCGCCTTCAAGCACGGCCATGGCGGAGTTGGTGGTGCCGAGGTCGATACCGAGGATCTTGTTGGCCATGGGGTAATCCTTTCCGTTTGCTTCGGCGATTGAGGCGCAACCTCGCTCGCTCGGATGTTTTGGGCGCGGGAGCCGGGGTTCTGATTCCCGGTTTCAAGGCGCTTCGTGCGCGCCGTCCCGCGCTCACCACAAACATTCCGAGGAGCTTGAGGCGTCTCGACTGAAGTTTGTGACGAGTGCATGATGACATAATCTAAGTGTGTGCGCTATAGATTTTCTTCTTCTTCACAACTCAATCACATGAGGGGTGCGAAACGCTCGGCGAGCGCGGTTGCATCTACCACCACTGCTGCTATATTCACCTCAACCGGGCCCTCGATCCTCGTGGGCCGTAACCCATGAGATCGGAGAAACCATGCCCCATCCCGTTATCGTCCCTGAGGATTGCGTTGCGTGCGGCGCGTGCGTCGACGCCTGCCCCTGCGATGTGCTTGAGCTCGGCGACGCCTGCGCTGAGGTCGTGAACCCCGAGAACTGCATCGCCTGCGGCGCCTGCCTCGAGGCCTGCCCCACGGGCGCCATCACGGAGATCGTCGACGACTAGCTTCGACGTCATAGCTCATGCGAGGGAGGGTCGCCTTCGGGCGGCCCTTTTTCCTTGCCCAGCCGCAAGACAGTGGGGACGGACCTTTTGTCTTGCCCTCAGGGCCCCTAGCTGGGCAAACGTCCGCAAGACAGTGGGGACGGACCTTCTGTCTTGAAAAAGGTGCAGGTAGACGGCTTGTCGCAAGACGAAAGCTCCGTCCCCACTGTCTTGGCTAGGCGAGGTAGTGCATGCGGTTCATGGGGAAGACGAGGGAGAACGTGGTGCCCTTGCCGGGCTCGGAGGCGAGGCGGACGCCGAGGCCGCACTTCTCGGCGAGGAGGCGCACGAGGTAGAGCCCGAGGCCGGTGGAGGCCGCTTGGTCGGCGCGCCGGCCGTTCTCTCCGACGAAGCCCTTGTCGAAGACGCGCGGCACGTCCGCGGCGGGGATGCCGAGGCCCAGGTCCGACACCGTCAGGACGACGCGCTCGTCGGCCTTTCCCTCGTCTGCGCGGCGCGCGTCGAAGCGGATCGCCTGGGGCCTCGCGGGGTCGCGGTACTTGCAGGCATTGTCGATGAGCTGGCCCAGCATGAAGCGCACCCACTTCGCGTCGCAGAGCACGGTGAAGTCGAGGGTGCCGAGCTCAATGGCCACGTGCTGGGAGAGCAGGATGTTCGTCTTGCCGTGGATGGTCTCGCGCACCACCTCGGCAAGTGGCGTCTCGCGCACGGAGAAGTCGCGCTCGACGCTCGTGGAGCGCGCGTAGTAGAGCGCCTGCTCCACGAAGCCGTCCACCCGCTCGAGCTCGCCCGCGATGGCCTGGCCCGCGGGCGAGGGATCGCTCGCGGCGATGAGCGTCGCCGCGTGGATCGGGGTCTTGATCTCGTGGCTCCACGCCTCCACGAAGGCGCGGTAGTCGGACGCCTCGTGGCGGCTCCTCGCCACCTCCTCGGACGCCGCCCTCGAGCAGGCCACGAGCGCCGCGTCCGTCGCTCGCTCCATCGAGTTCGCGGGGTACGGCAGATCCTGCGCCGCTTCGAGCGGGTGCGCGCCATCCCCCTCGGCGATTTCGCCCACGGCCTGCCAAAAGCGGCGGTGCCCCGCGAACCCGATCGTGAGCGCGAGCGCGAGGGAGCCGAGCAGCACGAGCGCCACGAGGGCGACGACGCTTCGCGACGCCGCCACGACGCCGAGCATGAGGCAGACGATCGCCGTGGCGCAAATCCAAAGCGCGATCGTCGCCGCGTGGTCCTTGAGGTAGCTCCCGAGCCCGTAGCCGCGCGCCTCCATCCTCACACTCCCCTAGAGCGAGTAGCCGAGGCCGCGGTGCGTGGCGAGTAGGCCCCTTGCGCCCACCTCGTCGAGCGAGCGGCGCAGGCGATTCACGTTCACGGTAAGCGTGTTGTCGTCCACGAAGGCGTCTTGGCCCCAGAGCTCGGCCATGAGCGCCTGGCGCGAGACGATGGCGCCTGCGTTTCGGATGAGGAGCGCGAGGAGGCGGAGCTCGTTCTTCGTGAGCTCGACCGAGCCTTTGGGACCCCTGAGCTCGGCTGATGCCACGTCAAGCGAGATGGGCCCGCAGGCGAGGCGCGCGGCGGGGGCGCCTGTCGCGCTCCTCCTCAAGAGCGCCTCCACGTGCGCGAGGAGGACGGCCGGCGAGAAGGGCTTCGTCACGTAGTCGTCCGCGCCGAGCCCCATGGCGTTCACCTCGTCGAGCTCATCGGTGCGGCTCGTCACGCAGATGACGGGGACGCGCGCGGTGGCCTCGCTCGCCCTGAGCTCGCGAAGGATCGAGACGCCGTCTCGCACGGGGAGGGTGAGGTCGAGGAGCACGAGGTCGGGCGCCGCGGCCTCCACCTGCGAGGCGAGCGCGTCGAAGCCCGCCGGCGCGAGCGGCTCGTGGCCGGCGCGCGCGAGAAGCGCCATGAGCGCCTCCCGCGCCGCCGCGTCGTCCTCTATCGCCATGATGCGTGCCATGGCCCCCACTCTAGCGTTTCAGCCCATACGAAGGCCGAGGTAGCGGGCATCGGCAAGACGCCTCGCCATGAGGTACGTCGCGAGGAAGTACCCGCCGTAGACCACCACGAAGATGACGGCCGTGAGCGAGATCGAGCTCGTCACGTCCATGGGCGCGAGGAGCTCCATCACCTGCGCGAGCACCGTGAGCGCCACCACCGCGTGGCAGAGCCCCACGATGAGCGGCAGGGCGAAGGAAAGCCCCGTCTGGAAGAGCACGGAGGCGTTCACCTGCGAAGGCGCGGCGCCAAGCTCGTGCACGAGGCGATAGCGCCCAAGCGAATCGGCCATCTGCGAGAGCTGCTGGATGGCGAGGATCGCCGCGCAGCCCACCACGAGCACGAAGCCGATGTACGTCGCGAGGTAGCCGATCATCCCCGTCATCGTGGCCTCGCCCTCCGCCACCTCCTGGCGCGTGGTGAAGCTGCCCACGAACGCCACGAGGTTGTCGCCCTCATAGAGCTTGAAGGCCGTGCCCGTCGAGTCCTGCGTGTAGTAGGCGACCTCCTGCTCGTTGATGGCGGCGGCGAAGGCCTCGTCGCCTTCCGGCGGGCACTGGAGCTCGAGGACGGAGGCGATAAGTGGGAGATCCGCCACGAGGTCGTCGGCCACCACGAGCGTGCCGGAGTTCGTACCGTAGGCCCCGTCGTAGATGGAGGCGCTCGCGTCGCTCACGCACGTCGCGGCCGCGGGCGAGAGCCACTCGCCGCCCACCTTGAAGCGCGCCCCCGCGGCGAGCCCCGCGTCGAAGTAGCGCACGATCGTGGGCCCGAGGTTGCAGAGGAAGAGGTACTCGTCCGCCGGAAGCTCCACGGACTCCATGCCGAGGAGCGCGCGCGAGGCGTTGTAGTGCGAGAGCGGTACCACCTGCAAAAGCGTGGTCTCGGGAATGGAGGCGAAGCGCTCGGGGAAGGGCGAGCCGGAGACTTCGCCGAACGCGCCGAGCGTGGGGATGCCGTCCTCGGCGTAGCTGAGCTCGTCCGCGCCCGCGAAGCCGCGCGGCGCCGATTCATAGATGTCGACCTGGCTCTCGCCATCCACGAGGGCAAGCACGTCCGCGTAGTGCCCCGCAAGCCACGCGCCGAGGTCCACCGGCTTTTCCGCCACCGGCACGTCGTCCATCTCCTCGCTATAGAGGTACTCGCTGGCCGGAAAGGTCCATGAGCCTTCGTCGGGATGCACGTAGTCCACCATCACGGTCGCGGCAAAGGGGTTGCCGTAGGCGAGGCTCGTGTGGAGGCCGCTCGCGATGGACATGCCGCCCGTCACGCTTGTGAGCGCGAGGAAGAGCACGAGCGCCGTCACGCCCATGGCGATCGCGCTCGAGTTCACGCGGCTCGCCACCTGCCGGGCGGAGAACATGTGGAGATCGCGCAGGTAGTAGCCCTTCACATGGCGGATGATCGCGAGTGCGGGGGTCGGCAGACCCCAGAAGAGGAGAAGCGTGCCGCAGACGCACATGAGCGTCGTGAGGAGGAAGGGCGTCGTCTGGTCGTCATCGGAGAGGAAGACCGGCAGGCCATCGCGCAAGAGGCGCGCGTAGGCGATGCCGAGCACGACGAGACCCGCGGCCGCGATGATCGAACAGAGCCAAAGCGGTCGGACGCGCTGGCTCTCCACGCGCCGCGAGCCCTGCATGAGGTCGACGATCCGCACCTTCCCCACGATGGCGATGTCGAAGACGAGCATCACGCAGAACATCACGCCGAAGCACACGCTCGCGAGCAGGAGCCCTTGCACGGAGAAGATGAAGGTGAAGTTCCTCACCGTGTCGTTGAAGATCGTCGCCGTCACGAAGACGAGGAGCTGGGAGAGCAGAATGCCGATGCCGAGCCCGATGGCGAAGGCGAGGAGGCTCGCCGTGCCGCACTCCAGGCAAAGCACGAGCGACGCCTGCCGCTTCGTCATGCCGAGCAGCTGGTAGAGGCCGATTTCCCGCTTTCGCCTCCGCACGAGGAAGTTGTTCGCGTAGACCATGAGGAAGCCGAGCACCCCCGCGAGCAGGAGCGTGACGATCAGGATGAGGTCCGCGAGGAGCGAGAGCGCCTCGCTCGTGCTTTCGGAGAGGAAGGCGGTCTGCTCGCTGATGGTGTTGAAGGCGTAGAACACCGCCACGCCGAGCGAGATGGTGATGAGGTAGATGCCGTAATCGCGGAGCGACTTGCGCATGTTTCCCCAGGCGAGCCTAAAGTACATCGGCCTCGCCCCCGCCAATCTGGGCCACCTGGGCCATGATCTTCTCGAAAAACGCCCGCCGAGGCGCGCTCCCGCGCCTGAGCTCGGCGAAGAGCCGGCCGTCGCGGATGAAGAGCACGCGCTGGCAGTAGCTCGCGGCAAAGGAATCGTGGGTGACCATGCAGATGGTGGCGCCGCGCTCCGCGTTCAGGCGCTCGAAGCACTCGAGGAGGAGCTTTGCGGAGCGCGAATCGAGCGAGCCCGTGGGCTCGTCGGCGAGCACGAGCGCCGGGTTGCCCACGACCGCCCGCGCGCAGGCCACGCGCTGCGCCTGGCCGCCGGACACCTGATAGGGGTAGCGGCTGAGCACGTCCGAGACGCCGAGCGCCGCGGCCACGTCGTCCACGAGCGGGCGCACAGAGGCCGTGGGCACGCGATCGATGGTGAGCGTGAGCGCGATGTTCTCGCCGCAGGTGAGCGTGTCGAGGAGATTCGAATCCTGGAACACGAAGCCGAGCTTGGAGCGCCGGAACTCTGCGAGCCTTTTCGCGGAGAGGCGCGTGACGTCGAGGCCGTCCACCCAGACGCTTCCCGCCGTGGGGCGATCGATCGTGGCGATGCAGTTCAAGAGCGTGGTCTTGCCGGAGCCCGAGGGCCCCATGATGGCGACCGTCTCCCCCGCGGAGACGGAAAACGAGACGCCCGCGAGGGCACGGGTGGCCTGGCTCCGGCCGCCGCCGTAGGTCTTCTCGAGGTCGCGGACCTCGAGGACCACGGGAGCGCCGGGCTCGAAGAGCTCACTCATCCCGCTCACCTCCCCCCTACCTGCAGGCCCAGAGTGCCATAAGCGTGAAGGCGCCGAGGATGACCATGAGCGCGAGCCACCTGAGACGCTCTGCGAAGGTCATATCTCCGGCAAGGGCGGCATCGTTCAGGCGAAATATCGCCGCGTGCGAGGTTTTCATGCGAGCTCCCTTCCATGAGGAGCGCGGCACGAGCGTGTGCAGGCAGTTGACATGGATATTTCGCCCGGCCGCGCGATTCCATAGTCGGGCGCGCGGCCGGGAGGAGCCATCGATTGGCCTCACATTCGCGTGACGATTTCGTCACCTTGGCCATGCCCAAGACAGTGGGGACGGACCTTTTGTCTTGCGGCAGCCCCTCTACCCAAGACAGTGGGGACGGACCTTTTGTCTTGTGGCAGCCCTTCTACCTGCGCCTTTTCCAAGACGAAAGCTCCGTCCCCACTGTCTTGGTCCCCACTGTCTTGCGGCTAGGCAACATTCTTTGCGCGCTTGCCGGTGCGCACGCGGTAGCCCACGGCGAGGGCGAGGGCGAAGATCGCGAAGACGATCGAGATCCAAATCGTGTCGGAGAAGCCGTGCGCGTAGGCCGCCGCGCGCGCCGTGCCCGAAGCGGTGAGGCGGCTCACATCCGCCGAAAGCACGCCGACGAAGAGCGCCGCGCCGAAGCTCTCCGCGATCTGCACCATGGTCGAGTTCACGGAGGCGCCGTCTGAGATCTTGCTGGCGGGGAGCGCCGCCATCTCGGACGCCTTGGCCGGCGGCACGATGAAGCTCACCCCCGTGTAGACGATGAACGAGCACGCGAATACGCCCCACACGCTGCCGGTTTCCGCCACGAAGTGGATGGCGACGAGGCCCACGAGGATGGTCGCGAACCCGAAGATCGTGAGCGGGAGCTGCGGATGGCGATCGAAGAGCCGCCCCGCCACCATGGACACGAGCCCGTACACCACGAGCGGAAAGCAAATGAACACGCCCGCCTCGAAGGCGCTCATGGAAGCCGTGCCCTCGTAGTAGAGCGGGAGGAGAAGCCCCATGGAGATGACCGCCATCATCCCCAGCATGATGAGGAGGAGCCCCACCGTGTAGGTGCCGATGCCGAGCACGCTCACGTCGAGGAGCGCCCGCTTGCCCCGGCGAGGCAGGCCGCGGAGCTGGCGCCACGCGAAGACCGCGAGCACCGCCACGCCGCAGCCGACGCACGCGAGCGCCGGCACCACGTAGTGCGTGATCTCGGAGAACCCGTACATGAGCACGGCGAGCCCCACGAAGGCAATGAAGAGCGAGGGCACGTCGATGGGCGCGCGCTGGAGCGCCTCCACGTCCACGATCATGGTGAAGCTCGCCACGAGGAGGTAGAGGCCCAGCGCGAGCGGGCAGATGAAGGTCCAGTTGAGGCCGATCGTCGTGAGGATGGCGCCCGTGATGAGCGGCCCCACGGCCTGCCCGATGCCGATGCACCCGGAGTTCACGGCGAAGAGCGTGCCCTGGTGGCGCTTGGGCACGATGGCCTCGATCGCGGTGGTGACGAGCGGGAAGAAGAGTCCGCCGGCGATGGCCTGCGCGAGGCGCGCGCCCACGAGCATCCAGAAGTCCATGGCGAAAACGCCGATGACGCTGCCCGCCACGAGGCACCCCGCGCCAAGCCGGCAAACCCCGCGAAAGCCGATCCTCCGAAGGAGCGGCGCCGCCGCGCAGATGGCCGTGCCGGCCATCACGTTGTAGCCGATGACCACCCAGTTGGCCGTGGTGAGGTCGATGGCGAAGCGATGCGCGACGTCGGGAAGCGCGATGTTCATCATCACCTGCGTGAAGGAGCCGCTGAAGGTGCAGCTGATGAGCGCGACGAGCATGATGAGCGTGGGCTTCGAGACGCGATTGGGGTCGCTCGAGGCGCCGGGCACCGCGTCAAGCGCGCCGTCGGTCGGCAGCTTCGCCGCATCGCTCGCCATGGAACCTCCCCCGTCAGAGCAAACACGCTCACTATCTACCCAGCTTGAGCGTGTACAATGCACGTGCTCAGGGCCCTTCTTTGCCCTTTGCGCAAGGTCGCCGAATACACGAAAGGATGTGGCGGGCCGCATGAAACCCCGACCTCACAGTCGGTGACCCCTTGAGGCGTGCTCTCGCGCCCCGAGGGGTGCCACGAAGGAGCACGCATGATCTACCTTTCCAGCATGCTGGGCATTCCGGTTGTCGATGCCACGGGCACCGAGATCGGGACCGTCCATGATCTCGGGATCGCCACGGGCGAGGTGTTCCCGCGCGTGACGTCGCTCGCCTTCCTGGGGCCGGGAAAGACCCCCTTCATGATCTCGTGGCGCAAGTACGTCGCCGGCTTCACCGACGACGAGGTGCGCCTGAAGGTTCCGGCGGCCGACATCCGCTTCTCGTACCTTCAGCCGGAGGAGCTCCTCATCGCGCGCGACCTGCTCAACAAGCAGATCGTGGACACGAAGGGCATGCGCGTCGTGCGCGTGAACGACCTCAAGCTCTCCGACACGGGCGGCCCGAGCAAGCTCGGCGAGGCCGCGGGCGGCGACGCCGCGCAGCTGCGCTTGATCGGCGCCGAGGTGGGGGCGCGCGGGCTCCTCCGCTCGCTTTCGCCGCGCCTCGAGCGCGTGGTGAGCCGCGTGGCGGAGATGCTCGGCCACCCCATCGGCGAGCGCCTCATCGCCTGGAGCTACATGGACCTCATCGACCGCGAGCTCAAGGACGTGAAGCTCTCCGTCACCCACAAGACGCTCGACGAGCTCCACCCGGCCGACATCGCCGACATCCTCGAGCAGCTCGATCCCCGCATGCGCGGGCGCGTGTTCGCGCAGCTCGACGCCGAGCGCGCGGCCGACGCCATGGCCGAACTCGACGAGGACCAAGCGGCAGAGATCGTGGACGACATGGACGCGCGCACCGCGTCGGCCATGCTCGGCGAGATGGACCCCGACGACGCCGCCGACCTCGTGGGCGAGCTCGACTACGAGAAGGCCGAGACGCTCCTTCGCCTCATGGGCGTGAAGGAGGCGCGCGCCGTGCGCCAGCTCCTCGGCTACCGCGAGGACACGGCGGGCCGCATCATGACCTCGGCCTTCGCGTCCTTCACCCCGGACATGACGGTAGAGGAGGCCATCCGCGTGGTGCGCCAGGCCGACGCTGACGACGTGGAGACGGTGAACTACCTCTACGTGACCGACGACGATCGACGCCTCCAGGGCGTGCTCCCGCTGAAGGACCTCCTGCTCGCCGAGGCCACCACGCGCCTCGGCCAGCTCATGGAGACGGACCTCGTCACCTGCGAGCCCGATGACGACCAGGAGGACGTGGCGGACGCGATCTCGAAGTACAACCTGCTCGCGCTTCCCGTCGTGGACGAGGATCGACGCCTCCTCGGCATCATCACCGTGGATGACGCGCTCGAGGTCCTCCAGGAGGAGCACGAGGAGGACCTCATGCTCGCGGGGGGCCGCGAGGCGGGCGCCGACGAGACGAGCCACACGCTCGGCTGGCTCCTCTCGAGGCAGCTCTGGTTCTTCTTCTGGCTTGCCGGAGGAGCCTTGGTGACCGCGCTCTCGCTCGCCATGAACTCCGCGCTCCTCTGGGTGGCGAGCTGCGCGTTCATGCCCATCGCGCTCCTCGCGGCCGATTCGATGGTGGACTACGCGGTGGGCTTCTTCATCGAGTTCGACGCCGACGACGAGAACGCGCCCTCGCTCCCGCTCTTCTTCGCGCGCGGGCTCGGCATGGGGATCATCTACGCGATCCTCGTCACGCTCCTCTCGGGGCTCGTGACGGCCATATTCCTCGAGGGAAGCCTCAGCACCTCGCTCTCGATGCTTTTGCTCATCGGCCTCGTGCCCTCGCTCGTTTCCATGCTCGTGAGCTTCGCGAGCGCGCCCATCTACGTGCGGGTGCTGAGGACGCGCGATGCGGCGGGCAAGGATTCGCGGCGCATCGTGCTTCGCGTGGTGGCGTTTAGCGTGGCCATCGCGCTCTACCTGCTCGCCCTCGTGCCGTATCTTCTCATGGGGTAGCCGATGCGGCGGAAGACGACAACGCGCGCCGACGAGCTCCGTGAGAAGCCGTGGAACGTGGGCTCCGCGCGGAGCATGAGGATCGGCGCCATCCTCGCGGCCATGGGGCCCGGGCTCGTGACGGCGCTCGCGGGCACGGACGCCGGCGGCATCGCCACCTACAGCTCGGCGGGCGCGCTCTACGGCTTCGGGCAGCTTTGGATGATGCCCGTCATGTGCTTCCTCATGATCGTCGTGCAGGAGACGGCGGCGCGCATGGGGTGCGTCACGGGCAAGGGCTTCGCCTCGCTCATCCGCGAGCAGTTCGGTGTGCGCTCGAGCGCGTTTGCCATGCTCTCGCTCCTCGTGGCGAACACGATGGTCACGCTCTCGGAGTTCGCCGGCATCGCGAGCGGCATGGAGCTCTTCGGCGTACCACCGGCGATATCGGTCGTCGTGGCGGCCATCGCCATCTGGCTCCTCTCGATGAGCGGCTCCTACCGGCGCATCGAGAAGATCCTCCTCGCCATCAGCTGCGTCTTCGTGACGTACGTCGTGTGCGGGATCCTCATCGAGCCCGCATGGGACGAAGCCCTGCGCTCGACCATCTTCCCCACGCTCCACTCCACGCCGGAGTACCTCTCGCTCGTGGTGGCCAACATCGGCACGGGCATCGCGCCGTGGATGATCTTCCTCGCCCAATCGAACGTCGTCGACCGAAACGTCGGCCCCGAGGAACTCCCCTACCAGCGCATCGACACCGCCACGGGCGCCGTCGCCGCGAACGTGATCGCGTGGTTCATCGTGCTCACGACGGGCGCGGTGCTCTTCCCCGCGGGGGTTTCGATCGAGAGTTCAGCCGACGCCGCGCAGGCGTTGGCGCCGATCGCCGGCCCCTACACCGAGATCCTCTTCGGAGTGGGCCTCGTGGGCGCGAGCCTGCTCGCCGCCTCCGTGCTCCCGAGCATCACCTCGGGCGCCATCTGCGAGGCCTTCGGCTGGGAGCGTGGCGCCGATCGCACGTGGAGCGAGGCGCCCACCTATCGCGCGATCATCACCGTGATCGTCGTGGTGTCGGCCGCCATCGTGCTCATCCCGAACATCAACCTCTTCGGCGTGATGATGGCGGCGCAGGTGGTGAACGGCGTGCTCTTACCCGTGCTCATGGTCTACGAGGTGCGCATCGCGGCGGACACGCGCGTGATGGGCTCCTACGCGAACGGACGCGCGTGGACGGGCATCACCTGGGCGACGATCATCCTCATCATCGTCCTCACGATCATCATGTTCGTGCTGATGGCGCTCGGGTATTGATCCCTCGCCGCGCGACGCCGCTAGTCCTCGGGCACGTAGATCTCCTCGGGCCAGACGCTTCCCTCGGGCATGGTCTCGTCGCCCGTCGCCACGATCGACGCGATGTCGCTGTCGCTTTTGAGGAGCTCGTCGATCGTCACGAAGGAATATCCCTGCTCTTGGAGCTCGGAGAGGATGAGGGGGAGCGCGTCGAGGGTCTTGCTGCGGTCGCCTCCGCCATCGTGGAGGAGGACCACCGAGCCGTTGCCGAGGCCGTCAAGCGCGTTTTGCGCGATGGCGTACGTGCCGGGCGTCTCCCAGTCGAGCGAGTCGCAGTTCCAGATCACCGACATCGAGGCCACGCCGTCGCTTCGCAGCCAATCCTCGTGCGTGAAGGCGCCGAAGAGCGGGCGGAAGACGGTCGTCTCCACGCCGAGGTCCTCCCGGAGGACGTCGAAGCCATGCTGGATCGTCTCGCGCATCGTCTCGTCGTCCATATCCGAGAGCGAGTAGTAGGCGTCCGTCTTCGTGGCGATCTGATGCCCCGCGTCCCTCACGGCGCGCGCGATCTCCACGTGGTCGAGCACCTCCTCGGGCTTCATGAAGAAGGTGGCCTTCGCGCCGTATTGGGCGAGAACGTCGAGGTAGTCGTCGGTGTAGCTGCTCGGGCCGTCGTCGAAGGTGAGCGCCACGCACTTCACGCCCGCGTCGGGCTCCACGTTCACCGTCTTGATGATCGTGTTCTGCGGCGGATCGACGTAGTCGCCCCTCGCTTGCGCGCCCGAGATCGCGCCCGTACGCAGCTCCTGCGTGCCGGGGACTCCCCATTGCGCGACGTAGGAGATGGCGCCGGCGCTCCCCTCGAACTCGAGGAGCGGCAGCGCCTCGACGACCTCCGTGGTGTAGTCCTCCATGATGTCGCCGCCGTTTGAGATCTCCACCTTCTCGCCGCCGAGGATGCGCACGTCCTTCGCGTCGTCGGGAAGGAACGTCTCGCCGTCCACCTTGGCCGTGTAGGCGTAGCCCTGGCCCTCTTGGAGGACGTCACCCGTCACGGAGACGAGGTTTCCCGGCGTGGCCTCCACGCCGTATTCGTCGAGGTAGTCGGCAAGGGTCGTGCCGAAGTGCGCCGTGGCCACGTTGCCGTTCAGCGTGAACTCCACCGAACGCGTGATCCACGCCACGAGCGCCATCACGGCGATGCCCGCGAAGACGGCGAGCACGATCACCGCGGCGCGCATGCTCTTCGTCGCGGGGGTGCGATGGCGCTTCGAGGGGCCCACGTCGCGGATGGGCACCACGCCCTGCGGCACCTCGTCCTCGAACCAGTCCTCCTCCACCGATTCATCGTCCGAGGCGAGGTAGATGTTGGAATCATCGGTTTGCCAGGAGGCTTGGCGATGAAGCTCGGGGTCGGCGAGGCGCTCCGCCTCCGCGCGCTCCGCGGCCTCCTTGGCCTGAGCCTCCGCGCGCGCCCTCTCCTCCGCCTCGAGGCGGGCTTGCTCGGCGCCCTCCTCCTTCGCGCGGGCTTGGTCGACCTTCGCCGTCGCGCGGGCCCGGCGCCGCTCCGCGGCGGCCTTCTGGGCCTCGCTTCGGGGCTTCGAGCGCCTCCGACCCGCCGCGGAGGGACGCGAGCTCGAAGCCTGCGCAGCCCTACCGCCCGCGCCCTCTGGCCGGCGCCGGCGCCCGGAATCGCGCGGGGTGTCCTTTTGGGTGGATCCTCGGCTGCTCATCGTTTCCCTATGGGTGGTCGAAACGTCCTCTTGGGGACTATGGTGCCACTAGCGGCTCGCTTCTTTGAACTCTTTCAGGAATTCCGAAAACATCGTCTTCGTCTTCCCGATCTGGACGCCCACGAACTTCGCGGCCTCGTCCACGATGGTGGGCCCCTCCGGCTCGCCCTCGGCCGCGGGCATCGCGGCGCCTTCGGGCGCGGGAGCCTCTTCTGCCGGCTCGCGTGCCGCGCTCGCTCCCGGCTCTTGGCTCGCCTCTTCCACGACGGTGAAGATCGGCGGCTCGCCCTGCGCGCCCTCGACTGCCGCGGGCTCGGCGGGAGCCTCGACGACGACCGCCTCCGCGGGTCGCGGCGCGGGCTTCTCGCCCTCCGCGGGCTTCATCGCGTCTTGGATGGCGTTCTTCGCCGTGCCGATGGCCTTGCCGAGCGCGAACGACCCTTTGTCCAAGAGCTCGCCCGCCGCGTTCCCGGCTTTCGAGGCCACCTCGGCGCCCTTCTCGCGCGCCTTTGCGAATCCCTCGCCCGCCTTCGCGGCAAGCCCGCCCGTGAGCTCGATCTCCTCCACCTCGTCGGCCACCACCATCGTCTGGTTCACCACGCCGAGGATGTGCTCGGGGGCCACGGGGAGCGATCCCACGAGCGAGGCGGCCACGTTGCCATCGGTGACGAAGATCTGCTCCACGCGGCCGGTCTGCCCATCGAAGGAGATGTCGGCCACCCGGCCGAGCACCTTGCCCTTGCGGGTGGCCACGTCCATGGCCTCCCAGATGATGCAGCGGTTCCAGTCGAGCCCGAGGCGGCTGATCGCCCTCTCGTCGTAGGCGTCACCCTCCTCGAGGCGCGTGATGAGGCCGCCCTCGAAGGTGCCCACGCGATCCCACGCCACGAAGAGGTCGTCGCGCTTCACCATGCCCGCCACGTCGGGGCGCTTCACGAGCAGCCCCACCATCGTGCCTCCGTCGGGGGAAAACACGAGGTTGTGCACCCTGCCAAGACGACGCGGCTTCGCGGGCGCGCCGTTCGCCTTCGCGGCCCTCTTGGCGTCCCTTGGCTCATAGACGAACGCGCGGGAAAGCGATTCGATGCTTGGCATGGCGCCCCTTCACAGCACGCGGCGAGCCCTCAGCCCGAGAGCTCGCCGAAATTGGTGACGATCGTTCACGCCGTGGCACCCGCGCGGGGGCGCTGCGGCGTGCGGGTGCTAGGCGCTCGGCTCGTCCGCGGGGATGGGCGCCTCGCACACGGGCGGCTCGTCGGCCTTGGCGTCGGCCTCGGCCGCGGCGATGTCGTCGCGAGTCTTGTTCACGCTCTCCTGCGTGGCGTGGATCTTCTCGGCGGCGCTGTCCATCGCGCTCTGCACGTTCTCGGTGGCCTGGTTCACGGATTCCGCGAGGGAACTCCGGAGCTGGTCCATCTTCTTGCGCGCCGCGTCGACCTTCTCCTTGAGGGCGTCGGTCTGGGCGTTGAGCGCGGGGGTCATGCTGTTGATGCGCTGGGCGAGGTTGTTCGCGCCCTGCTCGTACATGTCGTTGGCCTTGTCCCAGGCATCGCCCATGGCGTCCGCGGCCATCGAGCGAGTCTCAGCGCCCGAGCGCGGGGCGAGCATGAGGCCCGCGAAGACGCCGGCGCACGCGCCGATGAGCCCACCCACGAAGAAGCCGAAACCAAACTTAGGCATGTCGTTCCTCCTCCACTATCGCGTGGTATTCCATGGTAGACGAGTTCCCTTGATCAGACGAGCGGATCGTCCGAAAGATCCCGAGACGTAGCGTCCATGAAACCAACCGTCTCGCCGAGCCCCACGAAGGGCGCAGGCTCGCCATCGTCAACTTCGACCTCGAGCTCCGCGTCCTCCTCGTCGTCCAGCTCCTCGTCGCCGCCGAGCTCGAGCTCGAAGCCCGCGAGGGCGTCCTCGGCATCCACGAGGGCCTCGTCTGCGGCGGCGTCCTCGTCCTTAGCGACGGCGTCGATCTCCGCCTTCGCCTCCGCCACGTCGCCCTCGTCGTCCGCGACGGCCACCTCGGCGTCCGCCACGACGGTGCCGGGCATGGGCGCCTCGTTGCCCTCCATCTGGTAGGAGTTCGCGGTGAGGTTCACGATGCCCGCGACGATGGCGTCGATGTTGGGCTTGCTCTCCTCGTCGGCGGCGCCGAAGGCCCATTGGATGATCCAGCCCGCGCTCGAGAGCGCCGAGGCCACGAGCACGTCGTCGGGGCAGGCGAGCTCGATCTCATAGACGCGATCCACGTCCGTCGCGCGCGTGCGCGCGTTCGAGAGATCGCCCGCCATGTTCGTGCGCGCGAGGAGCTCGAGGGCCACGTGCTCCATGAGGTGCGCGATGTTGGTGTTGCCCATCACGACGCGGAAGGTCTCGCCGCCATCGCCCACGCACACGTGGTCGGCGATCTCCGGCAAGAGCCAGTAGACCCGGGCCGTGGCCTCCACGTTCTCCGACGTGGAGAGCGCGACGCCCTCGGCCACGCGCACCGTCGCCGTGAAGGTGTTCGGGCCGACGACGACCTTCTGGATGTCGAGCAACTGGGCCATGGTGCCTCCGGTCTCTTCGCGCGCGCCCGCTTCGGGCCCCGCCACCTCGTTCGTAATAGTAGCCGCTTAAGAGGGCTCCCCCTCGGCTTGCGCCTTCTCGTCGGCCTCATCCGACGCGCCGCCGGGAAGGATCCTCGAGAGGAGGCCGCCCTCGCTCTCGGCACCCGCGTCCACCTCGGGCTTCGGCTCGGGAGCGCGCACGCGCATGAGCGCGATCCTCTGGCCGCGCACCGTCTGCACGCGGAACTGCCAGCCGTCCTTCTCGATCACGTCTCCCGGCTCGGGCAGTCCGTCGGCCTCGTCGAGGATGAAGCCGGCGACGGTCTCGTACTCGTCTGAATCCTCGATCGGCCAGCCGAGTTCGATCGCGTCGTCGATGGGGAACCGCCCGTCCACGAGCCACGAGCGATCTCCAATGCGGGTGAGGAACTTGTTGTCGGGGTCGAACTCGTCCTCGATCTCGCCGACGATCTCCTCCACGATGTCCTCGAGGGTAATGAGGCCGGCCGTGCCACCCCACTCGTCCACGACGATGGCCATCTGCTCGTGCGAGAGCTGCATCTCGGAGAGGAGCGGGATGATCTCCTTCGTGTCGGGCACGAAGCTCGCCTCGCGGAGGTGGTCCTTGATGGCGGTGGAGCCGAGGCCGTCGTCCACGATGGGCGTGATCACGTCCTTGATGTGCGCGATGCCCACGATGTCGTCCACGTCCTCGTGGTAGATCGGGATGCGCGAGTGGCCGGTCTCACGCATGCGCGCGAGCACGTCGGAGAGGCTCGTCGTGTCCTCGAGGGCGTCCATGTCCACGCGCGGGATCATCACCTCGCGCGCCTTGGTGTCGCCGAGCTCGATGACCTCGTGGATCATCGATTTCTCCTCTTCGGAGAGCTCGTCGGCGTCGGAGACCATGTAGCGGATCTCCTCCTCGGAAATGTTTTGGCGATCCTCGGCCGAGCGGATGTGGAGGAGCTTCGAGATGCCGTTCGCGGAGGCCGACGTGAGCCACACGAGCGGCTTCGCCACGGTGGTGAATGCGCCGAGGAAACCCGAGACGCGCTTCGAGACGCCCTCGCAGTCGGCGAGGGCGATGCGCTTGGGCACGAGCTCGCCGATCACGATGGACACGTAGGACACCACGAGCGTGATGAGTATGGGCGCGATCACGTGCGCCGCCTCGCCGGGAAGCCCCAGCCCCATCATCCACGCCGCGAAGGGCGCGGAGAGATTCGTCGCGGCGGCCGCGGAGGCGAAGAAGCCCACGAGCGTGATGGCCACTTGGATGGCGGCGAGGAACTCGCCCGAATCCTCGGAGAGCTCGAGCGCGGCGCGCGCCTTGCGGTCGCCCTCTTCGGCATCGTGCTCGAGGATGGGGCGCTTGGCGTTCACCAGCGCCATTTCCGACATCGAGAAGAACCCGTTGACGATGATGAGAACGAGGGTGGCTGTGATTGATAGCGCTATGTCCATGGCATGGCGCTCAGTGTTTCCAGGGCCGTGGGAGCGCGGGGCTCATCCCCGCAACTCGGCCGCTAGGCCACCTGGAAACCTGCGGCCTCCACCGCCTCCTTCACGCGTTCGGGGGAAAGATCGCCGTCGAAGGTCACGACGCCCGTCTCGTGGTTCGCGGAGACGTTCGTGGCGCCGCGATCCTCGAGCTCCATCGTCACGAGCATGTCGCAATGGGCGCAGTGCATGCCCTTCACGTTGATGGTCGTCATCATTGCCTCCTTGGGGGCTCGGAATAGAGCGCTCCCATTCTAGTGAACCCGCGCCTTGGCCCTACTCGCTCTTGGCGATGGCCTCACGCACCGTCTCCTGGATATTGTCGAGGTACTCCTTCGTGGGGATCCACTGATGCGTGAGGGTGTCCACCGGCATCTGGAATCCGCAGTCGGAGAGCACCTGCGCCACGTCCTTCGGGCCCTTCGGCGCCCAGCCATAGGAGCCGAACGCGATGCCCACTCGATTCGCGTTTCTCGGCGAGAGGCCGCGGTAGTAGGTGAGGAACTTCGAGACGTTCGGCATCATCTGCATGTTGAGCGTCGGGGAGCCCACGCAGATGTACTTCGCGTCGAGCGTGTAGGCGAGGATGTCGCTCTCGTGCGTGTCGTTGAGGTTGATGTACTGCGCCGTCACGTTCTCCTCGACGAACGCCTCGCAGATGGCCTTCGCCATCTTCTCGGTGCTCTTCCACATGGAGTCGTAGATGATGGCGGCCTTGTCCACCACGTCGCCCGAGGTGAAGCCCTCGTAGGCGGCGAGGATGTCTGCGATGTGCTCGGTCCAGATCACGCCGTGCGCGGGGCAGATCATCGAGAGCTCGAGCGTCTTCACCACGTCGAGCGCCTTTCTGGCCTGCATGCCATAGGGCTGCACGATGTTGGCGTAGTACTTGCGAGCCTGCTTCATGATCTCGCACATATCGTTGTCGACGTCGAAGTGCTTGGAGCTCGCGAAGTGCTGGCCGAAGGCGTCGTTGGAGAAGAGGATCTTGTCCGTGGCGTCGTAGGTGACCATGTTGTCGGGCCAGTGGACCATCGGCGTCTCCACGAAGGTGAGTGTGCGCGCGCCGATGGAGAGGGTGTCGCCGGTCTTCAACGGCTTGAAGTCCGCGATGTCGCCGTAGTGCGCGCGCAGGCCCTCGCAGCCCTTCGTCGAGGCGTAGAACTCGGCGTTCGGGCAGGCCTTCGCCACCACGGGAAGCGAGCCGGAGTGGTCCATCTCCACGTGGTTCGAGATGACGACGTCGATCTTCGCGGGATCCACCACTTGCGAGATGCGGGCCATGAGCTCGTCGGCGAAGGGCGCCTTCGCCGTGTCGATGAGCGTGACCTTCTCGTCCATGATGAGATAGGCGTTGTAGGTGATGCCCTTCTCGGTGGTGTAGCCGTGGAAGAGGCGCTCGTTCCAGTCGATGGCGCCAACCCACCAGATGTCCTTCGCGATTTGCTTGGCCGTGAGCATGTGCTTCCCCTTTTCGAAAGGGCCCCGCCGCGCGGGCTGCGCAACGGGGCCACGGATTGATGTGGTGGAACTAGTGGCTACCCTGCGCGCGACGCTCCGCGTAGTCGTCGGCGAGCTTCTTCTGCACGTCGTGCGGCACCTGCTCGTAGCCCTCGATCTCGAGCGTGAACTCGCCGGTGCCCCTCGAAAGCGAACGCAGGCGCGTGGCGTAGTCCACGACCTCGGCGTAGGGCGCGGTGGCGTTCACCTGGACCTCGCCCTTCGCGTTCGTTTCCATGCCCTCGACCCTGCCGCGCGAGGCGGAGATGTCGCCCATGATGGAGCCGGCGTAGCTCTCGGGCACGGTGATCTGCAGGTGCGCCATGGGCTCGAGGATCACGGGCTCGGCCTGCTTCATGGCATCCTGGAGCCCGAGGCGAGCGGCGGTGCGGAAGGCCATTTCGTTGGAATCGACCGGGTGGTATTGGCCGTCGAAGAGCGCGGCCTTCACGTCGATGATGGGATATCCGGCGAGCACGCCCTCGGACATGGTCTCGCGAAGGCCCTTGTCCACCGCGGGGATGAAGCCCTTGGGCACGGCGCCACCCACGACCTCGTCGAGGAACTCGTAGCCTTGGTCGGGGTTCGGCTCGATGCGGATGCGCACGTCGGCGAACTGGCCGGCGCCACCGGTCTGCTTCTTGTGGCGGCCATGGCCGGAGGCCGTGCGGCGGATCGTCTCGCGATACGGGATGCGCAGCGGCACGGTGTGCGCGGAGACGCCCGCGCGCGCCTCGAGGCGGTCGAGGAGCACGGAGACTTGCGCCTCGCCGATGGCGGAGATGACGGTTTGGCTCGTGTCCTCGTCGCGCTCGACCTTGAGCGTCGGATCGGCGTCGCTCATGCGCTCGAGGAACGTGTAGAGCTTGTCCTCAACGCCGCGCTGGTCGGCCTCGATGGCGATGCGGTAGAGGCTGTTCGGGAAGTTGAACTCCGCGGCTTCCACCTTGCCGGTCACGGAGAGGGTGTCGCCGGAGTGCGCCTCGATCTTCGGCACGACGACGATGTCGCCCGCGGACGCGCTCTTCACTTCCGTCATCTCGCGGCCGAGCATGTGGTAGATGTGCGCGAGGCGCTCGCCCTTGCGGGTGCGCGCGTTGGTGAGCTCAATACCCGGGGTGATGGTGCCGGTGAGCACCTTCACGAAGGCGATGCGGCCTTGCTGGGCGTCGTTCAGAATCTTGAACACGAAGACCACCGGACGGTCGTCGTCGGGGTCGACGTCGAGCTTCTCGCCGTTCACGAGCGGCACCTTGCCGTTGGTGTCGGGCGAGGGGAAGTACGCCACGATGTCGTCGAGAAGCGAGGTGATGCCCTCCTCCTTGACGGCGGCGCCGGCGAAGACCGGAATGAAGAGGCGCTGCTGGATGGCCTTGCCGAGGAGCATCTCGATCTCCTCTTGGGAGAGCGGCTCTCCGTCGAGGTACTTCATCATGAGGTCGTCGTCGGCCTCGGCCACGAGGTCGATGAGGGTCTCGCGCGCGTTCTCGACCTCCGCCTCCATGTCGGCGGGCACCGGCTCCACGACCACGTTGCCCTTGGCGTCGAGGTGGCGCGCCTCGCGACGCACGACGTCCACGACGCCGTGGAAGTTCCCGGCCACGCCCATTGGCAGCGTCACCGCGCCGAGGCGGGTGCCGAAGCGCTCGGTGAGCTCGGCGAGCGTTTGGTCGTAGGACGTCTCGGAGCGATCGATGCGGTTCACGAAGACGGCCTTCGCGAGCTTGAGCTCCTCGGCGGCGTACCAAAGGCGCGTCGTCGTGGCGCCCGGACCGCTTGCCGCGTCCACCACGAAGACGGCGGTCTCGCACGCGCTCATCGCGGCGTAGGCGTCGCCCACGAAGTCCGGGTAGCAGGGCGCGTCGAGGATGTTCAGGCGCATGCCGAGCCACGAGATGGGCGCCATGGAGAGGTTAATGGAGAAGGAACGCTTCTCCTCCTCGGGGTCGTAGTCGAGGTTGGCCTTGGTGCCATCGTGGCCGCCAAGGCGGCTCGTCGCGCCGGAAAGATGCAGCATCGCCTCGGCGACCATCGTCTTTCCGACGCCACCCTGGCCGACGAGGACGACGTTCTTCACCTTTTCTGCCATGGTTGCTCCTTCATCGCGGCCTTGCGGAGCCGCTTATCGGGCGGCTCTTCGCGCCGCGTCACAGTCCAAGCCCCAAGGGTAGCGCAGGGCGTGCCCCACCTTGGGCACGACTCGGCTCGCGGCAGAGCTTCATCGCCCGCACACGAAGCGGGGCGCCCGCTGGCCGCGAACGCCCCGCTATGTCCTCACTCGCCCGTGCCGTTGGAAGGCGTTGGGAGCACGAAGGGAATGGTGAGCTGACGTGGATGCCCTTGGCTCCAGTCACGATGCACTCTCCCCCGTCGAAGCCGCTGCCGCCGCCTACACACCGAAGAGGACGGCGCACATCTTTAATTCCGAGAGGCCTTTGCCCGCGCCGATGAGGAGGCAGAAGGAGCCCTTCGAAGCGCCGCCGACCATGCAGATGCAGTCGCCTCCACCCGCCACGGCCGCGAGCTCGGATTCGGAGAGCTCGCCTTGGGAGAGCTCCGCGTCGGCCGCGAGCACGTCCTCCGCGCTGAGGTCGAAGTCGTGCGCGGCGGCGAAGGCGGCGAGCGCCTCGGCCACGGCCTGTTTGGCCTCAGCCTCCGGCACGCCCTCGATCTGCACGCCCTCGGCCACGGCCGCGAGCTCGGCCTGGAGCCCCTCGTCAGCCGAGACCGCCTCGTAGAAACGGGTCATGTTCTCGTTCACGTTGAATCCCTTCCCTTCCGAAAACAGCGAGCAGCACCGTGCCACGCCCGACTGATCGTTTTCGCGTTATTCGATTCTACGTACGAGCTTCGCACGCCGGATTACCAGATGCGAACAATCGGCATGCGCATGGACGCTCGTGAACCCTCGTCCGCCTTTCGGGCACGCCGCACAGACCATCCCCACTGGACGATGCTCGCTCCGTCTCCCCCATGCCCGCCGCGCTTTCCCTCCGCCCTCAACCCCCTCGCTCGTCCCTCCTCACTCGAACTTTACATAACATCTCAGAATTACACGGGTTCACGGCAGGAAGGTACCGAAACTCCTTGCCTCGCGACGTTGGGTGGCACGAGGCAAGGAGTTTCTGACATGGGATTCACCTAAATCTGGCGTGAGGGCGGGAGTTTCTGACTTTTCGTGGCGCGAGGCCCACTCTTTCTGCGCTTTCGTCCCCTCGAATCGGGAATCCGAGTCAGAAACTCCGGCTCTTGCGGCCATAGAGGACCAGGTCGCGCAGGTCTGCGCGCGCCATGAGCGTATGGGAGCTGAGCGCGCGTTGGCGCTTGCCGAGCCGCTGCGCGAGCTCCGATGCGAAGAGGTCGAAGGACGTGCGCTTCATCACGGTGTTGCGCGTGATGGTGAGCACGTCGATCCCCGCGATCTTCGCCGCGTTGATGCGGCGCTTATCCCTGAGCACCTTCTCGGGCGTGACGCCCTCGACGTGGTAGGCGTCGCTGTCGTACTCAACGGCAAAGCCGACATCGCGCCAGAGGAAATCGAAGCGCATGGAGCGCGTCCCCGTGAGGCGCTCTTGGCGCCAGCTCAGCACGATTTTGCCGTTGAGCTCGGGAAACGGAAGACCGTAGCCGCCGTTTCTAATCGGAAGGCAGAGGAGCGCGAAGAGCGCGGCTTCCATGGGCGAGGCGGATCCCTCCTTGAGCCATGGAAGTGCGCGCTGGCATACACCGAGCCCCACCGGCGCATGGCTCTTGAGACCCGCATCTCGACTTCTCGCATACGCCTGCGAAAGATCCGCGATCCCCTTCGAGAGTGCCGCATGGGTGGTCACGGGCGCCACGTCGTAGCACGTGCGCCCGCCCTCGCCGGGAATCCGGTGGAAGCTCCCGAGTATCTCGAGCCCAAGGAGCACCGCGATGGGGAATGGTCTTCGCGCGCAGAGGAGCTGGTAGGTGAGCGCGGGCGAGGTGATGAAGACGTTGTTGCCGAGGCCGAAATCCCCTCGTACCCGCACAAGCGACTCCGGAGCGAGCGGGAGCGCGTGCGTGTGGATCTTCACGCCTTCGAGCTGCCGGTCAGCCGAGGGGCGGGGGACGAGTACGTCGAGGTGCTGCAGGCGCGACCAGAGTGAGCGATCATGGCCGAGGAGACCCTCGTCATCGACGCGACGACGGATCGCGCGAACCTGCTCGACGGGGCAGCGCGCCTCATCGAGTATCTGCTCGCAGCACGCTTGGGAGAGCGGCGCCTCATCCGCAAGGTTCATGCGCATGATGGCGAAGGCCCAGGTGCCTGTGAGGATGATGCTCATGCGCCCACGGTATCGCCTGTCAAGCCCACAGACCTTGCAAAGGGTGAACGGTTAGATTGAATTTCATCGAACTGTTTGCTGGCCTGCGAAGACGTGCGCGGGATGCGCGGCGCGTGCGAAATCTCCATCACCTCTCGCGCGTTCAGCGTGACGTGTGGTGGGGTACGCTCATTGCGCATACACGAGTGCGTACGGAAAGCGAGAGCCCATGGCCGAAACCGTCATCGAGCGCCGCGAGAGCATCGCCGGCGTGCCCACACTCGAACTCAATAACACCGCGGGCGAGATCGTCATCATCGACCAGACGCTGCTTCCCGGCGAGGTGGTGCTCGAGCACCTGCGCACGCGCGAAGAGGCGTACCGCGCGATTCAGCGCCTCGAAGTGCGCGGCGCGCCGGCGATCGGGGTCTTCGCCGCGATGGCGCTCTACCTCGACGCGCGCCATTGGCTCGAGGCGCATCCCACCGCCGCGTCGGAGGACGTGTGGGAGCGGCTCCTCGAGACGCGTGCCTACCTCGATTCCTCGCGTCCGACGGCGGTGAACCTCTCCTGGGCCACGCGCCGCATGCTCGCCGCCGTGGCCACCGACCCCTCGTGCTCCGCCTGCACGCAGCTCGACCCCGAGCTCATGGTGGACGGCCTCGCCCGCGAGGCGCGCGCGATCCGCGACGAGGACGTGGCGAGCTGCCGCGCCATCGGCGAGCACGGGCTCACCCTCATCTCCGACGGCTTCGGCGTCCTCACGCACTGCAACGCGGGACGTCTCTGCGCCGTGGAGTACGGCACGGCGACCGCGCCCATCTACCTCGCGAAAGAGCACGGCATGGCGCTTCGCGCGTACTGCGACGAAACGCGGCCGCTCCTCCAGGGGGCGCGCCTCACCGCGCTCGAGCTCATGACCGCCGGCGTGGACACGACGCTTCTCTGCGACAACATGTCGAACTCGCTCATGGCCACGGGTGCCATCGACGCGATCTTCGTCGGAGCCGACCGCATCGCGGCGAACGGCGACACGGCGAACAAGATCGGCACCTCCATGCTCGCGCTCGCCGCGGCCGAAAACGGGGTGCCCTTCTACGTGTGCGCACCGACCTCGACCTTCGACGCCACCTGCGCGACGGGCGCGGACATCCCCATCGAGATGCGCGACCCCTCGGAGGTGACCGAGCTCCACTACGCGCATCGCATGGCGCCCGAGGGCGTGAAGGTCTACAACCCGGCCTTCGACGTCACGCCCGCTCGCCTCATCGCCGCCATCGTCACGGAGAAGGGCGTGCTGCGCCCGCCCTACGAGCAGTCGATCGCAACGGCGATGGGCACCCCGACGCGATAGGCCGCGTACTGCTGCTCTGCTGCCGCAAGAGCCAGAGTTTCTGACTCGATTGTGGATTCGGAGGGCCGAAAACTCAGAAAGACCACTCTTCGCGCCAGAAGAACTCAGAAACTCTTGCACTCGCGCCAGATCTGAGCGAAATCAATGTCAGAAACTCCTTGCCTTGTGCCACCCAATGTCGCGAGGCAAGGAGTTTCGGTACCTTCCTGCCGTGAACCCGTGTAATTCTGAGATGTTATGTAAAGCACGAGGGAAGAAGCGGACTGAAGGCTGAGGGCCACTGGCTACGGACGTTCGGCTATAAGGAAAACCGGCCCCGCCGAGAAGGCGGGGCCGATTTCGGTCAGTCAGCTGTGCGTGTTTCGCTACTTGCGATACATCGCGTGCACGGCCTCGCGCTCCTCGGCCGTCGCGGCCACGACGGCCTCCTCGAGGTCGCCGAACTCGGCGCCCATCTCCTCGGCATCGGCGGCCAGCTCCTCGAGCTCGGCCTCGGCGGCCGCGTCGTCGGCGGCGATGAGCTTGGCCTTGTCGTCGACGCCCACCGTGGAGAGCGCGTCGGCGTAGACCTTCTTGCCGGTGGGGTGCTCGGAGAGCCAGATGCGGTCGGCCGTCTCGTTCCAGGCCTCGGCGTAGGGCACGGTACGCTCGACGAGCTCCTCGACCGTCTCGGGCGAGGCGTAGTCGGAGCTGTGGGCGTCGCTCTCGTGCACCATCATGTAGATCTGGCCCGGGTTCTCGAGCATCGGGCAGGGCTTCAAGAGGTTGTCGTTGAAGGGCCAGTGCTTGCGGTAGGCCTGGAAGAGCGGCTGCTGGAGGCACTCGATCCAGCTCTTTTCGCGGATGTTGGCGCCGGAGTAGTGGATGAAGACGCAGGGCTCCACGTCGCCTGCGGCGTTCACGTGGCAGTAGATGCGCCCGCCGGCGATGCAGCCGCCCACGTACTCGCCGTCGTCTTGGAAGTCCATCGCGAAGATGGGCTTGCCGCCGGTGATGCCGCGGATCTCGCGGATGCGGTTCAGCACGTACTCGCGCTGCTCGGGGGTGGGCATGAGGTCCACGTCGGCGCCCGCGCCCACGGGCATCAAGTGGAAGAACCACGCGAAGCGGCAGCCCTTCTCCACGAGGAGATCCATGAAGTCGTCGTCGGTGACGGCCTTGTAGTTCTTCGAGGTGTAGGCCGTGGAGGTGCCGAAGATGAGCTTGTTCTTCTTCATGAGGTCGAAGGCGGCCATGACCTCGTCGAAGGCGCCCTCGCCACGGCGCATGTCGTTGGCGTCCTCGAAGCCCTCGAGCGAGACGCTAAAGGCGATGTTGCCCACGCGCCTCACGTCCTCGCAGAACTTCTGGTCGATGAGGCTCGCGTTCGTGAAGATGTTGAACACGCAGTCCTGGTGCTTCTCGGCGAGCTTGATGATGTCGTTCTTGCGCACGAGGGGCTCGCCGCCGGTGAGCATGAAGAGGTGGGTGCCGAGCGCCTTGGCGTCCGAGACGAGCTTGTCCATCTCCTCGAAGGTGAGGTTCATGCGGTTGCCGTACTCGGCGGCCCAGCAGCCGATGCAGTGCTTGTTGCAGGCGCTCGTGGGGTCGAAGAGGATGATCCACGGCACGTTGCACTGGTACTTCTCGGCGTTCTCGGTGCAGGTGCGAAGGCCGCGGAACGCGCTCTCATAGGCGCCGTTCAAGATCATCGTTTTGATGATGTTGTGGTCGACCTCGTCCATGAGCGAGAAGAGGAACGTCTCCCACTTCGATCCCGGGTAGAGGCCCGCGCGAAGGCCGCGCGTGGCGCCGGGGGCCGTGTCCTTCAGCAGGTTTCCCGCCATGTCGATGAGTTTCTCGAGGTTCTTTTCGCGCTGTGGACCGGAAGCTGCCGAGATCACTCGATCGATGGCGAAACCCCAAGCTTTGCGCTCTGCGGCGTGGGCGAGTTTAGACTGCATGTGTGCTCCCCTTCGGTTCCTCGGCTCGGAATTGCGAGGTGGAACCATGCTCCCCGCAACCCGTGCGTTTGTGTCCGTGCGCCTTTATACCCACACGGTGCACCAAACCTCCACATTGCTAAACAAACGTGCATGGTAGCCCTCGAGCCCCGCAAACGCTAGCTCGGAGTTTGTTGAAAACTCAACGATGTGGGCAAACGGTAGATATTACTCACATGGGCTTCCACGGGGCGCTCACGAGGGGACGAGCGCGAGGCGCCCTTGGCCTTGGAATGGCGTCGGCTCAGAAATCGAAGACTTTCGCTATATCCGCGTTGATCACGAGGTCCGCGTAGGAGTCCTGCGGGGTGGGCTGGAGGTTCACGATGGTGAGGGCGTCGCCGTTGAAGTATTGGACGAGGCCGGCGACGGGCCAGACCACGAGCGACGTGCCACCGATCACGAGGAGGTCGGCTTCGCTGATGAGGTTCACGGCCTCTTGGAGGAGGCGTTGGTCGAGGGATTCCTCGTAGAGCACCACGTCGGGCTTCACGGGGCCCCCGCAGGCGTCGCAGTGCGGCACGCCCTCTTTCTCGAGCACCCACTCCACGGGATAGACCGCGCCGCAGCGCTGGCAGATATTGCGATGCACGGAGCCGTGGAGCTCGAGCACGCGCTTCGAGCCCGCCATCTGATGGAGCCCGTCGATGTTTTGCGTGAGGACGGCGGTGAGGGGGCCCGTCTGCTCGAGCTCGGCGAGCTTGTAGTGGGCTTGGTTGGGCTTGGCGTCGGGAGCCACCATGCGCTCGCGGAAGAACTGGAAGAACTCCCTCGGGTGGTCCACGTAGAAGTGGTGCGAGAGCATCTCCTCCGGCGGGTAGGCGAAGTGCTGGTGGTAGAGGCCATCGGCGGAGCGGAAGTCGGGGATGCCGCTCGCGGTGGACACGCCCGCGCCTCCGAGGAAGACCATCGAGTTTGCGCGCTCGACCTGCGCTTTGAGGGCCTTGGCTCCCTCGCGTGCGTCCGTGATCGCCGGCATGGGGCACCTCGCTTGCATTCGCTAGGATAGGCACGTCCATCTTGCCCCAAAGGAGTGGCCGTGGAGAGTTCGCATTCGAAGAGTGGCGTTGCGCTCTGCGTGGAGGGCGGCGGCATGCGCATCGCCTACACGGGCGCCATCGTGTGCGCGCTCCAAAACGCCGGCATCACCTTCCCGCTTGCCTGCGGCATCTCCGCGGGCGCCTCCGTGACGGCAAACTTCGTGGCGGAGATCCCGTGGCGCACGCGCGCGATGTTCGTGGACGGCGTGGAGAGCGACGAGAGCGCGCATTACGGCGGCTGGCTCGGCCTCGCGAAGGGCGACGGCTACTTTGACGCGGACTACCTCTACGAGGGCTGCATCGAGGATGGCTCCTACCCCTTCGACTTCGAGCGCTTCGAGGAAAGCCCCGCGAACTGGGCCACGCAGGCCTTCGAGGCGGACACCGGGCGCACCGCCATCTGGCAGAAGGCGGAGATGGACGACGCCATCAGCATGGCGAGCCACGTGCGCGCCTCCTCGACGATGCCCATGCTCATGAAACCGATCGCCATCGACGGGCACGTGATGTACGACGGCGGGCTCGGACGCGGCGCGGGCATCCCCGTGGACATCGCCGAAGAGCTCGGCTACGAGCGCTTCGTCTGCGTGCTCTCGCAGGTGAGGGGCTATAGGAAGTCAGCCATTGCGCCGGTGATGCGCGACCTCTACTTCCGCTGGGCGGGACGCTATCCCCTCGTGGCAAAGGCGCTCATCGACCGCCCGGCCGTCTACAACGAAACCCTCGATCACCTCGCCGAGCTCGAGAGGGAGGGTCGCGCGCTCATCATCTACCCGGACGCGATGCCCCTCAAGAACACGACGCTCAGCTACGCCGACCTCGATGCCGCCTGGAAGGCGGGCACCGCGCAGGGTGCGCGCGAGGCCACGCGCGTGCGCGACTTCCTGGAGGCCTAGATGAAGCGCTTCGTCTCGTGGAACGTGAACGGCATCCGCGCGATCCTGAAGAAGGACTTCGCCGCCATCTTCGAAGAGCTCGACGCCGACGTCTTCGCCGTCCAGGAGACGAAGTGCCAGGACTGCCAGGTGGAGCTCGAGCTTGGCGGCTACCACCAGAGCTGGAGCTACGCCGAGCGCAAGGGCTACTCCGGCACGGCCGTCTTCTCGAAGGAGGCGCCGATCTCCGTGGTGAGGGAGATCGGCGACGTGGCGGCGGACAGCGAGGGGCGCGTCTGCGCGTGCGAGTTCGAGGACTACTGGTTCGTGTGCGTCTACGTGCCAAACAGCCAAAACGGCCTCGCGAGGATCGACGTGCGCGAGGAGTTCGACGCGCACCTCGCGAACTTCCTCTGCGAGCTCGCCGAGGAGAAGCCCGTCATCGTCTGCGGGGACTTCAACGTGGCTCACCAGCCGATCGACCTCAAGCGCCCGCAGGCAAACGAGGGCAACGCCGGCTACTCGCAGATCGAGCGCGACGACTTCTCCGAGCTCCTCGCCGAGGGCTTCATCGACACCTTCCGCCACCTCCACCCCGACACGGCCGAGGTCTACAGCTGGTGGAGCTACCAATTCCAGGCGCGGCGCACGAACGCCGGCTGGCGCATCGACTATTTCCTCGTGTCGGAGGACCTCGAAGGCGCCGTGGCGAAGGCCGAGTGCCTCACGGATATCATGGGCTCGGACCATTGCCCCGTGCTGCTCGAGCTTGATATCTAGCGCGCGCCCTCGTCCTCGAACGCTGCGATGGCGCGCCCCACGGCGCCGATGAAGGCCTCCGCTGAGCGCGTGGCGAGGAGCTCCTCGGGAAAGTGGATCTCCTCGAGCATCTGGAGCGCGTGCGCGAAGCGGCCGATGTCAAAGGAGATGTGCGCGTCGGTGTTCACCGCGATCATCACGCCCGCCTCCGCGCATGCCTCGGCGAGGCCGCGGCATCGGCTCATCGTGGCGGCGCGGCGCGCGTCGCCGGGCTTGCCGAAGTCGAAGCTGTGCTCGTTGATCTCGAGCATCTTCCCCAGCTCGCGCGCGGCGCGCACGATCGGGCCAAGCTCGTAGGGAAGGCCCGTGCGCCCGATGTGGCCGAGCATGAGGACCTTCGGATGCGCGAGCGCCCTCACGTACATGTCCGTGACCTGCGCCGGCGTGGCGTCGCGCGTGAAGTCGCGGCCGTGCACCGAGGCGATGGCGTAGTCCACGTCCTTGAGCGCCTGCTCCTCGAGCGTGAACGGCGACACCCACACGTCGCCCGTGAGCATGCGATCGAACTGCATTCCGTGGCCGAAGAGGTGGCCCTCGAGGTCGATGATGTCAGCCTCGGCCCCCCGAAGCACCCTCACGCCCATCCAACGCCGAGGAATGACGCCGAAGTTGAAGAGGTGCTGGTATTCGAGCGGGCGGATCTCGCTCGAGATCATCGCGGAGTAGTGGTCGGTGATGCCCACGAGCTCGAGGCCGCGTTCGGCGGCCGCGCGCACGTCCTCCTCCACCGTGGAATACGCGTGGCGCGAGAAGAGGGTGTGGACGTGGGTGTCGCAAAGGTTCCTAAGCATAGGATTCGGCCAGCTTTCTCCAGGCCGGCATCGAGTCGACGATCGTGGAGTACGGCACGCAATAGCCGACGCGCACCCAGCCCTTGCAGCCGAAGCTGTGGGAGGGCACGGGCAGGAGCTCGAGCGCCTTCGCGCGCTCGAAGAACGCGTTCGCGTCGGGCTCGAGCGCGCGTACCCAGAGGTAAAAGGCCCCGTCAGGCTCCACGTAGGAGTAGCCGGCCTCGGAGAGCCCGCGCGTGAGCGCCTCGCGGTTTTCCGCGTAGGCCTCCACGTCCGCCGGCACGTCCACGCAGTCGATGAGCACGCGCTGGAAGAGCGAGGGCGCGCACACGTGGCCGAGGATGCGCGAGGCTCCCGCAACCGCGGCGTAGACCTCGTCATGCTCGGGGTGCGTCGGCGGCACGCAGACCCAGCCGATGCGCTCGCCGGGAAGCGAGAGCGCCTTGGAGTAGGAGTACGTGACGACGGTGCGATCGTGGATGCTCGGGATCCACGGCACCACGCAGCCATACGTGATCTCTCGATACGGCTCGTCGGAGACGAGGGTGATCTTCGTGTCGAAGCGCCGCTCGGCCTCGTCGAGGGCACGGCCGAGCGCGCGGAGCGTGGCCTCGGGATACACCTTGCCCGTGGGGTTATTCGGGGAATCGACCACGATGGCCGCGGTCTTCGCCGTGATGGCGGCCGCGACGGCGTCCACGTCGATGTCGAAGGTCTCCTCGTCCGCGAGCACCTCCACGCAGCGCGCGCCGGCGGCCTCGATCCAGAGCTTGTACTCGGGGAAATAGGGGGCGATCACGATGATCTCGCTCTGGCCCGGCTCCGTGAGCGCGCGGAAGGTGGCCGCGAGGGCGGGCGCCGCGCCCGCGGTGAGGAAGAGGTCGGCCGCTGAGTAGTCCACACCGTAGCGGCGGTTGAGCGAGGCGGCCACGGCCTGGCGCGCCTCGGGGAGGCCGATCGCCGGGGTGTAGCCGTGAAGCGCCATCGACGGCAGCGTGAGCGCGCGCTCGATGGAGGCGCGCACCTCGTCCGGCGCGGGCGCCGAGGGATTGCCGAGCGAGAAGTCGAAGACCTTGTCGGCGCCGAGGGCGGCCTTGCGGCCGGCCGCGTAGGCCGCGATCTCGCGAATGGACGACTTCTCCGAGCCGTATCCGAACATTTCAGCGTTGATCATGACGGGCTCTCTCCTCTCGCGGGCGGCACGTGCCCGTGCTACTCGGCAGGGGTTTCTTCGCCAGGGGCGGGCTGCTCCGGCGAGGATTCGGCGTTGATCTCGGCGTCTGAGGCCTCGAGCTCGCGCGCGGCGGCCTCCTCGGCGGCGATGGCCGCATCGGCCGCGCGCACCGCGGGATCGCTCGACGTCTTGTCGTGCGCCGCGGCGCTCACTCGCCTCTCCTCCTCGAGCCCCCCGTCGAGGCCGCCATCCGCGAGGGCGTCGCCCGCGGGCGCCACGTCGGCGCCCTCCTTCGAGGCGTCCTCGTTCGCGGCCTCCTCGGGATGCTTCGCGAGGTAGTCGTCCCAGCGATCATCGAGCAGCGCGTTCACGGCCTCACCCTCGACGGTCTCGCGCTCGAGCAGCACGGACGCCATGAGGCGCATCTGGTCGGCGCGCTCCTCGAGGATCTGCCGCGCGCGCCGGTGCGCCTCGTCGATGATGCGCGTGACCTCGGCGTCGATGCGATCGGCCGTCTGGGGCGAGTAGTCCTGGTGCTGCGCGTAGTCGCGCCCGAGGAAGACCTCGTGCTGCGCCTCGCCGAAGACCTGCACGCCGAGCTCGTCGCTCATGCCGAGGCGCGTGACCATGTTGCGCGCGACCTTCGTGGCGCGCTCGAGGTCGTTCGAGGCGCCGGTGGTGATGTCGTCGCAGAAGAGCTCCTCGGCCGTGCGGCCGCCGAGGAGCACGGCGATGCTGTCGAGCATCGCGCTCCGGCTCTCGAGGAAGCGATCCTCCTCGGGAAGCGAGAGGGTGTAGCCGAGCGCTTGGCCCCGGGCGATGATCGAGATCTTATGCACGGGATCGGCGTCTTCGAGCACGTGCCCCACGAGCGCGTGGCCGCTCTCGTGGAAGGCGATCGTCTTGCGCTCCTTCTCGGTGATGACGCGGCTCCGGCGCTCGGGGCCCGCCACCACGCGCTCCATGGCCTCCTCGATCTCCGCCTGGCCGATCGTCGGGAGGTTCCTGCGCGCGGCGAGGATCGCCGCCTCGTTCATGAGGTTCATGAGGTCGGCGCCCGTGAATCCCGGCGTGAGCTTCGCGAGCTCGGCGTAGGACACCTCGGGCGAAAGCGGCTTGTTCGCGCCGTGGACGCGCAGGATCTTCTCGCGCCCCACGAGGTCGGGCCTATCGACCGTCACCTGGCGATCAAAGCGCCCGGGGCGAAGGAGCGCCGGGTCGAGCACGTCGGGGCGGTTCGTGGCGGCGATGAGGATGACGGTTTCCTTCTCCTCGAAGCCGTCCATCTCCACGAGGAGCTGGTTGAGGGTCTGCTCGCGCTCGTCATGGCCGCCACCGAGGCCGGCACCCCTCTGGCGGCCGACCGCGTCGATCTCGTCGATGAAGATGATGGCCGGCGCCTGCGCCTTCGCCTGCTTGAAGAGGTCTCGCACGCGGCTCGCGCCCACGCCCACGAACATCTCCACGAAGTCGGAGCCGGAGATGGAGAAGAACGGCACGCCCGCCTCGCCGGCCACCGCCTTCGCGAGGAGCGTCTTGCCCGTGCCCGGGGGCCCCACGAGGAGCACGCCGTGGGGGATCTTCGCGCCGAGACGGCGGAAGCGCTCCGGCTCGGCGAGGAAGTCGCGCACCTCGCGGAGCTCCTCCACGGCCTCGTCGATGCCCGCGACGTCGTCGAACGTCACGTTCGGGCGCGTGGCCTCGTTCGTCTGGGCCTTCGTCTTGCCGAACTGCATGGCGTTGCTGTTCTGGTTCTGCATGCGGCTCATGAAGTACACCATCACGCCCACCAAGAGGAGGGTGGGGATGAGCGAGAAGAGGAGCGAGCTCAAGAAATCGCCGTCGGAGTTGTCCACGAGGTAGGTCACGCTTGGATTTCTCGCCATGAGCTCGTCGAGGCTGTCCGTGCCCGCGTAGGTGCTCGTGAAGCGGATGGGATCCTCGCCGGATTTCTTGGCGTCGGCGCTCACCCACACGGTGCCGTCGAGTGCGCCCGTCGACGTGTGGAAGGTCACGGACTGCACGAGCCCCTGCTCCACGGCGAGGGTGAACTCGTTCGTGGGGATGTTGATGACGTTCGCCTGGCCCTGGGTCGTGGGGCCGGTGAAGGTCCAGAAGAGGTAGACCGCGCAGATGACGGCGATGATGAGGTAGATGAAGGTGATGCGCCCGTTCGGCTTCTGGCCGCCACTCGGCCCGCCCGGGCCGAGCGGCCCGAGCGGGCCTCCGTTTCCGCCGTTGCCCCCCTCGTCGTCTGAGCCCCCGAAGCCGCTTGGCCTCGGGGGTCGCGAGTTATCGTCCCGCGCGAAACGCGCGCCGCGCGCGGCGCTTGGGGGTGCGAATCGTTCGAAGATAGCCATGATCGTGCCCTGGGTCCGAGGATGCTAGGAATAAACCTCGGGCTTGAGGATCCCGAGGTAGGGAAGATTGCGATAGCGCTCGTCGTAGTCGAGACCGTAGCCCACCACGAAGGCGTCGGGCACGTGCGCGCCCACGTAGCGCGGACGCACCGCGCTCCGCTGCCCCGGCACGTCCTTCACGAGGAAGGCCGCGATCTCCACGGAGCGGGGTCCGCGGCTCTCGAGGTTCTTGATGAGGTAGTTCAAGGTGATGCCCGTGTCGAGGATGTCCTCGACGATCACGATGTCGCGGCCTTCGATGGGCGTGTCGAGGTCCTTGAGGATCCTCACCACACCCGAGCTCTTGGCCGCCGAGCCGTAGCTCGAGACCGCCATGAAGTCTATCTCCATCGGGCAATGGACGGCGCGAATGAGGTCCGCGAAGAACACGACGGCGCCACGCAGGATGGCGATGCAGAGCGGGTTCGACTCGCGATAGTCGTGCGCGATCTCGGCGCCCATGCGCTCCACGATGCGCTTGATATCCGCCTCGGAGAGAAGCACGCGCTCGATATCCTCGTGGCGAGGTGTCATGGCATCTTCGCAGTCCATCAAAGCTCCTCTTGAAGGGCCCCGAGCCGCGCGCGACGTCCGCGCGCAGGAAACGGCGGCGCTCACCTGAGCGTTAATAGTACCAACGTGGCCGTGGCGGACGTCACGCGAACCCTTTCATCGGCGCGAATGCCGGCCACCCACACGATCTCGCCCTTGGGCGCGCGACGCACCACCGCCACCCGCGCCCTCTCGCGCGCGGGCACGCCGGCCTCGGCGAGGAGATCGGAGAGGCGCTTCGAGCGTCCCCCCATCCCCAAGGGGCAGAGCACCTCCCCCGCTTCCGGCGGCCCCACCCAAAGGCGCGCCCCGGGGTCCTTCGGCGAGAGCCCGCAGGCCTCGGCATCGAGCATCACGCCGCGCCCCTCCTGCTCGAGGCCGAAGGTGCGCGCGGCGGCCACGACGTCGGACGTCGCGGCCGTGCGCTGGAAGTGCGCCTCGAGCGTGGCGCGAGGCCCGCGATCCTCGCGCGCGTCGCCTGCTTCGAGGAGCGCGTTCGGCACGAGCGGGCCGAGGACGAGCCGCCCGGGCACGCCGAGCCAGCCCGAGGAAAGGGCCTCCTGGGCCCTCCTGGCGCGGATGATGAGGACGCCGCGATCCGCGGCCACGTCCACGCCGAGTGGAGTCGTGAGGGAGCCGGAACCCTCGGCCACGAGCCCGAGCACGCGATTCACATGGCGCGCCTCGAGCCTCGCGGCGGGCTCCGCCTCGAGGATCGCGCGCCTCGCCACGCGCCTCGCGATCGCCACGTCCTCGAGCGCGAGCGCCGCGGCGTCGAGCAGGCGAAACCCGTCGCCCTCCTCGATGGTGAGGCGCCTCAGGGCCTCGGCGGAGAGGCCCGTGAGGTAGGCGTCCTCGTCGCCGAGGAGATCACAGGTGGACGAGAGCGCCTCCACGAGCCGCGGGTTCCTCGCCTTGGCCGGGGGCACGATCTCGCGCCGCACGTAGTTCCTGAGGAAGCGCTCGTCGGCGTTCGAGGAGTCCTCGCGCCAGATGATGCCGTGCATGCGGAGGAGATCGCAGAGCTCCTCGTGCGTGCGATCGAGAAGGGGGCGCACGATGCGGTTGCGCCTGCGCGGGATGGAGGAGAGTCCCGCGGGCCCGGAGCCTCGAAGCGCGTTCATGAAGAACGTCTCCACGCGATCGTCGGCGGTGTGGGCGGTGAGGATGCGCGCGTCGCCGGGCCGGCACCCCGCCTCCTCCGAGAGCCGATTGGCGAGCGCGTTGGCCGCCTCGTAGCGCACGTCGCGCGCCACGTCCTCGAAGCTCCGTCCATGGCTCGACGCCGCGAGCGCGGGGACGTCCCTCGAGATGACGGTGCAGGGGATGCCGAAGCGCCCGGCGAGCTCGCGCACGAACTCCTCGTCCTCCTCGGCGTCGATGGGGCGCGCCTGATGGTTCACGTGGAGCACGTGGAGGCGCTCCCTTCCGATGCGCGCGGTGCCGCGACCGTCCTCGATGTCGAGCGTGGAGGTGGCGGCGAGGAAGAGGAGCGCCGAGCTGTCGGCCCCTCCGGAGACCATGAGGACGACGGGGGCGCCGTGCGCGGCGCTCCCCCGCCCGCTCGCGCGCTCGAAGGGCGAGCCTTGATGGCCGAAGCGCCTCGCCACGCTCGTCATGGTCCTCGCCTCCCTCGCGCTTTCGACAACCGACGCGTTCAGGTACACACTACCCCCGAGACGCGCGAGCGCAAGGTGCCCCGCGCGAGGATCCCGCGCGCCGAGAGGAGAATCCATGGCAGGCGCCCTCACGCTCCACGTGCTCGGCTCGGGCTCGAAGGGAAACGCCGCCATCGTCGAGGGCCCCGAGGGAAGCGTGCTCGTGGACTGCGGGCTCGCGCGGCGCACGCTCATCTCCCGCGCATCCGAGCTCGGCGTCGACGCCAAGGACGTGCGCCTCGTGCTCATCACCCACGAGCACTCCGACCACATTCGCGGGCTCGAGGTGTGGTCGCGCCACTGGGAGGGTCCGATCCTCGCGAGCGGCGGCACCGCCACCTCCACGCGGCTCGTGGACTTCGGGATCGAACGGGTGATGGTGGGCGCGAGCTTCGAGGCGGTGGGCATGACCATCCGCACGATCGCCACGAGCCACGACACGCGCGAACCCATGGGGCTCGTCTTCGAGGCGAAGGGGGATCGCCTCGCGATCATCACCGACACGGGCGTCTTTCCCGAAGACGCGCTCCGGGTGGCGCGCGGCGCGCGCATCATCGCCCTCGAGAGCAACCACGACGAGGAGATGCTCGCCGAGGGGCCCTATCCCTGGGCGCTCAAGCGGCGAATCCTCTCCGAGCGCGGCCACCTCTCGAACTCTCAGGCGGCAAGAGCGGCCGCCGAGATCGCCACCCCCGCCACCGAGGCCGTCGTGCTCATGCACCTCTCCGAGGAGAATAACCTCCCCTCGCTCGCCGTCCGCGCGTGCGCGGAGGCCCTTGGCGCGAAGCCGGCGAACACCACCTTCACGCGCGCCGTGCGAGCGCCGCGGGAGCCGGGCGCCTCTCCACTCGAGATTGTGTGCGCCTCGCAAACCCGCCCGATGACCTTCGGATAGCGCGAGCGCGCGCTATCATCGGCCTGAGAGCCCGGATCGTCCTCGAGGAGGGCCTGGTGGCGGCTTCCGACACGTCGAACACTCCGCACGCGCCCGCGGGAGAGGCGCCGCGTCCAAGCGATGGCGCGGAGATCTCGCTGGGGGGCCGCAAGGCCTTCTCCCATGAGCCCAAGCCGCGCAAGACACAGCCTCCCGCGAGCGTGACGAGCGAAGATTTCGCCACGACCGACTACGCGCAGAGCACGAACTTCACGGCGAAGGGCGCGCCGCGCGTGGACGACGGCGGATATCGCCGCTCGCGCTCGGGCGAAAAGCGCATGAAGGAGAACCTCCGCTACGGGCAATACCTCGAGGTGCCCAAGGGAAAGCAGCCCATCTTCCGAGAGCAGCGCCGCTCGCGGGGCCCCGTGCTCGCGATCGCGATCATCCTCGTGGTCGTGGCCGTGGTGCTCTTCTTCTGCTGGATGTTCTTCTGGCGCTCGATGTCGTAGTCCCCTTCGCGGGCCTTCGGATTCGCGTCCGCGCGGCGCGCACGCTAGAGCGCGTTCGACCCCTGGAGCACGAGGGCCGCCGCCACCTCGGCAAGCGAGCCACCGTACTGCCCCACGTCCACGCCTGAGTCCTCGAGGGCGCGCTCGAGATCCTCGCTCTTCGCGATGCCGGCCATGGCCCGCACGCGCTCCGCCTCGCCCGTGCGCGAATCCCTCCATATCACGACGTACCAGGTGTCCTCGTCCATCTGCGAGGCCTTGGCCACGTAGGCCGCGCCCTCGTGCGTGGCGGTGTCCTCGCCCTCGCCGGTGGAGGTCGTCGTGGTCTGGGAATCCGAGCGCAGGCCGCACGCGTTCATCACGCGCGTGACGGCGTCTTGCGTGAGCTCGAGGCTCTCGCCCTCGCTCGTGCTCGCGATGCTCACGCAGGCGCCGAGCGGCGCGGTGCCATCGGCGAGGAGATCGCGAGGGAAGAGCTGGAAGCCGCTCGGGATGGAGAAGGGCAAGGGCGAAAAGCCGATCTCCTCCACACGCATGCCGTCCACCTCGTCGCCCGCCGTGGTGCCGAAGCCCGGCGTCCATGCCATCTCGAGCGAGCCGTTCGCCTCCTTGGCGTAGGACACGACGAAGCCCGCCTCCCTGAGGAAGCTCGACACGTCCTCAGGCTTGAAGTTCAAGAATCCCTCGATGTCGAAGGCATCCTTGGGATAGGGCGAGGAGACTCGCACCTCCACCGACTGCCCCTCGCGAAGCTCCGTGCCGGCGGCGGGTTCGGTGGACACGACGCGGCCGGCGTCCACCTCATCCGAGGGCACGTAGGAGACCGCGCCGGAGAGCCCCGCCCGCTCGAGGGCCGCGAGCGCGGCTTGCTCTGCGAGGCCGATCACGTCGGGCACGGTGTAGGGCTGCGCGATGACGAGCGTCACCACGTCCTCGGCCCCCACCTTCGTGCCCGCGACGGGCGAGACCGCGATGACCGTGCCCTTCGGGTCGGAGGCGTTTTGGTACTCGAGACGAAGGTGGTCGATGCCCGCGGCGGCGAGCTTCTCGCGCGCCTCGTCCAGCGTGAGCCCCTCGACGTCGGGCACGAGGCGTGAGATGCCGATGCCGAGCTCCACCGTGCGGCCGAGCGCGATCCTTCTGCCCGCCTGCGGCTGCATGGAGACGACGGTGCCCGCGCCGTCGTCCACCACCACCGACGAGATCTCCACCTCGAAGCCGGCCTCGGTGATGACGGACGTGGCCTCGGCCTCGCCCATCCCCATCACGTCGGGCACGCTCACGCCGCCCCAGAGCTCGAGGCGCCAGCTCACGAACGCGATCACGACCGCGGCCACCACGACGGCGGCAATCGCGGCGAAGACGTAGGGGGCCTTCGAGCGGCGCTTCGGCTCGCCACCCTCGCCGCCTTCCGGCGCAGGCGCGGGCCTCGGCGCGGGAGCGACGTCGTCCGCAAAGGACGGGGGCATCTCCACATCGAGCCCGTCGCCGTCGAGGCCGCGATCATCCTCTAAGGCAGGGTCCCCGGGGCGATCGATCAAGGTCGTCTCGCCGGCAAGCACCGTCTCCTCGCGGCGACGCGCCACGCGCGTCGCGTCGTCGTCGGCGGTGTGCGAGATCTCCGTGGGCTTGTCCTCGGAATAGCGCACGATGCGCGTCGCGTCGGCGTCCTCCGATGAGGACGCGATGAGATGCCCGCAGCGATGGCAGAACGCCGAATCATCGTGGAGCTCGGCCCCGCACCTCGGACATTTCATGGCCCCTCGCATTCGTCCTCGCACACGCCGCGCGCGCTCGCTCGCCTTCCCATCTTAGGGCTTGAGCGTCTCCACCTCATCCAGCCAGAGCGTGGAGAGCGCGTCCGACGCGAGCCTGAGATCGCCCCTCGGCGAGAGCGCGACCGAGCCCACCTTCGGGCCGTCCGGAAGGCAGCTTCGCTTGAACTGCTGGGAGAAGAAGCGCCGGTAGAAGATCTTCATCCAAGAAAGGATCGTCTCCGGGTCGTAGGCGTGAGCGAAGGCGATCCTCGCGAGACGATAGACCTTGCGCGGGCGGTGCCCCATGCGAAGCATGTGGTAGAGGAAGAAATCGTGCAGCTCATAGGGCCCAATGAGGTCCTCTGTCCTCTGCGCGATGGTGCCCGAGGCGTCGGCGGGCAAGAGCTCCGGCGAGACGGGGGTGTCGAGCACGTCGAGGAGCACGCGCGCGAGCTCCTCGTCGGCCTCGGGGCCCTTCGCCTCGCTCTCCCTCGCGCGAAGGCGCGCGAGCTCGGCCTCGTGGCGCACGAGATGGCGCACGAGCGTCTTCGGCACGCCCGCGTTCACGCCGTACATGGACATGTGGTCGCCGTTGTAGGTGGCCCAACCGAGCGCGAGCTCGGAGAGGTCGCCCGTGCCCACCACGAGCCCGCCCTCCTGGTTCGCGATGTCCATGAGAAGCTGCGTGCGCTCCCTCGCCTGCGCGTTCTCATAGGCGGTGTCGTGCACGGAGGGATCGTGGCCCATGTCCTTGAAGTGCCGCTCCACCGCGGCGACGATCGAGATCTCGCGCGTCTCGGCGCCGAGCGTCCGCGCCATGCCGAGGGCGTTTTCGAGCGTGCGGTTCGAGGTCCCGAAGCCAGGCATGGTGATGGCGAGGATGCCCGACCTCTCGAGCCCGAGCTGGTCGAAAGCGCGCACCGTCACGAGGAGCGCGAGCGTGGAATCAAGGCCTCCCGAGATGCCGATCACCGCCCGCTTGCAGCCCGTGTGGAAGAGGCGCTTCGCCAGCCCGAGGGATTGGATGTTGAGGATGTCCTCGGAGCGTTGGCCGAGCTCGGAGGTGTCAACCGGCACGAAGGGATGCGCGTCGACGCTCCGCGTGAGCACGGTCTTTCCAAGCTCGAGCGAAAAGCCCGTCTCGAAGTAGCCCGCCACTTCGGGGGTGGGCGTCGTCTCGAAGGTGGTCATGCGCAGGCGCTCGGCCTCGAGCATCGCCACGTCGATCTCCGAGATCGCGCGCCCGGGACCGAATGGCTTCGCCTCGGCGAGGAGGCGCCCGTTCTCCGAGATGAGGTCATGCGCGGAAAACACGAGGTCGTCGGTGGATTCGCCCCATCCCGCGCTCCCGTAGAGGTAGCCGCAGATGAGGCGGGCGCTCTGCCCCACCACGAGGTTTCGGCGGTAATCCGCCTTGCCCACGAGCGCGTTTGAGGCGGAGAGGTTGCAGATGAGCGTGCACCCGGCCCGCGCGAGGCCGATGCTCGGCGGATCGGGCACCCAGAGGTCCTCGCAGATCTCCGCGCCCACGACGAGGCTCGGGAGCTCCTCGCAGCGAAAGACCTGCGCCGCGCCGAAGGGCACCTCCCCAAAGCCCGCCACGCTCACGAACGACACGTCGCGAGGGCCCGGCGTGAAGTGGCGCCCTTCGTAAAACTCGTTGTAGGTGGGGATGTTTCGCTTGGGCACGAGCCCGAGGAGCCTGCCATGGGCCACGAAGGCGGCGACGTTGTAGAGGTTTCCGGAAAACGCGAGCGGCAGGCCCACGACGGCGAGGCAATCAAGGTCGGCCGTGGCCTCCGCGAAGCGCGCGAGGGCCCTCTCGGCGGCCTCGAGGAGGATCGGCTGGCGAAGGAGGTCCTCCACCGTGTAGGCGCAAAGGCAAAGCTCCGTGAGCGAAACCACCTTCGCGCCCTCGCCCGCCGCCCAGCGCACGCCCTCGATGGCGCGCTCGACGTTGAAGTCCACATCGGCCACCCGCACCTCGGGCGACACCACGGCCACCTTCACGAATCCATCGCGCATGGGGTTCCTCCTCAAAGAGCGTGCGCCACCGTGCCCTCGATCCTACGGCGCGAAGCCGGCCCTACGCGTCGCGCCTCGGCGACGCATCCCGCGAGAGCGGCAAGTTGGGATCGGCGTCGAGCGTGAGCGGCGAGGTTTCGCCCGCGCGGAGCTTGCGCGCCGCCACGAGGGCGATCATGAGCGCGTTATCGGTGCAGGCGTCGATCGGCGGCACCGTCACGCGCACGCCGCGCGCCTCGAGCGCGCGGGCGAGCGAGCGGCGAAGCGCCTCGTTTGCCGCCACGCCTCCGCCGAGGCAGAAGTCCCTCACCCCCGCCTCCTCCACCGCGCGAAGCGCCTTGGCCACCTGCACGTCGATGACCGCCGCCTGGAAGGAGGCCGCCACGTCGGCCGCGTTCACGCGCTCCTTCGCGCGGGCCTTCCCCTCGAGGTAGGTGACCACGGAGGTCTTGAGCCCCGAGAGCGAGAAGTCGAGGCCGTGGGAGTGGAGGAGGGCGCGCGGGAAGTCGATCGCCTTCGGATCCCCCTCCTTGGCGAGCCGGCTGATCGCGGGCCCGCCGGGGTAGCCGAGGCCGAGCGCCTTCGCCACCTTGTCGAAGGCCTCCCCCACCGCGTCGTCGATGGTCTGGCCGAGTATCTCGTAATCGCCCCAGCGGCGCACGAGCACGAGCATCGTGTGGCCGCCCGAGACGAGGCTCGCCACGAAGGGAGGCGCGAGCTCGGGATTCACCACGAGGTTCGCGAAGAGGTGGCCCTCGAGGTGGTTCACGCCCACGAGCGCAAGGTCCGCCGTGGCGGCGAGGCCCTTCGCGAAGGCGATGCCCACCACGAGGGCGCCCACGAGCCCGGGGCCCTGCGTGACCGCCACCGCCTTGAGCTCGCTCGCGCGGAGCGCGGACATGCCGAGCGCCTCGCCCGCCTTCGCCATGGCCTCCTCGAAGACGCCGACGAGCGCCTCCGTGTGCTTTCTCGAGGCGATCTCCGGCACCACCCCGCCGAAGCGCGCGTGGAAGTCGATCTGGCTCGCCACCACCTGCGCGAGCACCTCACCCGTGGAGGTGGCCACCGCCATCGCGGTCTCGTCGCATGAGCTTTCGATGGCGAGGATGAGGTCGCCGAGCGCCGCGAGCGTTTCCCGCTCAGCCGCCGTGCGCTCGATCGGCGCGGGCGGCCAGGGGCGCTCGGGAAGGGCGGTCTCGCAGAGCACCTCGTCGCCTCCCGCGAGCGGGAGGTCGACGGAGAGCACGAGCGCGTCCCCTCCGGTGCCGTAGTAGTCGGGGCGCCTCCCAACCTCGACGAAGCTGAGCGCGTCGTAGAGCCGCCTCGCCTCGGCGTTCCCCTCGAAGACCTCGAGGCTCGCGGTGCGCGCGCCGAGGGCGAGCCCACTCGCGGCCACGCGCGCGAGGAGGCGCTTCGCGATGCCCTCGCGTCGCCGCGCGGGCTCCACCACCACATCGAGGATCTCGAGGTCGCTTCCGCAGAGACGCCCTCCCGCGTAGGCGATGAGGCGGCCTTGGTCGTGCGCGACCCACCACGGGTGCGCGGGGTCGCCGAGCTCATCTTGGAACATCGCCTCCGACCACGGCGTATGCGGGCTTTCGGAGTACATGGCCTGCTCGAGGAGCGCGAGCGCGGGAAGATCCGCGAGGCCGAGCGGGCGGATCTGCAGGTGCCTGTCGGCGAGCGCATCGGCCACGCCCGTCGTCCTCGCGCTCTCGGGCTCGGGAAGCCCAAGGCGCTTGAGCTCGTTTTCCTCCGCGTCGGAGAGGCGCGTGTAGATCGGAAGGAGGAGGGCGGGGTCGCCCGGATCGCTCGCGTCGAAGTTCCACGGCGCGGCGAGGGAAAGCGCGAGCCCCTCGCCCGAGGGGTGCCAAAGCTCCTCGTCGAGCGCCCTCGCGAGCCCCGCCTCCGCGAAGGCCTGGCGATACTTCCCCAGGCCATCGCCGGTGAGCTGGATGCGGCTCGCATCCTCGCGCGTGGCCCACGCCGCCACGGCGCTCGGCACCTTCGAGACGGTCTCGGCGTCGAAGAGGCGATGCGCGCCCGTCTCGTCGAGCGAGAAGAGCCCGGGGTAGATCTCGCGCCGCATCGCGTCGAGCACTACCCCGATAAGCCCGCGCACGCCCGCCTTCCACGCGCGCCACGCGCAGGCGTCGAGCGTCGAGGCGCCGTAGAGCGGCCTTTGCGCGCCGAGCGAGAGGCCCTTGGCCGTCGCCACGCCGATGCGCACGCCCGTGAAGGAGCCGGGGCCGCGCCCCACGAGGAAGGCGTCCACGTCGCCGAACGCGAGGCCCGCCTCGCCGAGCGCCTCGCCCAGGCTTTGCACGAGCTCCACGTTCGACTGCCGGCGGCAGGGATGGTCGCGCGTGGCGAGGAGCCGAAGCGCGTCCGGGCCTTGGGAGGGGTCTCCCTCGAGCACGGATGCGCAGAGGAAATCGCTCGAGGTATCAAAGGCGAGGATCACCATGCTCCCTCCTCCTCGTCGAGCGCGCGGGCGAGCGCCTCGCCGCGGCTACCGACGCCCCGCACGCTGATGATCCGCGCGGGCTCTCCCTCGAGCGTGCGGGGATCGGCGCCCTCGAGCTCCTCGCGCGCGAGGGCGATCTCGAGGCGCTCGGGGCTGAGGAGCCCCGCGAAGGGAGCGCCCCACTCCACGAGCGACGCCCCGTCCTCGCCCACCACGTCCCATGCCCCGGCCTCGCCGAGCTCCTCGGCGCCCGAGGAGGCGTCGAGGCGATAGAGATCGAGATGGTGGAGAGGGATGCGCCCGCCCGAATGGCTCACGAGGAGGTTGAAGGTGGGGCTCGTCACCTCGCCCTCGGCGCCTAGCGCCTTCGCCACGCCCTTTGCGAGCTGGGTCTTTCCCGCGCCGAGCTCTCCCTCGAGGATGACGACGTCGCCCTCCTCGAGGTGGGCGCCCAAAAGCTCGCCGAAGCGGCGCGTGGCCTCCTCGGAGGAGGAGTGCCAACGCCCCTCCCCCACGCGCTCGAGCCCGCTCATCGCGCGCCCTTTGCCTCGGGGTGCTCCGCGAGCCATTGCCCGAGAAGGCGGAAATCCGCCTCGAGGTCGCCCTGCTTGTCGCGCGAGTAGAGCGCGGCCGCCGGATGGAAGACGGGAAGCACCGCGAAGTGCCCCACCTCGTAGATGCGCCCGCGCATGGAGGTGATGCCGCGATCGGTGTGGAGGATGAAGCGCATGGCGAAGTTCCCGAGCGCCACGAGGATGTCCGGCCAGACGCTTCGGATCTGCTCGCGCAAAAACGGCGAGCACGCCTCGATTTCGCCCGGCTGGGGGTCTCGGTTTCCCGGTGGGCGACACTTGAGGACGTTCGCGATGTAGACCTCCTCGCGCCGGAGGTGTGCGAGCGCGAGGAGCGAGTCGAGGTTCTTTCCCGCCGCGCCCACGAAGGGCTCGCCTTGGAGGTCCTCGTTTCTCCCCGGCGCCTCGCCCACGAACATCACGCGCGCGTGGGGGTTTCCCACCCCGAAGACGAGGTGCGTCCGGGTCTGTCCGAGCGCGCAGCGATGGCACTCGCCGAGGCACGCGCGAATGGCCTCGAGCGGCACCTCGGCCGGTTTGGGATGCGGGTATCCGGGAATCGCAATCGCACTCATCTCACCGCTACTTTCCTTAAAGGTTGCCGATGCGCGCGCGTGCCCAGGCGCATCACACGTAGACCTTCTCCAAGCGGAGCCCGAAGTCACAACACACCTCGTAGGAGATCGTGCCGCGCAGGCGCGCGAGCTCGTCGGCGGAGATCTCGTAGTCGCCGTCCGCGCCCATGATCGTCACCACCTGGCCCTCGTGCACGGGCCGGCGCTTTTGGAACTCGCGCGCGCCGTTCACCTCCACCGCGAACATGCACTGGTCCATGCAGATGTTGCCCACCTGTCGGCAGCGCATGCCGTCCACGAGCACCTCCGCGCGGTTCGAGAGCGTGCGCGCGTAGCCATCGGCGTAGCCGAGCGGGATCGTCGCGATCTGCACGTTCGCCCGCGAGAGGCGGTAGGTGAGCCCATAGGACACGCCCGCGCCCGTCGGCGGCTCCACCACGCGGGTGATGCGCGCCTTCACGCTCATCGCCGGCCTGAGGTCCACGAGGGGCTCGCAGTTCGGCGCGGGATAGAGGCCGTAGAGCCCAAGGCCCACGCGCACCATGTCGAAGTGCGTCTCGGGGTGGAGGATCGTCGCGGCGGTGTTATCGCAATGCACGAGGCCGGGGTCGATCCCTTGGGCCTCGAGCGAGGAGACGAGGTCGCCAAAGCGGCGCACCTGCAGCTCGAAGTCCCAGTCCCTCGGCACCTCCGCCGTGGCGAAGTGCGTGAACGTGCCCGCGCAGGCGATGCCGCGGTGCCAGCCCACGGCTTGGCGAAACTCCGCCACGTCGCCGGGCATGAGGCCGATTCGCGTCATGCCGGTGTCCACGGGCACGTGGTAGCGGCCGATGGTGTCCTTGCTCGCCGCCTCCTCGCCGAGGGCGAGGACGAAATCCTCGTGGTAGGCGGAGGGTTCGAGATCGAAATCCACGATGTAGGGCACCGAATCGATCGGCGGCTCGGCGAGGATGACGATGGGCTTGTCGACGCCCACCTGGCGAAGCTCGATGCCCTCGTCGACGGTGGCCACGCCGAAGGCGTCCGCGCCCGACGCCATCATCGTGCGCGCGCACTGCACGGCGCCGTGGCCATAGGCATCGGCCTTCACCACGGCCATGAGGCGCTGGTTGCGGCCGAGCAGTCCCTTGAACTCGCGCATGTTGTGGCGGATGGCGGAGCGGCTCACCTCCACCCAGGCCCAGCGGGTCTCGGGCGTATGCGCGCTCGCGTCGGCGGGCATCTACGCCTCCCCTTCGCTCGCGAGGATGCGCTCCTCGAGGGCATCGAGCGCGAGTCCGAGCCCCTCGGCCACGTCGAGCGCCATCACGCCGCGAGAGCCGCGCGTCTCCACCGCGAGGTGGCCCGCGAAGCCATGGACCTCGCAGCCATAGGCGCAAAGCAGCGGAAGCGAATCCACCTCGCGCCCGCCGGTGGCCAGAAGCGCGCCCATCACGCCGGAAAGCACGTCGCCCGTGCCCGCCGTGGCAAGCGCCGGCGGCCCGGGATTCGGCAAGAACGCGATGTCCACGCCCACGCAGGCACTCGCGGCGCCCTTCGCCACCACGCAGAGCTCGGAGCCGCCATCCGCCCAGACGATCTTTCGCGCGGCCTCGAGCGCCGCCGAGAGCGAGGCCGGCGAGTTCGTGGGCTGGCCCACGAGGCGTCCGAGCTCCTTGCGATGCGGAGTGAGCACGAGGGGCGCGCTCCTGCGGATGATCTCTGGATAGCGATCGAGCCGCCCGGAGGTGAGGCGCGAGAGCGCGTTCAAGCCGTCCGCGTCCACGACGAGCGGGCAGTCGGTGGCGAGGAGCGCCTCGACGATGGCCTCCGTATCGGCGTTCACCTGAAGCCCCGGACCCACGACCACGGCCGAGCGCTCACGCGCGAGCCGGCAGATCTCGTTTTTCGCCGCGGCCGAGAAGGTGCCCGCCCCCGAGGCGGGAAGCCCCACGACGGGGATCTCCACCAGATGCGTGCGGCACACGGTGGCAATCGGCTGCGGCACGGCGAGCGTCACATAGCCCGCGCCCATGCGCGCGGCGGCGCGGGCGGCGAGCACCGCGGCGCCGATGTAGGGCACCGATCCGGCCACCACGAGCACCGATCCGCGGGTGTATTTGTCCACGTCGGTGCGCGCCACCTGCAAGCAGTCCACGTAATCGGAGAGATCGAGGCGCCACGCCACGGGATCCGCCTCGAGCACGAGGTCGGACGTTTGCGTGGCGAGGGGCGCGAGCACGATGTTTCCCGTGAGCGCACGGCCCGCGTCGGAGAGAAGGCCCGGCTTCAGCGAGAGCATCGTCACCGTCGTGTCGGCCACCACGGCACCCGCCGGCGCAAGGCCCGTCTGCGCCGAGAGGCCGCTCGGCACGTCGACGGACACGACCTTCGTGGAGAGGCTGTTCACCACGTCGATCCAGAGGTCGAACGGCGCGCGTGGCGCGCCCTCGAAGCCCGTGCCGAGCATGGCGTCGAGCACCACGTCGGAGCCGGCGACGATTTCCGCGAGCTCGTCTGAGGAGGGGCCCGGGCGATAGGGCACGCCCGCCGCCACGGCGCTCCTCGCCACCATGAGCGCAAGCGATCCCTTGATCGTGGAGGGCTCCGCCGGGCACACGACCGTCACATCCACGTTCGCGCGTTTCAGGAGCTCGGCGGCCACCCAGCCGTCTCCGCCGTTGTTGCCCGAGCCTGAGAGCACGCACACCTTGCCGGGCGCGCCGCCGCTCACCACTTCCTGGGCCGCGGCGTGGCCCGCCCTGCGCATGAGCTCGGCGAGGCTCACGCCCTCGAGCGTGAGGGCCTGCTCCACCCGCTTCACATCCTCGACGTTCAAGACCGGCTGCATGCGTGGCCCCTACTCTTCGCGCGCGGGCGAGGAATCGCGCTCCGCCTTCTCGCGGCGTTCCTCCTCCGCCTCCCTCTGGGCGCGTTCGAGCTCGAACACGATCGAGCGCGCCTCTTTGAATGATGACGCAAGGGCATCCCGCTCGCTCGCGCGAGCCTTTGGCGCGGGACGCACGTCGTGGGTGATGAGCACGGCGTTCGCGCAGGCCACGGCATCGGTGTGGGAAAGCGAGAGCGCCACTTCCTCCACGCCCCTCTCCTCGGCGCGGGCCCTCGCGGCTCCCTCGAGGATGGCCACGGGGTGCCCGTCCTCGGCGATCTCCACCGAGACGTCCTTCCAGCCCATGCCGGAAAACCCGCAACCGAGCGCCTTCAGCACGGCCTCGCGCGCGGCGAAGCGCGCGGCGAATGACTGCTCGGGCTTGGCGCGACGCTCGCAGTAGGCGATCTCGCCTTTCGTGAAAAGCCGCTCCTTCAGGCGTGGCGTGCGCTCGAGGGCGCGGCGCATGCGCGCCACCTCCACCAGGTCCACGCCCACGAGAAGCTTGCCCATCTACTCCACCGTCACCGATTTCGCGAGGTTGCGGGGCTTGTCCACGTCGCAGCCGCGAGCGAGCGCCACGTAGCGCGCGAGGAGCTGGAGGTGGACGACGTCCACCACGGGCGAGAGCCATTCGGGCGCCGGGGGCACGAGCAGGAGGTGGCTCGCGAGCTGCGCCACGCGCACGTCGCCGTTGGTGGCAAGCGCGATCGTCGTCGCCCCGCGGGCATTCACCTCCTGGAGGTTCGAGATCGTCTTGTCGCGCACGTGGCTCTCCGGCACCACGACCACCACGGGGTAGCCCGGCTCCACGAGGGCGATGGGCCCGTGCTTCATCTCGCCCGCGGGGTAGGCCTCGGCGTGGAGGTAGCTGATCTCCTTCAGCTTGAGCGCTCCCTCGCGCGCCGTCGTGGAGGAGACCCCGCGCCCGAGGAAGAGCGCGGAGTGCGCGCTGGCGAAGGCCTGCGCGGCCACCTCGTCCTGCCAGGCGCGCGAGAGCACGATGCGGATGAGCTCGGGGGCGCGTTGCATCTCGCGGAAACGCGAGCGCACCTCGGAGAGCGAGATGGCGCCGTTCGCGCGCGCGAGGAAGAGCGCGAGAAGCGCCGCGGCCACGAGCTGGGCGGTGTAGGCCTTCGTGGAGGCCACGGCGATCTCCGGCCCCGCCTGCACGTAGAGCACGCCGTCGCTCTCGCGCGCGGCCGAGGATCCGAGGACGTTCGTGATGGCGATCACCTTCGCGCCCGCGGCCTGCATCTTCCTCGCGGAGGCGAGGGTGTCGGCCGTCTCGCCGCTCTGGGTGATGATCACGCAGAGCGTGTGGTCGGTGGTGAGGATCTCCTCGTAGTTGAACTCGCTCGCGCACTCCACCGTCGTGGGGATCCGCGCCCACGTTTCGAAGTACGTCTTCGCGATGAGCCCCACGTGCCAAGAGGTGCCGCACGCCACCACGTAGATGCGGTCTATGGCGGCCACCTCCTCGGGCGAGAGGCGGAGCTCGTCGAGCACGATGCCGTCTTGCCCCAGGCGCCCCTCGAGCAGGCGCTCGATGGCCTCGGGCTGCTCGGCGATCTCCTTCGCCATGAAGTCGGGGTAGCCGCCGAGGGTGGCGGCCGAGGCGTCCCAGTCGATGTCGAAGGTGTCGGGTTCGGCCACCGGGGTGAGATCGCCCTCGAAGACGCTCACCTCGCCCGTGGGGAGGAGTCGCGCGATCTGGCCCTCGCCGAGGTTCACGACGTGCGAGGTCGTGTGGGCGAGGGCGGTCACGTCGGAGGCGGCGTAGGCGCCGTCTGGCGTGGACGCGAGCACGAGCGGCGAGCCCTTGCGGCAGCAGAGGATCTCTCCGGGCGAGGCCGCCGAGAGGCAGGCGATGGCCCACGACCCCTCGAGCCTCGAGGTGGCGAGCGAGACGGCGAGGGCGAAGTCCCCCTCCGCGGGCCCCGCGAGCGCCTCCTCGATGAGGTGCGCGATGACCTCGGAATCCGTCTCGCTCGCGAAGTGGTGGCCGCGCTCCTCGAGCTCGGCCACGAGCTCCTGGAAGTTCTCGATGATGCCGTTGTGGACGACGGCCACGCGGCCCGAGCAGTCGCGATGCGGGTGTGCGTTCGCGTCCGAGGGCTCGCCATGGGTGGCCCAGCGCGTGTGGGCGATGCCGGTCGTTTGCGTGGCGTCGAGCTTCTCGCAGAGCGCGGCGAGGGCGGCCACGCGGCCCTTGCACTTCACCTCCGTGAGCGAGCCCGAGGGCGCCTCAAGCTCCACGCCCGCGGAGTCGTAGCCGCGATACTCGAGCGTGCGCAAGCCCTCCAGGAGGAAGGGCAGTGCGGGGTTCTTTCCGGTGTATCCAACGATGCCGCACATGGCGTCCCCTCCCTCGCGCGCTGCGCGCGCTTTGCCTGCCCCAGTCTAGCCCGCGATCAAGAGAGCTCGCGCTCCACCACGGCCGCGATGTGCTCGGCGCACCCGTCGCAGTCCTCGGCGGAGGCGGCCTCCACCATCACGCGCACGAGCGGCTCCGTGCCCGAGGCGCGCACGAGCACGCGGCCCCTGTCCCCAAGCCGCGCTTCCGTCTCGCGCACCGCGTCCCAGACGGGTGCACAGCCCTCGAGCTCGTCTTTCCTCACACCGCTCACGTTGATGAGGCGTTGCGGGTAGCGCGTGACGATCTTCGCGAGCCTCGAGAGCGGGAGGTCGAGCTTCTTCATGATGGCGAGCACCTGGAGCGCCGTGATGAGGCCGTCTCCCGTGGAGTTGTGCTCGAGGAAGATGATGTGGCCGCTCTGCTCGCCGCCGAGCGTGGCGCCGTCTCGCACCATGCGCTCGAGCACGTAGCGGTCCCCCACCTGCGTCTGCACGACCTTGATGCCCTGACGCTCCATCGCGCGCACGAAGCCGAGGTTCGCCATCACGGTGGACACGACCTCGTTTCCCGGCAGGAGCCCGAGCTCCTTCATCTGCACCGCGCAGATCGCGAGCATCGCGTCGCCATCGACCTCGTTTCCCCGCTCGTCCACGAAGAGCACGCGGTCGGCATCGCCATCGTGCGCGAACCCGCAGCACGCGCCCGTTTGCGCCACGAGCTCGCGAAGCTGGTCGAGGTGCGTGGAGCCGCAGTTCACGTTGATGTCCACGCCCGTGTAGCGCGTGTTCGTGGCGAAGACCTCGGCTCCGAGGTCGCGAAGGGCCGCGGGGGTCGTCTTGCAGGCCGCGCCATGGGCGCAGTCGACGGCGATCGTCATGCCCTCGAGGTCGCCCTCGATGGTGTCGATCGCGTGGGCCACGTATTGCTGGCGCGCGTGCTCCACCTTCACCGGCTTGCCCACGCCATCCCCCACGGGCCTGTCCTCCGGGCGCGACACCCCGTGGTTGAGGTACTCCTCGATCTCGTCCTCCACCGCGTCGGAGAGCTTCTTGCCGTCGCCGGAGAAGAGCTTGATGCCGTTGAACTCGGGAGGGTTATGCGAGGCGGAGATCACGACGCCGCCGGAAAGCCCGAGCTGGCGGGTGAGGAGGGCCACCGCGGGGGTGGGGATGATGCCGCAGAGGTGCGCCGTGCCGCCCGAGCTCGTGATGCCCGCCACGAGCGAATCCTCGAGCATGATCCCGCTTCGGCGCGTGTCGCGGCCGAGCACGAGGTCCGGGCCCGCGTAGCGCACGAACGCCTGGCCCAGCCGGAAGGCGAGCTCGCACGTGAGCTCGGTGTTTGCCACGCCGCGCGCTCCGTCCGTGCCGAAGATCCTGCCCATGGGCGCCTCCCGAATGTGCCGAGCGAGTACGAAAACGGGGCTCGCCCGCGCCACGCGGACGAACCCCTTGCAACTACCAGCGTAAACGCATTAACGCTTGGAGAACTGCGGACGCTTGCGCGCCTTCTTGAGGCCGTACTTCTTGCGCTCGACCGCGCGGGCGTCGCGCTTGAGGTAGCCGGCCTTCTTGAGCTCGGCGCGGAAATCGCCGGCCTCGAGGAGCGCGCGAGCCACTCCGAGGCGCACGGCGCCGGACTGCCCGGACACGCCACCGCCGGAGCAGTTGGCGAACACGTCGAAGCGGCCCTGGGTCTCGGTGACCTTGAAGGGCGCGGTGGCGGTGTCAACGAGCTGCTGGCGGCCGAAGTACTCGAGCGCCGGCTTACCGTTCACCGTCACCTGGCCCGAGCCCGGCACGAGCCGGACGCGCGCGACGGCCTCCTTGCGGCGGCCGGTGCCTGTGTAGACGACGGGGGTTTCTGCCTTTGCCATGTGCTAGCCCTTCAGATCGATGGGGGTGGGGTGCTGGGCAGCGTGCGGATGCTCGGGGCCCGCGTAGACCTTGAGCTTGGTCAGCTGCTTGCGGCCGAGCGTGGTCTTGGGGAGCATGCCGCGCACGGCATGCTCGATCACGCGCTCGGGATGCGTCTCCATGGCCTTGTTGAAGCTCTCGAACGAGAGACCGCCAAGGTAGCCGGAGTGGCGCCAGTACTGCTTCGACTGGGCCTTGTTGCCCGTGAGCCTCACCTTCGACGCGTTCACCACGACCACGTAGTCGCCGGTGTCGACGTGCGGCGTGAACTGGGGCTTGTTCTTCCCACGAAGGATCATGGCCACCTGCGTGGCCAAGCGGCCGAGTACGGCGCCATCGGCGTCGACGAGCACCCACTTGCGCTCGACCTCACCCGGCTTTGCGGAGGGAGTTGATTTCATGTCGCGAGGACCTTTCCTGGGTGCCGTGGGGCAGCTGGACGTCTGCCTTTGGGCGGCTCTTCTGCTTGCACGGGGTATGAAGGCAAAAGAACTTAATGAGTGTACACCATCGCACGCGGCGTCTCGACCTCGCCGAAAAGCCCACATCGCCCACGAGGAAGGCCCGCGCGGCTGAGCGCCACGCGGGCCCTTTGGGTTTTTGGTGGAGGCGCGGAGGATCGAACTCCGGTCCAAGCCAAGCCCCTGACGGTTTTCTCCAAGCTCAGTCTGTGGTTCGCATTCGAGCGCCTCGGGTCCACAGACAATCCCTTGGCGCCCTAGCCGGTTCGCCCTTTGGTCGCGCCATACCGGCTACGTGCGCAACCGCATCCCCATGAGGTGATGCCTTCAGGTTCTTAGGAGAGGGTCCCCCGAAGACAGCTGCCGTCTATCGACTAAGCAGCGAGAGCCAGCTGAGGCTCAGCAGTACGAGTGTTGTCAATTCAATTTGACGGTACCCCTGTTTAGCGTGGCGAGGAGACCACGGCTTGCTTGCCGTCTCAAGCCTAACCTGTCGAAACCAGTCGCCCCCTTTCGGGTCGTTGGGAGACCTCACATTGAAAGCTTGCCGGATGTACCCAGACAAACCTCACATATCAAGTGCTTCGCTGAACGTTCGTGATTCCTTGCTTCGACAACCAAAGAGCTACGGAATCAGCAAAACGTCAGCGAGGCGCTCTAGGGTGCCCGAGATGCGTGGGATTTTGGGCACGTAGCGTACTTCGCTACGCGAGTGCCCAAAATCGCGCGCAGATCGGGTGCACCAGAGTGCCGCAGCGTCGGCTCGTTAACCCTCGTCGACAAGCTCGAACATGTCGGGGCCCACGCCGCACACGGGGCAGACGTAATCATCGGGAAGCTGCGGCTCGTCGATGGTCACTTCGTAGCCGCATACGGTGCAACGAAACGTGTAGGTCTTCTTCTCGTCAGCCATGATGGCTCCTTTCACGGGCTCCATTTCGAGTATGGGGAACATAGCTTAGCCGTTCGTACCCAATTTGCGATTTGGACAACCTCGCAAGGGCGGGGGAGGACATAGTCCCCGGAGCCCTGTGGAAGCCGCGGTGAGAAGGCCCTTTTTCTCGGCCCTCCAGGAGTGGTCCGCCGGTATCTAAGCCCGTATGCCAGCTGGAGGTGTGTCACCCGAGAAAAAGGGCTGGTGAAAGCCGGTTACCCGTGCGAGCGGGAACCGGGATCCGGGGACCATGTCCTCCACCGACCCCGACAGGCATTGGGAGTGAGGATTGCTACTCGGCTACGTACGATGCGGCCTTCGGCGGAGTTTTTCCTTTCAGCACCTTGTGGTAGTAGCTGTAGCTCATGGGCGGTTCTTCGCCGAGATCCCTCGTCTCGGCTACCTCGCCGATGAAGAGCATGTGGGTGCCCACGTCGATCGACTGGCTCACGGCGCAGGAGACCATGCCGCAGGTGTGGAGCGTGGTGTAGGGGTCGCCAAACTCGTCGTATTCCACGGGAATGTCCGCGAACTTGTCGAAGTCGAGGGAGGAGCGGAAGCCGAAGCGCCCGATGAAGGGCATGTCGGCCGTCTCGTCCACGATCGCGAGCGCGAAGTGACCGGAAGCGAGGATGCGCCCGCAGGTGACGTTCTCCTTGTTCACCGAGATGACCACCTGGATCGGGGTGGCGGTGACCTGCGTGGCGGTGTTGATGAGGCAGGCGGCGTAACCCTCGTCCGTCTTGGAGGAGGCGATGTAGAGGCCGTAGTGGTGCTTGAACATGACGGTGGGATCGACCATGGGAGCTCCTTTGCTCGGCGCGTCGAGATGTCGCCGACATTGTGGCACCGCGCGAGCGCGGATGGCGTCACGCGGGAGCTAGCGGTTGAGCTCCTTCACCGCACGGCGCAGCTCGCGATCGCTATCGCGCTTCGCCATGTCCTGGCGCTTGTCGTAGAGCTTCTTGCCGCGCGCGAGGCCGATGGTGAGCTTCGCGCGGTTGGATTCGTCGAAGTAGAGCTGGAGCGGCACGAGCGCCATGCCCTTCGCGCGAAGGTGCTGGTCGATGTAGCGGATCTGGCGCTTGTGGAGAAGGAGCTTGCGCCTGCGGTCGGGGTCGCGATTGGCGATGTTGCCGTGCGAGAAAGGCGGGATGTGGAGCCCGATCACCCACGCCTCGCCGCCGCGGACGAGGCAGAAGGATTCGGCGAGCGAGGGAGGGCGCTCGCGGAGGCTTCGCACCTCCGTGCCCGCGAGGACGATGCCCGCCTCGAAGGTCTCGAGGATCTCGTAGTCGTGGCGAGCGGAGCGGTTGCGGGCGATGACCTTAATCTCTCGCTTTCGCTCAGCCATCGAGCTCGTCCATCGGTTCGTCGGAGGGGATGGGCGGCTCGGCGGAGGCCTCGTCGCGCGCGGCGAGCGAGGCGTCGGCGTCGGCCACGAGCTCGGCGAGCATGCGGCAGGCCTCCTCGCCCACGAGATCTCGCGCGCGCACCACGAGGGCACCCGCGGCGCGATCGTCGCCAAGGGCGCGCGCGTCGGAAGCGCACATGATGAGGCAGATCGCGATCTCCGCGTTCGCACCCTCGGGAATGCCGGCCTCGCCAAGGATTGCCGCGATGTCCTCGTCGGAGAGCGCGGAGGGATCGGCGGGAGTGCCCGCGGCGTTTTCGATGAGGGCCGCGACCTCGGCGTCATCGGTGCCGAGACGCGCGGCGCACGCAAGGCAAGCCGCCTCGAGCGCGTGCTCCTGCGAGCTTGCGAAATGGCGCGCGAAGTTCGCGTAGGCGCGCACGAGATGCGCGCGATGGCTCGCCCGCTCGAAGACGCTGAAGGAGAGCGCGAGCCACTCGCGCTCGTCTCCCATGGAAAGGCAGACCTCGGCGAGGCCGAGGCGCCACGCGCACTCCATCGGATTCCAGCGCACCGCCTGCGAGAGCGCGGCGCGGGCGCCGGCGAGGTCGCCCATGTTGGCGAGCGCGAGGCCGAGGTCGGCGTAGACGCGATCGTAGGGCTCCCCCACATCGCGAAGCTCGCGTGGGTCGTCCTCCACGCGTCGATAGGCGAGGCGCTCGAAGAACGTCGGGAAGCTGAACCACTGGAGCGTCTCCGTCGTGGGGCAGTGCTCGGCCACGAAGGCCTCGATCTCTTCCGTCATCTGGCGAAGGTCGCCCGCGGCGCCCGCATAGTCAGCCGCACCGAGCTTGAGCTCGGCGTTCAAGAGCCGCGTGACGAAGCGCTCGGGTGCCTCGGCCATCGCTAGACCTTGAGGTAGCGGCGCATGGCGATGGCCGAGCCAAAGAGGCCGATCACCACGCCGATGGCGAGCAGGATCACGTAGGTCCACGCGATGGTGGAGCCGTCGATCGTGAGCGTGAGGAATTGCAGGCTCTCCGCGAGGCGCGGCATGAGCACGGACATGCCGATCTGCAGGCCGATGATGGCGAGCGCCGAGCCGATGAGCGCCTCGATGATGCCCTCCATGATGAACGGCCCGCGGATGAAGCTGTTGCTCGCGCCCACGAGGCGCATGATCGCGATCTCGCGACGACGCGCGGCGATGGCAAGGCGGATCGTGTTGTTGATGAACACGAAGGCCACGAAGATGAGCATCACCACGAGGACGATGGCGATGATGCGGATGTAGTTCGCCACGGAGAAGAGGCGCTCCACCGTCTGCTGGCCGTATTGGATGGAGAGCTCCACGTCCTCGGGATCGTCGCACACGCTCTGGAAGGTGGGGTCGGCCGCGAGCTTGTCGGCCACGCCGGCCACCTCCTGCGGGTCGGTGAGCTCGATCACGAGCGAGGCCGGCACCGGGTTCTCGCCGTCGAGGGCCTCCACGGCCGCCGCGGCGTTCTTGTTCGACATCGTCGAGCGGTACTCCTCGAGCGCCTCCTCCTTCGATTTATACGTCACGCTCTCCACGTAGTCCCAGGTTTCGATGGAATCTTGGAGCTGGTCGACCGTGGCCGAGGTGGCGTCGTCGGAGAGGAACGCCTGGATCGTCACCTGGTCCTCCACCGAGCCCACCATGTTGGTGATGAGGGAGGAGCCGAGGATGAAGAATCCGATGATGAAGAGCGAGAGGAAGATGGTGACGATGGCCCCGAGGGCCGTCGACCAGCCGCGAAGGATGTGGTGACCGGCCTCGCGGAGAGCGTAGCCGAAATTAGAGGGCGCCATAGTAGCCGTAGCCTCCCCTCTCCTGGTCGCGCACGAGGTGGCCGTTTTCCAGTGCCACCACGCGCTTGCGCATGGAGTCGACCATCTCGCGGTCGTGGGTGGCCATGATGACGGTCGTGCCGTTGCGGTTGATGGCCTCGAGCAGGCGCATGATGCCGAGCGAGATGGCCGGGTCGAGGTTTCCCGTGGGCTCGTCGCAGATGAGGAGCGGCGGGCGGTTCACCATGGCGCGCGCCACGGACACGCGCTGCTGCTCGCCGCCGGAGAGCTGGTCGGGGAAGAGGTCCATCTTGTCCTCGAGGCCCACGAGGCGAAGTACCTCGGGCACCTGCACCCCGATCACGGCCTTCGGCTTACCGATGCACTCGAGCGAGAAGGCCACGTTCTCATAGGTGGTGCGATCCTGGAGGAGCTTGAAGTCCTGGAAGACGCAGCCGATCTGGCGGCGCAGGAAGGGCACCTTCCAGTTGCGCATCTTGGTGAGGCTCTGTCCCGCGACGAGGATCTCTCCGGAGGTCACCTTGAGCTCGCGGGTGAGAAGGCGCAGGAACGTGGACTTGCCGGAGCCCGAGTGGCCGACGATGAAGACGAACTCGCCGGGGTAGATGTCGAGCGACACGTCCTCGAGCGCGGGCTTGTTCGGCTGCGCGGGATAGATCTTCGTCACGTGGCGCATCGAGATCGTGGGCTCGAGGTCGCGGTTCACCTGCGGTGCGTTCTCCTCGGAGCCGAGGGAGCTGTAGAGGCCGTGCGGCGTGTAGCCGGGGTCGGCGGCCTGCGCCTCGGGCGAGGCCGACGCGGTGACGAGAGTCACGGCCTGCGGGGCGGCATGCGGAGCGGTGGACGCCGCGCCGGCCTGCACGTTCGGCACGGAGCGCGGCAGGTGCACCGAGGTGTAGGGGTCGGGCGCAGGAGCCGGGGCTTGCGGCATGGGCGCGGGCGGGATCGGCACGGCGGGAGGCGCTGGCTGCGCGGGCGCCTGGGCGACGGGGATCTCCACCACGTCCTCGATGAAGGAGGGCTCGTCCAAGAGGGTGCTCGTGGGCACCTCGTTGGGAAAGCTCGGGGTCGTGGGCGCGGTGGGCGCCACGCTCGCCACGTCCGCGACCTCCGCCATCTCGACCACCTCAAGCGGCGGCTCGATGACGGGCGCCGCGGGCACCTCCTCTTGCGTGAGGGGCGCTTGATCCAAACCCGATGCGTCCGGAGTGGGATCTGCGGGCGCGGCGCTCCCGTCCCCGCGGAAATGATCTGCCACGGTGTGCTCCTTGAATCTGCGATTACGGACAGACAGCGGAAAGTATAGCCGAGGATTCGCGAAGACCCTAAAACCCGCATGGTACCCTCACGTCTGCGAAACTCGTCGCCAAGGCGATCGAAGCCCAAACACGGAGGGACCCATGGCCGAAAACTACGCAGCGCTCTCGATGGAGCTCCACGAGAAACTGAGGGGAAAGATCGAGGTCACACCTCGTGCGAGCGTCTCGAGCACCCATGATCTCGCGATCGCCTACACGCCCGGGGTCGCGGCGCCCTGCCTCGCCATCCAGAAGGATCCCGAGCGCTCCTTCGAGCTCACGCGCCGTTGGAACACGGTGGCCGTCGTCACGGACGGAAGCGCGGTGCTCGGGCTCGGCAACATCGGCCCCGAGGCCGGCATGCCCGTCATGGAGGGAAAGTGCGTGCTCTTCAAGGCGTTCGGCGGCGTCGATGCGATCCCGATCTGCCTCCGCACGAACGACGTGGACGAGATCGTGCACGCGGTGAGCCTCCTCGCGGGGAGCTTCGGCGGCATCAACCTCGAGGACATCGCCGCGCCGCGCTGTTTCGAGATCGAGCCGAAGCTCCAGGCGGAGGTGGACATCCCCGTCTTCCACGATGACCAGCACGGCACCGCCGTCGTGGTGGCCGCGGGCCTCATCAACGCGCTCAAGCTCGTGGGCAAGGACTTCTCCGGGCTGCGCGTGGTGCAGAACGGCCCGGGAGCCGCGGGGACGGCGATCATCAAGATGCTGCGCGCGCTCGGGGTGGAAGACATCGTCGCCGTCGACCGCGCGGGGATCGTCGAGGCATCGCGCCCCGCCGGCTGCCCCGGCTACAAGGCCGAACTCGCCGAGATCACCAACCCGCGCCATCTCTCAGGAGGCCTCGCCGAGGCGCTCGTGGGCGCGGACGTCTTCATCGGCACGAGCGCGCCCGGCACGCTCTCGCGGGAGATGGTGCGCTCCATGGCGGCCGACCCCATCGTCTTCGCCTGCGCCAATCCCGACCCTGAGATCACGCCCGACGACGCGCGCGCCGCGGGCGCCGCGGTGGTGTCCACGGGGCGCTCCGACTACCCGAACCAAGTGAACAACGTGCTCGTCTTCCCCGGCCTCTTCCGGGGCGCGCTCGACGCGCGCGCAAGCCGCGTCACCGACGGCATGAAGGTCGCCGCGGCCTACGCCCTCGCGGGCCTCGTGGCCGACGAGGATCGCTCCGCGCACTACATCCTTCCCGAGCCCTTCGACCCGCGCGTGCGCGACGCCGTGGCGAAGGCGGTCTTCAACGCCGCGCGCGAAGACGGGGTCGCCAGGGCCTGAGCGCGAGGCGAGCGCGAGGCCCCGCCTTAGCCGCCGAGCACCGAGCCGTCGGCGAGGGTGAGCGTGTGGCCGTTGAAGTTCACGGTGCCATGGTTCTCAAGATCGGTGATCGAGCAGTCGGCGGTGAGCTTCCACGTGCAGCCCGATTCCACGATCACCTTGAGCGAGCCGGGGTCGTCCTCGTCCGGCGTCTCGAGGTTGATGGCCCCCTCGAGCCTTGAACCCTCGGTGAGGTGGATCGTCGCCCTCGAAAGCCGATCCACCGCCACGTCGCCCATGAGCCGCTGGTTCACGCACGTGAGCGTGGCGCTTCCGCCATTTGCGCCCGCCTCGCCCCAGCCGAGCGAGCCGTCGTTGGCCGCCACCCGCAAGAGCGCGGCGTCGGCGTCGGCGTTTTGCACGTTGACGTCGTCCAGCGTGAGCTCGGCGTTCACGTTCGTCACGAAGATGAGGTCGCCCGCGTTGTTCGTGAGCGATCCGCCGGAAAGCGCGAGCGTCGTCGTCTGCGTCGCCCGGCCTCGCTCGCCGAAGATGAGGATGCCCTGCACGTTCACGGCGGCGTGCGCGCCGCGGCCCTCGTCCATGGCGCTCGCGATCGAGCAGTTGGAGAAGCTCGCCTGCGCACTCCCGGAGAGCACGAGCGCCTCCGCGTGCGCCGCGGTGAGCTTCGCGCTCTCGGCGCTCAGGCTCGAGGTCGCCTCGATCACGGGCGAGTCGATGCCATTCGAGACGAGTTCCCCGCTCGCGACCACCGCCTGCCCCCTCGCCGTCGAGCGGAGCGCGGGGGATTGGGTGCCGGAGGTGGTGAGCGTCGCGCCGTTCAGGTTTACCGTGCCCCTCGCGCTCGCCACGATGGCGGGCGCGCTCGATTTCGTGGTCACGACCTCGGTCTTGTTCAGGATGGCCTCTGAGCCCTCGCCATAGGAGAAGAGCCCGGTCGCGCCGTCGGCCGAGGATGTGATCGATCCGCCGTCCATCACGAGGCCGCCGCCATGCGAGACGAGCAGCGCGGAATCAAGCCCGAAGAGCCGAGCCTTCGAGAGGTCGGTGGCCTCGCCCGACTGCTCGACCGCGCAGTCCACGAGCACCACGTCGCGCGCGGTGACCCTGAGCGCGCTCTCATCCTCCGAGCGAGAGCGAAACGTTGACCCCACGGGGTTCGCGGCCTCATTGAGCTCGGTCCTCGCACTTCCCTGCTCCGCCGCCACCGTCTCGGCGTCGCGCGCCACCGTGATGTCCGAGGCGCCATCCTCTCTCGCCACGATGCTCACGAGATCATCGGTGGCGATGTCGTCTTGGGTGAGCTCCTCTCCGGCGTCGGAGACGATGTGAGCCTTGGAGAGATCCACGAGCATGGCCTCGCCGGTGCGCTTGAAGGTGCCATCGTCCATCTCGCCGGGCGCGAACTGCATCGTGGCCCCGTCGATGCGCGTGACCTGCCCGGAAACCTGTTCGCCGGGCTCGAGCTGGTTGGCCGCCTGGCCGCACGCCACGAGCACGCCGATGGCCACCACGAGGCCGAGCGCCACGGAGAGCGCCGCAAGGAGCCCGCGCTTTTCCCTGTCCATGCTCCCCCTCAACCTCCCGCGGCGACGTGCCGTGCGCTGCCGCCCCGCATTCGCCACCAGTATGGGCCAGCTCGCGAACGCGAGGCATCGCGGGCGTCGAGAAAACGTTTCGATTTCTATCGATCTTTCCGATGGGCGGATTTGCGTCCGTGTTTTTCGATATCGCGGCACTTCCGAAAAACACGGCGTTCTACCTCGGATCTCTCCAACCTCCCCTCGGCATGCCCCCGAAGGCGCAACGCTCCTACCTGCTGGTTGGGCGCGAGTCCGCTCGCCTTGCGCTGGCAGGTGCGTGGTGGTGGAAACCGCCATTCGCTCGGTAGCGTCGCTTTCCCAAGCTTTGCCGGAGGACGGGTCGTGATGAGGAGCGATCTTCACCCCGTCTTCCATGAACGAGAGGGTTTTGCCATGCCGAGACGAGGAGAAAAGAAGGACACCGTTCACAACCTGGCACTCGCCATGGAGCTGCTCGACCACGGGACGATCGATGAGCTCCAAGCGCTCGGATTTCCCACTCGGGCACGCGATTTCGAGGCGGCGCTTTCCCGCTTGCCCCAAAAGATCGTGATCAGCCCCTGGTTCGGCTTTTCGCGCGTCCCCGCCGACCCCGCGCCGCCCAACCTCCCTTCGCGCATGGCGAGCGCAAAGAAGTGCCCCGAGCTCGTGCGTGCCATCCTCGAGATGCTCTTCGCGCGCGGCGAGGTCGCGCGCGCCGCGCACATCATCCTCGCCGCGGGAGGCGCGGTGGAGGTGAGCGATTTCGTGATCGCCCATTGCTTCGACTTCATCAACCACGGCTTTCGCGAGATGGTGGAGAGCTACGTCTTCGACGACGCGTTCAAGGTCTCGAAGACCGTGCGCACCCTCGTATCCGTCGTCCTCAATCTCCTGCTCGCCGCGCCGGAGCGCTTCGGACGCGCGCTCGTGGACACGCTCGAGACCCTGCACAGCCTCGAGGCGACGTCGCCTCCCGCAAAGTGCACGGAGCGCGAACGGATCCTCTGGAGCCAAGCGCGCGCCTTCATCGGGCTCGTCACTTCTTGGGCCACCTCGAAATCCGCAAGCTCGGTGGATGCGCCGTCGGCTGATGGACATTCCCCGCTCCACGACCCGCTCACGCTCGCGCTCCAGAGCCTGAGCGCGATCCACGCGCGCCGCCTCGAGGGTGCCTACGAGGAGGCCTACTTCCTCCTCAGGCGGGCGGGGCCGGGGCAAGACTGCGCGACCATCGTGTCGTCGCTCGCGGCGGCGGAGCGCTTCGTCTGCGCCACCGTTTCCGGCCGCGCAGTGCGAGAGAGCGACCGCGCTCTGCTCTATTGCGCGATCGATTTCCTCGACAAGCAGGGCTTTCACGTGCTCAGCCACTCCGCGGAGGGCTATTCGCTCGCCGCGCTCGCCCTTCCCGGGGAGACGGGGCTCACCTCGCCCATCAAGGACACGCTCGAGCGCGTGGCGCGCCACCCCGACGCCCGGCTCCGCGCGGCGCTTCGCCTCGGCCTCACCCTCATGCTCCTTCGCGATCGCTCGCTCTTCGCCGCGTATTCCATCTCCCGAAGCCTCACGCAGGATTTGCTCACGATGGGCGCCGGCACGCTCGCCCTTGCCGCCTATCCCGCGGAAATGCTCGCCCGCAAGCTCATGGGAGAGGAGGTGGAGGCGCCTCCCCCAGTCGACGCGCGAGCCGCTTCGCCCGCGCTCCTCGCACTCGCGCACCTCATCTACGCCGTTTCCTCGGACATCTCGTCCGTGGCCGAGTGCCTCGACGAGCTCTCCTTTGCCGAGGCCCTCGAGGAGACGGTGCCCACCTTCGCCGCGGACGCGCTTGTGGAGCTCGTGCTCGAGAGCCCATGGGATGAGGCGGGCGTCTTCCGCCAGCTCCTTCCCGCGCGTTGGGCCCAACCCGGCCTTGTCGCGCGCCGTGAGGTGGCTGACCTCGGGCTTTCGGGCGTAAGCGGACTCTTCCCCCGCCTCTCGAAGCGAAAGGAGCGCGCCGAGCAGGCGTTTCTGTTGGCCACGGCTCCCGCCACGTCCGACGCACCGCCCGCGCTCGCCCCCGCGAAGAGCCGCGTGGCATCGACACGCTCGCAAGATCCGCGCCAGCTCACGCTCTTCGATCCCGCGGATCCGCCCGAGGGCGCCCGCGCGCTCCAATTCCTCGACGCCGAGACACCGCTCCTCCAGCTGAAGCTCCTCGGGGAATTCGAGGTGATCGTGGGTGATCGCAGGATCGAGGAGGGGGATTGGCGTCGCAAGGCCGCGCGCCTCATGCTCGAGATCCTCGCGATGGTGCCCACCCACTCGCTCACGCGCGCCGAGCTCTGCGAGCTCATGTGGCCCGATCGCGATTTCCTCCTCAGCCGAAACAACCTCTACTCCGTGGTGAGCAGCGTGCGCGATGCGCTTGGTTGCCGTGAGGGCAAGCCGCCCTATCTCGTGATAGAAACCGGGCGCATCACACTCAACCCCAAGCTCGTGATGGTGGACGTGGACGAGTTCGAAGCGCTCTGCAAGGAGGTGCTCTCGCACACCGGCGACAGGGCGTGGCGCCTTTCGCTCTGCCGCCACGTGAGCGCGCTCTACGCGGGCGGCCTCCGCGTTCCCCCACAGGACGTGCGGGGCGATTTCGCCGCCAAGCAACGATCCCTCCAAGCCCTCTACCTCGACGTGCAGGTGGAGGCGAGCGATCTCGCACTCAAGGAGGGGCTCGTGAAGGAGGCGCTCTGGTTCGCCCAAGCCGCGCGCGAGAGCGAACCACTTCGCGAGGACGTCGTGGGGTGCTATCTTCGCTCGCTCGCCGCGGATGGCCGCGTGAAGGAGCTGGAGGACACCTACTCCGCCTATCGCCATCGCCTAGAGCGCGAGCTTCAGGTGCTGCCCTCGGCGCGCATGGAGGCGCTCCATCGCTCGCTCGCCCGCTGGCTCAGGAAAAACGAGCAGGGAGGCTTTCCCGGCGATCTCGACGAGGCGCTGAAGAGCCGTGCGTAGCGGGGCCTTCGGAGTGCAAGGAGACGGGGGTCTTCGAGCGCGCCTCGCGTGCGCCGGACGAGCTCAGAAGGCCCCTCCTCCGCCGCCTCCACCGACGCCGCCTCCGCCGCCCGCGGAGAAGCCACCGCCAAGGCCCCCGCCGGACGCGTTCGCACTCGTGGCGATAGAACCCACCGAGGCCGTGTAGCTCGCTTGGTACGCGTCGCCAAGGGCGCGCATGGGCGTCCACGGGCCGCCATAGCCCCAGTACCACACGTAGTAGGGATAGAAATACGGATCGTTCACCACATACGGCTTGGCCACGCGCAGCTGGTCGATCACCTCGTCCGCCACGCCGAGGATCACGGCGTAGACGAGGAGCTGGTTCCAGAGGCGCACGTCGTCGGGCACCGCCTCGTCGAGACGCGTGAAGTCCCTCAGCCACGCCTTGAGCGCGAGGGCCTTCGCGCGGATCTCGTCCGCCTCCTCGGAGTAGCCCTCGCAACTGCTCGCCACGATGCTGCAGACGACGGCTCCCACGATGGGAAGGACGAGGAAGAGGAGGAACCACACCGGCGGCTCGAGGATGAGAAAGGCGACGAAGCCCGCCACGGCGAGCACGACGGAGAGCACGGCGCCGCCATAAAGCGAGTTTCGCTGCCTCGCCGCCTCATCGCTCAGGTAGCCATGAGCTTCCACCTGCGCCTTCACGGTATCTCGCCAGTCGTTGAGCGCCTCCGCGTAGCTGCTCGGGAACTTCTTCGCCACGCCCCTCATCTCGGAGAAGTCGAGCACGGGGTCGAAGTCGGGCTCCGCGTCGGCCGCCACCGCCTCGGCGTCCGCCTTCTCGCGAAGCTCCTTGAAGGTGGGGGTCCTCGGCGCCACGAAGTCGAAGAGGAACTCGAGCGCCGACTCGTCGATGGGATCGTTCACCGCGGCCGCGCCCTTCGCGCGAAGGGTGAGGCGGTAATCGTCTTGCGCCTTGTCGCCGAGCAGGCCGTGCTTGGTGCTCGTCACGTGGTCGAGCCCAATCGCGCGCTGATCGGTGAGGCGCATGAGCGTGGCCGTGAGCTCGGGGCCGCCAGGCTCGCCGTTCACGAGCGCGCCCACCACCGCGGGGTGGTCGTGGCTCGGCACGTCGCGCCAATACGGGCCTTGGAAGCTCGAACGATGTCGCTTCCTATAGCTCGCGCCCGTCGCAAGGCCGAAGATGATCGCGCCCGCGCCCCCCGCGGCGACCACGCCCGTCGCGCCGAAGGTGATCGCGCGAGCTTGCGCGCGCCGCGCGTTCGCCTCCTCGGCCCACGCCTCTTCCTCGGAGAGGATCGTCTGGAGCTTGGCCTCGGAGCGCGCGGGCAGGGTGAGCCACGAGAGCGGGAAGGTGATCCTCGCCTCCGCGAACTGGTCCGTGCCCACCGCCGGCACCTGGTAGATGACGTCGTCCCCGTCGAAGCTGATGTTCGCGTCGAGCGTGCCGTGGCCCCACGCGCGCACGTTCTCGCCGGGCACCACTTCCTCGCCCGCGGGCACCGGCAGGTGCACCGTGCAGGTGATGTCGTCGCTCATCACATCCCAGCCGTCGGACACGAACTTCCAATAGAGCTCGCCCGTGTCGGCCCAGGCCCAGACGGCGTTCGTGAGGTCGTAGACGAGCCGATACGTCACGTCCTCATGGCTCGCGTCGTGGTAGATCGTCACGCGCACGAGGTCGCCCGTATCCTCGACGGCGTAGGTGTCGGGAAGCCCGGAAGCCGAGGTATCCGAGGTGAAGGGCGTGAAGGTCCCGTCCGGCGAGACGACGCCCACCTCCCTCACCTGCGCCTCCACCGGCTGCCCCTCGGCAAAACCGGTGCCGATCTCCCAATAGACGCCATGGAAATCGCCATCGAAGTCGAACGTGCGATCCTCGACCACGTTGATCACGCCGTCCGACCCCACGGTGGCGTCGATGGCCGTGCGGCTCATCTCGTAGTCGTCGGCCCATGCCGGCCGAGGCGCCGCGAAGAGCGTCGCGCACGCCACGAGCGCCACGATCACCAGAGCGATGCCTCGGCACGCCCCGCGATCGCCCGCCCGCGTATGAAGTTGCAGTTTCAGACCCACGCGCGTCGCCTCCCCGTGGAACAATGGTCGTGAATTCACAGGCCCCATGATACCCAGCGTCCCGCGCACCGCGGCGTAGCTGGATACCTCGGAAATCAAGGAGGAACGATGGCCCTTTCGCCCGCAGTCGAGGAAAAGCTCAACACGCAGATCAACAAGGAAATCTACTCCGCCTACCTCTATCTCACCTTCGCGGACTACTACGAGGGACGCGGCCTCAAGGGCTATGCGAACTGGTACCTGGTGCAGGTGCAGGAGGAGCTCTCGCACGCGATGATCCTTCGTCGCTACCTGCTCGACAACGACGCCTCGCCCGTGATGCTCGCCATCGACAAGCCGGACAAGACCTTTGATAACGACCTCGCCCCGCTTCGCGCCGGCCTCGAGCACGAGCGCTACGTGACGAGCCTCATCAACGACTGCTACTCCGTGGCCTATGCGGAGAAGGACTGGCGCACGATGAAGATGCTCGACTGGTTCATCGACGAGCAGGGCGAGGAGGAGACGAACGCCACCGACATGGTCACCGAGATGGAACTCTTCGGCGAGAGCGCGGACGGCCTCTTCTCGCTCGACCAGAAGTACGCCGCGCGCACCTTCACCCCCACGACCAGCATGCCGATGTAGGGCCTCTGGGCTCGAGGTACTCGCGTGCCACACGCGCTTGGACACGAGGAGGGCCGCTCTTTCGGGCGGCCCTTCGCCGTCACGGGGCGGTTCGCGCCGTCGCCCTCGGGGCGCATGCACCTGGGGAACGTCTTCTCCGCGCTCATCGGCTGGCTCGCCGTGCGCGCAGCGGGCGGGCGCATGGTGCTGAGGATCGAGGACCTCGACCCCCGCACGCAGCGCCCCGAGGTGGCCGCGCAACTCATCGACGATCTCGCGTGGCTCGGGCTCGACTGGGACGAAGGCCCCATCTACCAGCATGAACACGGCGAGAGGTACGCGAGGGCGCTCGGCTCGCTCGATTCGCGTGGGCTTCTCTACCCCTGCTTCTGCACGAGGCGCGAGCTCCACGCGGCAAGTGCGCCCCACGCGAGCGACGGCACCTACGTCTATTCCGGCACCTGCCGGCGCCTCTCACGCGAGGAGCGCATCGCGCGCCTTGCCGAGGGTCGCCCCTACGGCCTCCGACTTCTCGTGCCGGATTCGGAGAGCCCCAACGCGGTGATCGAGTTTGAGGACGAGGTCTATGGCCCCCAACGCCAAGACCTCGTAAACGAGGTGGGCGACATCCTCGTCGAGCGCTCGGACGGGGTCGTGGCCTACCAGCTCGCCGTCGTGGTGGATGACGGCGACGAGGGCGTGTCGCTCGTCGTGCGCGGCCGAGACCTCCTCGACTCCACGGCGCGCCAGATCTACCTCCAGCGGCTCCTCGGATGCCCACAACCCCACTACCTGCACATTCCCATGCTCGTGGCGCCGGATGGCCGACGCCTCTCGAAGCGCGAGCGAGACCTCGACCTCGGCGCCCTTCGCGCATGGCTTCCCGGGCCCGAGCCGCTCCTCGGGTGCCTCGCCGCGACCGTCGGATTCGCCGAACCGGGCGAAGCGCTCAGCGCCTCGGCCCTCGTCGAGCGCTTCTCGCTCGCGTCCCTCATCTCTCATCGCGAAGACATCGTGGTGGACGAACGATTTCTCGCGCGCCTCGGCGGGCCCGCGTCGTCGATAAGCTAGAATGCCCTATCACCAAGGAGAGCTGACCGAGTGGCTGAAGGTGCTCGCCTGCTAAGCGAGTAACGGGTGTGACCCGTTCTGGGGTTCGAATCCCCAGCTCTCCGCCAGAGAACAAAAAGACCCGGTACAACCGGGTCTTTTTTTGTTCTCTCATCACGGAGGCCCCTACGCGTCGTCGCTCGAGGTGCGCGCCCAGGTTTCGCCGGCGAGAGCGGCGCCGATCACGAGGACCGAGCCCACGAGGCCGGTGGGCGTGAGGGGCTCTCCCAGGATGAGGGCCGAGGTGATGACGGCCACGACGGGCTCGAGGTAGCCGAGCACCGCGACGGTCTGCACCGGCAGCGTCGCGATCGCGTCGAAGTACCACACGTAGATAAGGCCCGTGAGCACGACGCACGCAAAGAGCAGCGCCGCGAAGCCGACCACCGGGTGCACCTCGATCGGCACCTCGGGCGCGGGGCCGACGATGATCGCGAAGGGGATGAGGACGATTCCCGCGAGGAAGAGCTGCACGAGCGTCTTGTCAAGCGGATCCACGTCCACGAGGTGCTTGTTGAAGGTGACGATCCCCGCGAAACAGAACGCCGCGGCGATGCCGAGCACCACCCCGAGCGGGTCGGACCCCTCGGCGAGCCCTCCGAAGACGCCGGACACGAGCGCCACGCCCACGAACGCCACCGCGATGCACACGGCCTTCTTCCACGAGATCTTCTCGTGGAAGAGAAACGGCGCGGCGAGCACGAGCAGGATCGGCGCGAGGTAGTTCAGCACGCTCCCCACGGCCACCGTCGTGAGACGATACGACGCGAAGAGGCAGAGCCAATTGAGCGCGAGGCACACGCCCGAGCCGAGCATGGTGGGGAAGTGGCTGCGGACCTGCGCGAAGTCGATCCGATGCTTGAGGAGCGTGATGAGGAGAAGGATCGTCGCCGCGCCGATCATCGCGCGGCAAAGCACCACGACCTCCGTGCTAAACGGCACGAATGCGAGCACGAGCCCCAAGCACCCGTACCCCACCATCGTGGCAATGAATTTTCCCTCCGCGTTTTTCACGGGCCCCATTCTATCGAGGGGCGAACGTTACGCGAGCGGCCGAGCCTATGGTCTCCGGAGCCCTGCGGGAGCCGCAAGGAGAAGGCCCTTTTTCTCGGACCGGAGGAGTGGTCCGCCGGAACCAAAGCCCGTATGCCAGCTGGAGGTGTGTCACCCGAGAAAAAGGGCCGATGAAAGCCGTTAACCCGTACGAGCGGGAGCCGGGATCCGGAGACCATAGGCTCGGCCGCCCCCGCCCCCCCTCAGAACTTCTCGTACGCGAGTCGCGGATAATCGTCCTCTTCCACGTGGATCGTGCCCACGTGCGCAAAGCCGAGCTTGGCGAGGAGGTGCCGCATCACCGTATTGTCGCCGTGGGTGTCGATGCGAAGGTGGCCGCACTGTGCGAAGGCCCAGTTCAGGCAATACGTGCCGACGCCCCTCATGGAGCCGTCGGAGGCGATGCGGTGCACGACGCCGTAGGGCGCGTCCGAGAGCCACTCGCCATCCGCGATCTCTCGATACATCGGCTCGATGTCCGGCCCGAATGCGTAGGAGAACGTGCCGACGACGCGCCCCGCGTCGTCTTCGCACACGTAGCTCCGGCCCTGGTGGATGTCGCGAATGATCAGCCACTCGGGCGGCCAGTTCGTGGGACCCCACTGGTTCGGGTTGCCATGCTCGGCCATGAAGCGCCGCGCGTGCGCGTAGATCTCCATGATCCTCGGCACGTCGCCGAGCTGCGATTTCCTGATCTCCATAATGAGATTTTACGAGCGCGCCCGCTTCGAGATGCGAAGGGAGCCCACTACGTTCGTCACGCCGATCGAGGCGGTGAGCGCGCCCATGGTGATGGCGTACTTGAGCACGATGTTTACGCCCATGGCTGAGGTGTAGGAGACGAAGGGCACGGTTGCCGCGAAGGCGATCGTCGACATGAGCGCGGAATCGATCGGGATCGACACGAGGTTCGAGAGCACGGCCGCGCGCGTGGCGCTCCCCTCTCCGTTCCGGTACACGCGGTGGTAGATGACGCCGTCGATGCGCTCGGCCACGTACTGGCCCACGACGCTGCCAAGCACGATGAGCACGCCGGGGAGGAGCACCATCGCGAACTCCTCCTGCGGGCCGGTCGCGAGGTCGGCCGGCAGCCACGCGGCGATGAAGAAGCAGCCGAACATCGCGAGGTTCGCGAGTGCGGACACGAGCACCACGGTGTCGGAGAAGTGCTTGCCGGCGCGTCGGTGGATCTGGTCGCGCACGAGGAAGGTGATGGGATAGAGCACGGTGCCGGCGTCGAAGACGATGCCGAGCGGCGCGACCATGCGAAGGCTCATGATGTTCGCCGTCATGGTGGCGCCGATGAAGACGACGGCGAGCACGAGAAGGCTCGTGAGCTCGCGTTCGTCGCTTTTGGCGAGGGAATGACCACGATCTGCCATATGGCTCCTTAGTTTTGATGAGGCAGGATGTCGCGAACTGCCGGCACGGCGCCCGCGCACCGCACGAGGCCCCATAGTGCCATAGAACCTGGCTTCCATGGACAAACTGCGCATCTCTCGGGGTCGTTTTGCCTCACGCTACAATCCGCGCAGGCCATGCGAGCACCCGCCCGAAGTCCAAGGGTCTCGCTTCGAGGAGAGATCAACCGTGTCAAAGGCCCGGTCCAAGGCAAAGCGCCAACGCAACGCCGAGTTCGTCGCCGGCGAGGCGCGATCGCGCACCCTCCCCGAGGGCGTTCCGGCCGATGCGCGCTTCTGCAATGAGACCGTGATCACGGATCGGATCATCCGTCAAGCCTGCAGCCTCACGGTCCCGCCCACCACGCGCCTCGTCTACCTGCTCGTGGGCATCGGCATCGGCGTCGCTGGCGTGCTCGGACGCATCTTCCTCTCGCTCGACACGCTCGCGCTCATCTTGCTGCTCGTACTCGGCTTCACATTCGTGTGGCAATCGATGCACCTCGGCATGGATCCCGCGCGAAGGATGATGAGGCAGTTCGCCGAAGCCGGGAGCGAAACGCGCCACCACATCTACTTCGCCACCGATGATGAGCTGGGGTTCGTGCTCTACAACGGCACCGTGCGGAGCTATCCATGGAGCGCGGTGGACGAGTTTGCCGGCACCAAGGACACCTTCATCCTCACGCTTAAGGAGCGCAATCCCATCACCTTCATCATCGACGCCCACGGCTTCACCCGCGGAAGCGCCGAGGACTTCGTGCGCTTCGCCTACGAAAAGGTGGTCCCGGAGGATAAGGGGCGCATCCACGCCGCCTCCTCGAAGATGTTTCGCACGCTCGACCGCTGGAACGTCGTGAAGGCGCAGGCGAAGGCCGCCGATGCCCAGAGGAAGGCGAGCAAGAGGGCCGCGCGCGCGGCGCGTAGGGGACGCTAGTCGGTGGCGGTGCGCAGCCGCATCGTGAAGTGGTTCGTGTCGCCGCGATAGAGCACGTGGGAGAGCTCCACGACCCGTTCGTTTCTCGCCCTGCCGATGGAATCGAACACGAAGCAGGGCGTGTTGAGCGAGATCTCGAGAAGCGTCGCCGACGTGAGCTCGGGCATCGTCACCGAGAGCCGGCGTTCCACGTGGTCGATGGGGTGGCCGGCGTTGGCCATGTAGCGATAGAAGCTCTCGTGCTCGAAATCGTGCTCCATGAAGTCGGGGAAGAGGTCGACGGGCGAGTAGCTCGTGGCGATCACCTGAGGCACGCCATCGAGCGAGCGGAGTCGCATGAGGAGGTAGGCCTCCGTGTCGGGCCCTATCCCCATGTCGCGGGCCACCTCGGCGGGCGGCACCTCGCAACGGAGCGTAAGCACCCTATTCGTCATGCGCTCCGCGGTTTCCTCAACGAGCGGAAGCTGCCCCTCGAAGTCCTCGATTTGGTCGACGAAGCGCTGTTCATAGCGTCGATCCACCACGATGGTCCCTCGACGTCGGCGTCGGTCCACCACGCCCTCGTCTGAAAGCAGCTGGAGGGCCTGCCGTACGGTGGGGCGACTCACGCCGTAGAACTCGGCGAGCTCGATCTCCGAGGGGATCGTCGAGCCGGGCGCGAAGGTGCCGTCTTCGATCTTCGAGAGGAGATCATCGCGAATCTTGAGGTAGAGCGAATCAGCCATCTCGGTCTCCTGGATCCGCGTCCATAGAGCACTCGCATCCACGTATCGCAAAGCCGTTCGCGGATAAGCTTTGACATATTGCCTTATTTGTGAGGCCTTGATCACGAGGTTTCCACGTTCGAACCATTTCTTCATGTGACATATCGAAACACTCATCGCCCAGTAGCGTGCTCATAACGACCGTGGTACCGGATTTCCCTCACTCATCATGACATTTTATATGCCAATGGCATAAATAGCGACCATATTTACCTGCACTTTCATAACTCACCCTCTAATTTTCTTGGAGATTATATGAATTATCATCGGTTCTCGTCATTTCGTATTTGTTATGTATGGACTTTTTCAATCATGGGAGCGTCCGCGATTGCCTCGCTCCTCCGAGCATGGGGCGGTTCCGAGCATGGGGCGGTGCGCCTCGCTCTGCGCACCGTGGCGAGCACTCGCGGCAAGAGGAGAGGGCGAATCCGCAAACACCGAGGTAAAGGACCCCGGAATCAGCGATTCGCAAGAGAGGGAAAGAGAGAGGAGGAATCGGAACATGGTCGGAATCGTTCTGGCGACCCACGGAGACTTTGCCAAGGGCATCCTCATGTCATCGTCGATGGTCTTCGGCGAGCAGGAGGACGTGGCCTACGTGACGCTCAAGCCCGGCGAGGGCCCGGATGATTTCCGGGCGCGCCTCGACCAGGCGGTGGCGAGCCTGAGCAACCAAGAGGAAGTGCTCTTCCTCGTGGATCTATGGGGCGGAACGCCCTTCAACCAGGCGAGTGCCGCCATCAACGGTCATGAGAAGTGGTGCATCGTGACCGGCCTCAACCTGCCGATGCTCATCGAGGCCTTCACGGCGCGCATGGGCATGGACACCGCCCGCGAGATCGCCGCCCACATCGTGGTGGAGGGCCGAAATGGCACCCGCACCAAGCCCGAGGACATCGACCCGGGCCAGGAGGCCAAGCGGGAGGCGGCCCCAGCGCAAGCTACGGGCATGCTCCCGCCCGGCACGGTGGTCGGCGACGGGCAGATGAAGATCGTCCACGTGCGCATCGACAGCCGCCTGCTCCACGGCCAAGTGGCCACCAACTGGGCGAAGTCGGTGGGCTGCAACCGCATCATCGTCGTGAGCGACAACGTCGCCCACGACGACATGCGCAAGTCCCTCATCGTCGAGGCGGCGCCTCCGGGAGTGAAGGCCAACGTCACGACGCTTGGACGCTTCGCCGAGGCCTACCACGACACCCGCATGGGCAACGTGAGGGCGCTCGTGCTCTTCGAGAACCCGCAGGACGCGCTCACGCTCGTGGGCCTCGGCGTGCCCATCGAGCACATCAACTTCGGTTCGCTCGCCCACAAGGCCGGCAAGACCATGCTCTCCCAGGCCATCGCCATGGATGAGGACGACGCGAAGACCGTCTTCGCCCTGCGCGACGCGGGGGTGAGCTTCGACACCAAGCAAGTGCCTTCGAGCGGCTCGGACGACCTCTTCAAGCTCATCGAAGACAACGGACTTATGCCCTCGCGCGGCATCTGAGCAGAGAAAGGAGAAGGGAAGACAATGGCATTCGTCTCTGTGATCCTCGTGCTCGTGGTCGCGTTTCTCGCGGGCATGGAATCCGTTCTCGACCAATGGCAGTTCCACCAGCCGATCCTGAACTGCACGATGATCGGCATCGTCACCGGCCACCCGCTTGAGGGCGTCATCCTCGGCGGCACGCTCCAGCTCATCGCCCTCGGGTGGATGAACATCGGCGCCGCCATGGCCCCCGACGCGGCACTCGCGGGCGTGGCCTCCGCGATCTTCGTGTGCATGAAGGGCATGGACGTGCAGGAGGCCGTAGCCGTGGCCATTCCGATGGCCGTCGCCGGCCTCGCGCTCACCATCTTCGTGCGCACCATCACCGTCGGCATCGCCCATGCCGCCGACGCGGCCGCCTCGAGGGGCAACGTCGGAGGCGTGGAGTTCTGCCACATCGGCGCCCTCATGATCCAGGGCCTTCGCGTGGCCATCCCCGCGGGCGTCATCATGGCGATCCCCGCCGAGGCCGTGCAGGCGGGCCTCGAGGCCATCCCCTCGTGGATCACCACGGGCCTCTCCACCGCCGGCGGCTTCATCGTCGTCGTCGGCTACGCGATGGTCATCAACATGATGGCCTCCGGCAAGGTGTGGCCGTTCTTCTTCCTGGGCTTCGCACTCGCCTCGCTCTCCGAGCTCGGCCTCGTGGCCCTCGGCATCATCGGCGTCGTGATCGCCCTCGTCTACGTGCAGCTCTCCCCTGAATTCAACAGCGGCGGCAGCGCGGGTGGCGGCGGTGGCGCGGGCGTGGACCCGGTCGACGCGATCCTCAACGACTACGAGTAGGGAAGGGAGGATTCACCATGGCAGACGAGATCAAGCAAGAAGTCGATACGTCCATCGACACCGCGGACACCGGCGAGAAGAAGATCGACAAGTCGGACATCAAAAAGGTCTGGTGGCGCTCCCAGTTCCTGCTCGCCTCGTTCAACTACGAGCGCATGCAAAACATGGGCGTGGCGTTTTCGCTCATCCCCGCGATGCGCAAGCTCTACCACTCCAAGGACGAGATCAGCGCCTTCCTGAAGCGCCACCTCGAGTTCTTCAACACGCACCCCTACTGCGCCGCGCCCATCTTCGGCGTCGAAATGGCGCTCGAGGAGAACCGCGCCAACGGCGGCGAGGTGGACGATGCCGCCATCCAGGGCGTGAAGATCGGCATGATCGGCCCGCTCGCCGGAGTGGGCGACCCCATCTTCTGGGGCACGCTGCGTCCGGTGCTCGGCGCCTTCGCGGCCTCCCTCGCCCTCACGGGCAACATCCTCGGCCCGATCCTGTTCTTCGTGATCTGGAACCTCATCCGCATGCTCTTCATCTGGTACACGCTCGAGTTCGGCTATGAACAGGGTGCCTCGATCACCAAGAACCTCACGGGTGGCCTCCTCCAGAAGATCACCCTCGGCGCCTCCATCCTCGGCATGTTCATCATGGGCGTCCTCATCCCGAGGTGGACGTCCATCGACATGAGCACGGTGGTGTTCAGCAAAGCCGATATGGGCGCCGTGGGCGACAAGTTCCCCGATGCCATCGCGATGATCGGGCAGCTGAACGGCATCGTGAACGGCGAACCCATGGGCCTCGACGTGTTCCACAACGGCATCCAGTCGCTCCAGGGCGTCGTGGACGGCGGCTTCTCCATCGTGAACGACCCCGCGAACTACGCCGACAACCCCTACCGCCTCATGACCACCACGACGCTCCAGAGCGTGCTCGACCAGCTGCTGCCCGGCCTGCTGCCGCTGCTCCTCACGTTCCTCTGCATCTGGCTGCTCAAGAAGCACGTGAACCCGATCGCCATCATCGTCGGACTCTTCGCCGTGGGCATCCTCGGCGCGCTCGTTGGCATCTTCTAACCACTCTCCCAAAGGTCGCGGCGCCTGACGTCCCCGGGCGCCGCGACCATTGCCCTTCTAGGAGCCATGGACTACGCGCCTCCCATCACGATCACCCCGCCCATCACCCGGCTCTGCGTCGAGGCGGGCACGCTTGTGGGCTCGCTGGAGGAGCGCGTCCCGCCACGCGACCTTGCCCTCGCAAGGGAGATCCACGAAGCGCAGCTACGCGAACTCATCGAAGCGAGCGAGCTGGAAAGCGAGGGAGCCACGGCCCTCTCCGAGGTGGTGAAGGCGGCATGCCAACGGCTCGAGAGCTACGATCCGACCTCGCTTTCCGACCTCGTGCGCCTCAACACGTTCCTCGCCGACTCCCTCGGCTCGTTCGACGTGTGGCGCACGAAGGACGAGCGGGACGGGGGATCCGATGACGAGACGCCCGCACCCGCGGCGCGCGTCTCGCATCTCCTTGAGGGACTTCTCGATTGGTACGCCATGACCGACCTCCACCCGCTCGTGGCGAGCTCGGTCTTTCGCTTCGAGTACGACTACATCCAGCCGTTTTCCCGCGCGTCGCATTTCACGGGCGTGCTCTGGCACCGTCTCATGCTCGCGAGATGGAACCCCGTCCTTCGCTGGTGCGAACTCGAGCAAGTCCTGCGGGAACGCGAAGCCGAGAGAGGAGAGGCCCTCTCGGAATCCCGCAAGCGCATCAACGACGCGCCCTACGTGACGTTCATGCTGGAATCGCTCGTGGAAACGCTCACGCGGCTTGGCGAGCGCCTTGATCGCGGCATTTCCCCCGCGGGAAAGTCCGAGCGCGTGCTCGCGTTTTTTGCCGAGCAACCGAAGGCGACCATCGCCGAGGCATCCGACGCCCTTGGCATGGCGCCACGCACGTGCGCGCGCTACATTTCCGAGCTCCAACGCGCGGGAAAGCTCACGCGCGTGGGAAGCCGACGCAGCGGCTACTGGCACGTGGGATAGCGTCGATGTCTTTCGCGCCACAGGCGCTCGGGATGTGTGATGAGGGCGCGGAGCTGCTCCTTTGGCTTGACACTCCCCCGTCGTCCTCGCATACTTCAAAGTCCAACGCGGCGTTACCTCAGCTGGATAGAGGGCCTGACTACGAATCAGAACGTCGGGGGTTCGAATCCCTCACGCCGCACCAGAAACAAATGGCCGGCCCAAAGGGCCGGCTTTTTGTTTCTCGTGCGGCATGAGGGGTTCGAACCCGAGAGGGCGCGAGGAGCGGAAGCTTCCAACCCTGTACGGTCTCGCGCTTTCCGTCATGCTTTGAGGGTCGCGTTGATAGCGGGTGAAACTTCTGACGGGGGGGAGCGAGTGGAGAGAAGAAAGCGGAGCAAGAAGTACGCACGGGGCGCCGCGGTGCTGATCGCGACGCTCGTCCTCGCCGCGCCGATGCCCGTCCTCGCGCAAGGCGCCGAGAATGCCACGCAAGCCCGAGCGCTTGCGCGCGTGACCGCGGAGGTCTCCCCCGACGAGCAGCAGGTCGTCCTCGCGGCCAAGGGCGCGAGCGCCTCGTCGGCAACCTCCCTCGTCTTCGACGTGTGGGCCGAAGAAGCCGGCGAGGAGGCGGCCGTGCGCCGGGGTGCCAAGCAGCTTGACGACGGCTCTTGGACCTCGACGGTCTTCATCTCGCCGGAGACGCCCTCCGAGCCGGGCGTGCCCCGCTATTGCAAAGTCGCGGGCGCGGTGCACCGCCTCTACAACCCCTTCACCGGCCAGCACCTCTACACGAGCGAAGTGGGCGAGGCGGAGAGCATCATCCAGAGCGGCTGGAGCTACGAGGGCGTCGCGTGGATCGAGCCCGAGGACGAGCGTGCCGCGGAGCCCGTCTATCGCCTCTACAACCCCACGAGTGGCGACCATTTCTACACCATGGATTCCGGCGAGTACGACGCGCTCTCCGAGGTCGGCTGGCGCCCCGAGGGCGTCGGGTTCCGCTCGGATCCCGATTCGGCCCAACCGGTCTATCGCCTCTTCAACCCGTATGCGGAGATCGGCACGCACCACTACACCACGAGCGAAACCGAGCGCGAGGATCTCGTTTCCCTGGGGTGGCAGGAGGAGGGCACCTCGTGGTTCGGCGCGGGCGTGAACGCGGACGGCACGTGGAGCCTCCCCTCGGGAAACCGCCCGTTGAGCGCCCCTGGCGCCTACCACGTAGAAGCCCTTGCGATCCTAGATGACGGCACCGAGACGCCTCTCGGCGAGGCGACGTTCAGCGTCTCCGCGCCAAGCGCCTCCGCCTCCATCGTGAATGTGAACGAGGAAGACGCCTCGTTCGACGTGGTCGTGGGCGACGTCCACTCCGCCACGGGCGTGGCGGAGGTGCTGGTGCCCGTCTGGGGAGCCGACGACCAGCGCGACATCGTATGGTATCCGGCGGAGCCGCAAGAAGACGGCACCTACCTCGCGCACGTGCGCGCGGCCGACCACGCCTACGCTCGTGCCTACACCGCCCACGCCTATGTGCGCGCGGGAAACGGCCTCCTCGTGAACGTCGCGCAGGCCACCTGTGCGCTCGAGCTCCAAAACCTCGTCTACCTCGCGGGCGGCCCCAAGACCTACACCCTCTCGATCGTGAACCCGGGGCCCGCGAGCTCGGTCACCATGCCCACGTGGTCGGAGGATGGCGGCCAGGACGATCTCGTGTGGTACGAGGCCACGCAAGAAGGCGACCGCTGGACGGCGACGATCGACGCCACGAATTTCCTCCACAGCGGGCGCTGCATCACGCACGTCTACGTGGATGGCGAGCTCAGGGAGCCGTTCTCGTTCACCGTCTCGCCGAAGGAAGTGCTCACGCGAAGGCAGCGCGCGATCATCAACGCCGCCCTCAACACGCCGAGCATCGGCTACGGCTACTGCGCGGGATGGGTGAGCATCGTGCTCATGAACGCCGGCCAGCCCTACAACCTGAGCGATGACGCGAACGACATGTACTACCGGCTCAGCAAGACAAACCTCGACGAGCTCCTCCCCGGCATGTGCATCGCCGTCTCCACGCACAGCCACACGCCCGCGGGCCGAAGATGGGGGCACGTGGGCATCTACCTCGGAGATGGCGTGGTGGTAGACGAGTTTGGCTACATCCGGCGCTCTGATCTCGACTGGTGGGTCTCCTACTACGGAGACCTCGTCCCCGTGCGTTTCGGCTTCCTCGAGTACTAGTGGGCATCCTCCCGGAGTTTCCACGCGTAGGCGGCTCCCACGAGATTGGCGCTCGCCTTGAACTCGCAAGGAACGAGCCGGGGCTTCTCGAAGTGTTGCGGGATCACGTCGGCGAGCTCATCCACCGCCTCGCGAAGGTACTCGATGAAGCGCGGCTCGTTCGAGATGCCGCCGCCGATGGAGAAGACTTCGGGATCCGTCACCACCTGCAGGTTGTAGAGGTTCCACGCGGCGCGACGGCAAAAGGAGCGAAGGCCCTCCTCCACGTGCGCATCTCCCTCGTCGATCCTCTGAAAGACTTCGATGCCGGAGAGTCCCGGGATGCCACTCGCCTCCTCCACGGCACGCGACAGCCCGTCGATGCCGCATTGGTACCAAAACTCTTGCGTTTCGCTCCCCATCTCCTCGATGTTGTCGTTTACCACTGAGAGCTCTCCGGAGATGAGGTGCGCGCCGAGCACGAGCTGGCCGTTCACGATGAGCGCGCCCCCGATGCCCGTGCCAAAGACCACGACCACCGCGTCACGCACACCCTTGAGCGCCCCGAAGCCAAGCTCGGCGAGCGCTGCGCACTTGGCATCGTTCATCACGGAAACGGGCACGCCGTAAGCGGCCTCGAAATGCGCCTTGAGGTTCGCGCCATAGAGGCACGGGATGGCACCGCCCGTGTGCGCGAGGCCGCTTTCAGGATCGATCTTCCCGGGAAGCGAGAAGGCGATGCCGTCCACGGGCAGGGAGTCCCGGATCACCCCGTCGATATCCTCTAGGAACTCATCGAGTCGCTCGGCACGCACGGCGACGGAGCCTTCGCACGCAAGCGCCCCTTCCCACGTGGCGAATTTGATCGCGCTGCCTCCCACGTCAAACACCAGCAGTTTTGCCATTTCGGTTCCCTTCAATCGTCGCGAGCAAGGAAGCGGCTCCCCGCACGCGCGAGGAGCCGCTGGTGGGGAGGGATGGCATGGGTTGGTCGGAGATCCCTCCCTGTGGACTGCGCCGGGCTCGGGGTCAGGAGCCGGCGCTTTCAATAGAAGAGATTCCGAGAGAGCGCGAAATCTCTGCTACCCAAGCCTTAGGCCTCTTCCTCGCTCGGCATCTCGCCAGTGCCCGCCGCCTCGGCGATCTTCATGAAGAAGATGTAGACCACGGTGATCACGGCGATGAGGGCGAGCTGGCAGATAGGAGCACGCCAGTCGCCGGCGGTGGCGAGGAAGGAGTTGATGAG
>CANQOF010000007.1 GCA_947625405.1 uncultured Atopobiaceae bacterium | reverse complement strand
TCGACCTTCTCGAGGTGAGCCTCGGCCTTTTCGATCTTCTCCTCGGCCTTGTGGACCTTCTTCCACTCGCGCTCCTCCTCAGAGCCCTTGGGCGGGCGCTCGTCGGAGACGGGGACGGCTACCGAGCCGCCACCCGCGGTGGCGCCGGCGAGGGCCGGAGTGGCGGACGCGGCGGCGACGGTGGCCGGAGCGGCCTCGGTTTCCTTGGCCTTCTTGGCGGCGATGGCGGCGTCGCGGCTGAGGCCGATGTTGATCAGGTAGAAGCCGATCGGGATCGTGATGGCGTTCACGATGATGGCGACGATGGCGATGACGAGGTTCGTGTCAACGGTGTTGCCATAGATCGGGTCGAGTACGGCGAAGCCGAGGAAGCCGATCGTCGGGGAACCGGCGATAAGGGCGCAGACCGCGGCCTCTTGGATGGAGTGCTTGAAGAAAAGGCGGCACAGGAAGAAGCTCACCATGAACATGCCCACGGTGCCGATGAGGCTGATGAGCGTGAGCGTGATGTCCTCGACGAGCATCTCGCGGGTCGCTTTGACGATGGAGACGAACAGCGCCGCCGGCAACGCGACGTTCAGCACGAGCTTGTTGAAGCCCTGACGCTGCTCATTGGTGAAGTAGGTGATCTTTCCGAACACATAACCGAGGACCATGATGACGAGTATCGGGATGATATCGTTGATAATGATTTTTTCCATGGTCGCACCTCTTTTCCTTGACGAGGCATCTCCCGATGCGAGTGGCGCGTGGCGCTGCATTCTCGGCCTGTGTTCGGAGCCTTATAGAGTGCGCTCCACCTTTTCTTCCTTGCTTCTTTAGTACCCACCCCTCGCGGATTGCGAGGGGTGGTTTTGCGCTAATCCGTTAAAGGTCTGCTATCTGAGCAGACGAGTTACTCCTTCGGCTTGGGAGCGAGCGGGCCCACGACCGGCACCGGGTTGAGGTTTCCGATGTGGCCGCTCTCGATGCCGGCGTGGATGTCGATCTGCACGTCGATGAGGCAGGTCTTCTTCGAGGCGATGGCCTCCTCGAGCGCCTTCTCGAGCTCATCGGGGGTCTCGACGTAGTAGCCCACGCCGCCGAATGCCTCGATCATCTTCTCGTAGTGGGCGCTTGCCATGAGCGTGAGCGGCGAGGGGTCGCCGTCGGTGCCAATGTTCTGGAAGTCGCCCTTGTAGATGCCGCCGTTGTTGAAGACCATGAAGACGATCGGGAGGTTGAAGCGGCAGGCCGTCTCCACTTCCATGCCGTCGAAGCCGAATGCGCTGTCGCCGTGGATGGAGACCACCTGGCCGCCCGTGGTGACGGCGGTGCCGATGGCGTAGCCGGTGCCCACGCCCATGACGCCCCAGGTGCCGCAGTCGAGGCGGTGGCGCGGCTTGTAGATGTTCACGATGTTGCGGCAGTCGTCGAGCGTGTTCGCGCCCTCGTTCACGAGGTAGAGGTCGGGGTGCTTCGCCATGACCTTGTTGATGCGGCCGAGCGCGTTGAAGTGGTTCATCGGAACCGTGTCGGCTTCGGTGCGCGCTGCGAACTTCGCGTTGTTCTTCTCCTTGGATTCGTTGAGCATGGTGAGCCACTCGTCGGACGCCTTGACGGGGGTCTCATCAAGCGAGGCGTTGAGGAGCCTCAAGGCGCTCTTCATGTCGCCCACGATGGGAGCCGCGATGGGACGCGCGTTGTCGATCTCGGTGGGGTCGATGTCGATCTGGATGAACTTCGCGTCCGGGTTCCACGGCTTCTCGCGACCGAAGCTGAGCATCCAATTCAGGCGCGCGCCCATGAGGAGCACGACGTCGGCTGAGCGAAGCGCGAGGCCGCGGCAGCTCGCGGTGGAGAGCGGCGAATCGTCGGGCATGAGGCCCTTGGCCATGCTCATCGGCTGATAGGGGATGGAGGTCTTCTCGAAGAACTCGGCGACCTCGTCCTCCGCCTGGGCGATTGCGGCACCCTTGCCGAGGATGACGAGCGGGTGCTTTGCCGAGGCGAGGAGCTTCACGGCGCGATCGATGGATTCCTGGGAGGGCACCATGGCAGGGCATGGATCCACGACCTTGAAGAGCGTGGCCTCGGCCTCGGCCGCATCCATGGCCATGCCCATCATCTCGCCGGGGACGTCGAGGTAGACGCCGCCGGGGCGGCCGGAACAGGCGGTGCGGATGGCGCGCGCCACGCCGAGGCCGATGTCCTTGATGTCGTCGATGCGGTAGGCGGCCTTGCAGAAGGGCTTCGCGTAGTTGTACTGGTCCATGCCCTCGTAGTCGCCGGAGCCCATGTCCACGATGTCGCGCGTGGAGGAGCCAGAGATCATGATGACGGGGAAGCCGTTCACGGTGGCTTCCTTCAGCGGCGGAAGGCCGTTCAGGTAGCCGGGCGCCGAAACCGTCAGGTAGACGCCGGGCTTGCCGGTGAGGAAGCCCTCGGCGGCCGCGGCGTTGCCAGCATCAGCTTCGTGGCGCATGGCGATGAAGCGGATGCCCTTGCCCTGTCCGATGCGGGCGAGGTCGGTGACGGGGATGCCCACGACGCCGTACATCTTGTCGATGCCGTTCAGCAGAAGCGCGTCGGCGAGGACGTGCATGCCGTCGGTCAAGTTGGTGGTCTCGTCTGCCATGGAATACCTCCTTGGTTGGAACGCATATCGCTTCTGCTTGTTCCCCGCGATCTCGCTCCCGTTTCCGGCGAAGTTGAACGGGGCGTGGAGTTCGCCGAACGGCGGTATAGCCCGCGCCCTGTCAAAACCCGAGAGCCTTGGGGAATAGAGCCCCTTGATCGGTGAGACCGTGCCGTGTGCGCGTGCCCCTAGGAAAAGACGTCTTCTCGAGAAATCTTGGAAGGCGCAGCGTAGTGAAGGAGAACCCCATGACCGCACCGCTTGAGGGAATCAAAGTCGTCGACTGGACGCAGGTCCAGTCTGGCCCGTCCTGTTCGCAAATGCTCGCCTGGTTCGGCGCCGAGGTCATCAAGATCGAGCGCCCGGGCGTGGGCGACGCCACCCGTAGCCAGGTGAACAACATGCCCGGCGCCGACAGCCTCTACTTCCTGCAGCTGAACGCCAACAAGAAGTCGCTCGAACTCAACGTCGCCACCGACGAGGGCAAGAAGATCCTCACCGACCTCCTCAAGGACGCCGACATCTTCATCGAGAACCTGCACCCCGGCGCGGTCGATAAGCTCGGCTTTGGCTGGGAAGACGTCCACAAGCTGAACCCGAAGCTCATCATGGGCACCATCAAGGGCTTCAACCCCGTCTCCCGCTTCTCAAGCATCAAGGCGTACGAGCCCGTGGCTCAGTGCGCGGGTGGCGCAGCCGCCACCACCGGCTGGTTCGACGGCGAGAACAACGTGCCCACCCAGTCCGGCGCGGCTCTCGGCGATTCCAACTCCGGCATGCACCTCTGCATCGGCATCCTCGCCGCGCTCCTCAAGCGCGAGAAGACCGGCGTGGGCGACTTCGTCTACCAGTCCATGCACAACGCCACCGCGAACCTCTGCCGCATCAAGCTTCGCGACCAGCTCAACCTCGACGTGCTCGGCGAGCTTCCCTACTACGCCTGCTACCCGAACTACAAGTGGGGCAAGGACCTTCCGCGCGCCGCGAACGCCGAGGGTGGCGGCGTCCTTGGCTGGTGCTACAAGTGCAAGAACTGGAAGGAAGACCCGAACGACTACGTCTACATCGTCGTCCAGCGCTCCGAGCGCGGCTGGAAGGAAGTCTGCACGGCCATCGAGCGTCCCGACCTCGTGGACGATCCTCGCTTCGCCACCGCTGAGGCCCGCGACGAGAACAAGCAGGCGCTCTGGGGCGAGATCGAGAAGTACACGATGCAGTTCGACAAGTACACCGCCACCGAGAAGATCGGTGCCTGCGGCGTGCCCATCGGCCCCGTGCGCACCTGGCGCGAGATCGAAAACGACGAGGAGCTCATCGCCGATGGCACCATCGTCGAGATCGATCAGGGCGGCAAGCGCGGCACCTTCAAGACACTCGGCATGCCCATGTTCTTCAGCGACTGGAAGCCCGAGTACAAGCGCGCTCCCGGCCTTGGCGAGAACAACGTCGAGGTGCTCGAGGGCCTCGGCTACACCGACGACCAGATCAAGGACCTCGCATCCAAGGGCGTCATCAAGAACACGGACGGCCTGAAGTAACGGCGAGCATAGCGAACTGAAGGGGGGCTCTTCGGAGCCCCCTATCTTTTGTCTTTTCTTCTTGTCCGGCGCGGGAGCATATGGTTCGTCGCGCCCGGCTCCCGCATCTGGGACTATGTCCACCCCCGCCCCGTACGATTTTCGCGGCGAGCCCAGAGCCATTTGCTCCCGCACCTCAGCGCGGAGGCAGGAAGGCGCGCTCGCGCTCCACGCTGCGCCGGATGGAGGAGATGGCCTCGTCGAAGAGCTCGCGCTCGCGTGGGCTGAGCTCGATGTCCATCACGAGCTCGATGCCCGCTTGGCCGAGGATGCAGGGCACGCCGCACGGCACGCCCTCGACCCCGAACTCGCCCTCGAGCTCCACCGTGAGCGTCATCATCCGGCGGATGTCCTCGATGATGGTCGTGACGATGTTCGAGACCACGCCCGAGATGCCGAATTCCGTCGAGCCCTTGCCCGCGATGATGTGGGCGCCCTTGGCTTCGTTTTCCGCCACGATCTCGGCGAGCGAGAACTGCGGGGCGGCGCTTGGATGCATCTCGAGGTATTCGAGGATGGGCACGGTGCCCACGTAGGTGTGGGTGACGGGCACGAAGATCTCCTCGCCGTGCGCGCCGAGGCACATGGCCTGCACTTCTCGGCGCGAGATGCCGAGGCTGCGCGAGATTTGGCGGGCGAGGCGCGAGGTGTCGAGGGCGGTGCCCGTGCCGAAGCAGCGCTCGCGGGGTAGGCCCAGGCGATGCTTCATGTAGTCGGTGACGGCGTCCACCGGGTTCGAGATGGAGACGAGGATGCCGTTGAAGCCCACGCGCTCGATGGAATCGCAGATGCTCGACATGATGGCGATGGTGCCGTCGAGGAGGTCGTAGCGCGTCTCGCCGGGCTTGCGCGTGCGGCCCGCGGTGATCACGAGAATGTGGGCATCGGCGATGTCCTCCCAGTTCCCCGCGCGCACGATGGGGGCGCTTCCGAGGCCGAAGCCGAGGTCATCAAGGTCGGCGGCCTGCGCGATGGCGCGCGCCTCGTCCACGTCCACGAGCACGATCTCGGTGGCGTCGTTGGCCTCGAGCATGCGGGCCGCGCACTGGGCGCCCACGTGCCCCGCGCCGATGATCACCACTTTGCCGAACGTGAAGCCTTTGAGGGGAAAGCCGTCTACGGACATGGCGCCTTCTTCATTCGTGTTGTTTCAGACGTGTTACACGCATGGTAGCCCTCGCGCTGCACGAGGGCCACCATGTGGCGCGAGGGCGATCACGCGCAGGGGCTATGGCTTATAGACGTCCACCGTGCGTGTGAGCTCCGTGAAGGCCGTCTCAGCCTCTTTTGCGAGCTCGGAGCGCAGAAGCTGGGCGCGTTCGGGCTCGCGCTGGGCGAGCGAGGCGAAGCGGTTCTCGCCAAGGAGGAGATCGGCGAGCGAGCCGTCGGGCGCTCGGTAGTCGATGGTGAGCGGGTCTTCGCCCGAGGCCGCCTTGCGCGGGTCGAATCGATAGAGCGGCCAGTAGCCGGCTTTCACGAGACGCTTCATCTCGGGCACCACCGTACCCATGCCCGCCTTGATGCCCCATGAGATGCAGGGGCAGAGCGCCACCACCACCGACGGTCCGTCGTAGCTCTCGGCCTCCACGAGCGCGTCGATCGTCTGCTGCATGTTCGCGCCGAAGCACACGTGCGCCACATAGACGTAGCCGTACTGCATGAGCATGCGCGCGAGGTTCTTCTTGGGCGTCTGCTTGCCGCTTGCGGAAAAGCCCGAGACGGAGCCAAGCTGCGTGGCCTTGGAGAGCTCGCCGCCGGTATTCGAGTAGCCCTCGGTGTCGAGGATGAGGACGTTTATGTTCTCGCCTGAGGCGAGCACGGCGTCGAGGCCGTCGAAGTCGATGTCGAAGGCCCAGCCGTCGCCGCCCACGCACCACACGCTCTTTTGCCCGAAAAGATCGCCCGCGTCCAAGAGCTCCTTCGTGAGGGCGCTCTGCGCGGAGAACGGCAGCTCGGCGAGCGCGGAGCGGATGCCCTGGCCGAGCGCGAAGGACATCGAGGGATCGTCCTTCGCCTTCGTCCAAGCGCCGAGCACCTCCTTAAGCTCGCCGGGGAGTTTCGGATCCTCCTCGGCTTCGCCCACAAGGCGCGCGAGGCGCTCGCGGCGAAGGCGAAGCGCCTTCGCGATGCCGTAGCCAAACTCCGCGTTGTCCTCGAAGAGCGAGTTCCCCCAGGCAGGGCCATAGCCGTGGCGGTTCGTGGTGTAGGGCATAGCCGGCATGTACGCGCCCCAGATGGAGGAGCAGCCGGTGGCGTTCGCGATCACGAGACGCTCGCCGAAGAGCTGGGTGAGGAGCTTCACGTAGGGCGTCTCGCCGCAGCCCGCGCAGGCGCCCGAGAACTCCATGAGCGGCTGCTGGAGTTGGCTTCCCATCACGTTTTCCCTGGGAAGGAGCTCGTCTTTCTGCGAGACGTTCGCCTCGGCGAAGGCGAGGTCCTCCTTCTCCCTCGCGCGATCCTCCTCGAGGGGATGCATCGAGAGCGCGTGGCCCGGGCAGTTCGTGGCGCAGGATCCGCAGCCCTGGCAGTCCTCGGGATACACCTGGATGCGGAATTGCATGCCGGAGAGGGCGGGCGCCTTCGCGGGGACGGTCTCGAAGGTGTCCGGCGCGTCGCGAAGCTCCTCTTCGGTGGCCACGTAGGGGCGGATGGAGGCGTGCGGGCACACGAAGGAGCACTGGTAGCACTGGATGCACTTCGACTTGTCCCACCGCGGGATCTCGAGGGCGACCGCGCGCTTCTCGAGCGCCGCGGTCCCGGGCGGCGTGAAGCCCGCGGGGTCGAACTTCGAGACGGGGAGCTCGTCTCCGCGGAGCTCCTCCATCGGGCGGAAGACCTCCCGCTCGAATGCGGTCTCGCCGGCGGGCGCCACGGGCTCCCCCGCCTTTAGGTGCGCCCAGCTCGCGGGCACCGTGATCTCGCGGATCGCGCCCTTAGCGGCATCGATCGCGGCGTGGTTCTTGGCCACGACGTCTTCGCCCTGCGAGCCGTAGAGCCGCTCGATGTCCTCCTTCAGCCTCTCGACGGCGAGGTCGGGGTCCATCACCTTCGAGAGCTCGAAGAATACGGTTTCCATGATCATGTTGATGCGCCCCGCGAGCCCGTGCTCCGAGGCGATGGCGTCCGCGTCGATCGCGAAGAGGCGCGCCTTCTTCCTCGCGAGGTCGCGCTTCAGGGCCACGGGCATCCTTCGCTCGAGCTCGGCGTCGTCGAAGGGGCAGTTCACCACGAAGGTGCCGCCCTCCGCGAGGTCGCGAGTGAGCGGATAGCGCTCGAGGTAGGAGCTTTTGTGGCAGGCGACGAAACCCGCCTCGTCGATGAGGTAGGGAGAATGGATGGGCTCCTTGGAAAAGCGCACGTAGGAAATGGTGATGCCGCCCGATTTATGCGAATCGAAGTACGAGTAGCACTGCACGTACTGGCCGGTTTCGTCGCCGATGATCTTTGCCGCCTGCTTGTTCGCACCGATGGTGCCGTCCGAGCCAAAGCCCCAGAACTCGCACTGCAGGGGATCGTTCGGGATGGTCCTCAGGCGAGGCCCGAGGGGAAGCGAGAGGTGGGTCACGTCGTCGTCGATGCCCACGGTGAAGCGGGGGATGGGGGAGTCGCTCGCCATGTTGTCGAAGACGGCCTTCGCCATCGTCGGGGTGAAGTCCTTCGAGGAGAGGCCGTAGCGCCCGCCGATCACCCGCACCGCGCGCCCCGCCTCGGCAAGCGCGCAGGCCACGTCGAGGTAGAGGGGCTCGCCGAGGCTGCCCGGTTCCTTCGTGCGATCGAGCGTGGCCACCACCTTGGCGCTCTTCGGGATGGCGTCGACGAAGTCCCTCGCGGAAAAGGGGCGGTAGAGCCGCACCTTCACGAGCCCCACCTTCTCGCCTTTCGCGCAGAGGTAGTCCACGACCTCCTCCACCACGTCCGCGGCGGAGCCCATGCACACGACCACCCGTTCCGCGTCTGGCGCGCCCACGTAGTCGAAGAGGTGGTAGGGGCGTCCGGTCGCCTTCGCCACGCGATCCATCGCCGCCTGCACGATGCCCGGGAGCGCGTCGTAGAAGCGATTCGGCGCCTCGCGATTCTGGAAGTAGACGTCGCCGTTTTGCGCCGTACCGCGGATCATCGGGTGCTCGGGGTTCATCGCGCGCTCGCGGAAGGCTCGCACCTTCTCCCAATCCACGAGCGGGCGCATGGCCTCCTGGCTGATGATGTCGATGGTCTCTATCTCGTCCGAGGTGCGAAAGCCGTCCATGGCGTGGATCACGGGAAGCGAGGCGTCGATCGCCGCGAGGTGCGCCACGAGCGAGAGGTCCATGCATTCCTGCACCGAGGCCGAGAAGAGGATGGCCACGCCCGTCTGGCGCACGGCCATCACGTCTTGATGGTCGCCGAAGATCGAGAGCGCGTGGGCGGAGAGCGAGCGGCATGTGACGTGGAAGACGCCGGGCAAGAGCTCGCCGGAGATCTTATAGAGGTTGGGGATCATGAGCATGAGGCCCTGCGAGGCGGTGAAGCTCGAGGTGAGCGCCCCGCCGGCGAGGCATCCGTGCACGCAACCGGCGACGCCCTTCTCGCTCTGCATCTCCTTCACATCGACCGTCTCGCCGAGGAGGTTCTTGCGTCCGGCCACGCTCCAGGCCTCCACCGTCTCGGCCATGTGGGAGGCAGGCGTGATGGGGAAGATCACTGCCGCCTCGGAGAGCGCGTAGGCGGCCTGCGCCGCGGCCGTCATGCCGTCCATCGCGCGACGCGTGCTCGTGGAGGCGCCGTCGTGCTCGAGGCTCACGCTCGCGTTGGTGTTTGCGCTCAAAGTGCTTGCCATGGGATGCCCCTCTCCTTGCGTTCGAACCTTTCGGTTCGTACCCGTGTGGGAGGCGCACGAAAAAGCCCCCGCACAAAGCGGGGGCCCATGCGAGCGAATAAACCGGCGAGCGCTCTTTGCCTTACTCGCGATCGAGGAGGGCGTCGCGGATCTCGGTGAGGAGCTTGACCTCGTCGGAGGGCTCGGGCGCCTCTTCGACGGCCTCTTCCGCGGCCTCGTGCTTCAGCTTGGCCTCCATCGCGTCGTGGGCCGTGTTGATGGCCTTCACGATGCAGAAGATGACGAGCGCCAAGATGAAGAAGTTGATGCACGCCTGGATGAAGTTGCCGTACATGATCTGCGCACCCATGAAGCCGAACGAGAGCTGGGTGAAGTCGAGGCCGCCGAGGATGATGCCGATGAGGGGCATGACGACGTCGTTCACGAGCGAATTCACGATTTGCTGGAACGCGCCGCCGATGATGACGCCGACGGCGAGATCGATGACGCTTCCGCGCGAGATGAATTCCTTGAATTCCGCTACGAATCCCTTTTTCTCTGCCACTTAAAACCTCTTCTCCTTGCGTGGCCGCAACCGTTGGCGCGCGGGGCGCCCGATCGGAAGGCGAAAGCCGGCCTTTACCAGACGCGGGCCCCATGAGGCCCGCGAACCAAGGATAGAGGATCGAGCATCGCCGCTGCTCAACGGAGCGGCTAGGCGGTTCTCGGCACCCCGTCTTTCAGCGAATGGTAGAGATTGGCGAGATCATCGCCTCCAAGCTCGGGGATGAGCGTGCGGAGGCCCTGCCAGGTGGGGTCGAAGACGCCCGCGTCCGTGAGCCCGACGACCGCCTTCGCGAGGGTTTGCAGAAACCTCATGGAAAGCGGGATGGGGATGCCCTCCGTCTCGAGGATCACGCGCGCGGCGGCCTTCGAGTACTCGCCGGAGAACTCGCACGTGGCGCGCAGCTCGGCGAGCTCGAGGACCGCTTGGTTGCCCACGATGGGATCGTCCACGGCGAGCGTGTAGGCGGCCTCGGCGGCTTGGGTGCGCCCGGTTTTCCAGAGCGCGAAGGCGAGTCGGTAGAACACGTAGGAGGCTTCCGAGGGCGTGAGGTAGAAGCCGAGCGAGCGGATGAGCGAGGTGGCGGCCTCGTCATAGCGATCGAGCCTCGCGTAGATGTCGGCGAGGGTGATGTGGGAGGCGGGGGAGGTGGGCGCGAGGCGCACGCACTCCCCCGCCGCCTCGAGGGCGCGGATGGCGTCTCCAAGCTCGAGGTAGAGGCGCGCGAGCTGGAGCTTTGCCGCGTACGCGACGTCGCGAACGGGCTCATAGCGCGTGGAGGGTTGGCTCTCGGAAAGCGCGATCACGAGGCGGTCGGTGCCGCTCGAGCAATAGAGCGGCTCGCGCGCGCCCTCCTCCTCGTGATCGATCCTCGAGAGGAGGCCCTCGAGCTCCATCACCGCCACGAGCGCCGAATCGCGGTTCTCCTCGAGGATGCGGGTGACCTCGGCGATGAGCGGATCGTTGGCTGTGCCGTAGACGTAGAGATCGCGCACCACGTCCGCGCGAAGGAAATCGGCGAGCGGTTGGGGGAGGGGTCGCTCGTCGATGGCGTGCGCTCCGTGGCGCGCGTCGAGGTTGAGCGCCTCGAAGGTGAGCGCGCGCTCGCCCACGCGGAGCGCTCCCGAACCCTCGAGCTCGTGGATGAGCGCATTCACGTCGGTGGAGGCGCGTTCATCGTCCGCGCGGCGAAGGAGCGGCAGCACACTCGCGGCGAAATCCACGCGCGCGAGGTCGAGCCCGAGGAAGGGCTCGCCGTGGAGCGTGTCATCGAAGAAGCTCACGCGCACGCGCGTGACCCCCACGGAGGCGCCGAATCCCATCGCGCAGTAGAGAAGCGCCACTCGCTCGGCGAAGAGATGGCGGAGGCGCGCTCCCTCCTCGCCCTCGTCACGTTTCCCGAGCATGCGTGCGCGTGGCGCCGCGAGCTCGAAGGCCACGATCCCGCGCTTCGCGTCGCAATCGAAGCCCCCCGGCACGCGCGTGGGTAGGCGAAGCGCCTCCATCATCCGCGCGATCCGCGTGCGAAGGTCCCACTCCCCGCCGCGCTCGCAGGTGGTGCCGTAGATGGTGCGCCGGGGATTGCCCTCGCCCTGCGTATCAAAGAGGAGCGGAGCCTGGGCGAGCACGCCGAGCACGGCCCAGCGCTCGGCCTCCTCCCAAAGCTCCGGAGAGAGCGCCTTCGCGCCGAGGTCTTGGTCGAGGAGCCAGCCGATGGCGAGGATGGCGCGATTGATGGCCGCCTCTACGGCGCGCAGGCACGCCGAATCCTCGGCGGAGATCGCCTCCTCGTCGAAGCGAATCCAGAAGAGGTGCGTGGTGTGGAGGTAGATCCCCTCGGCGCCGTGCTTCGCGCAGATGCGGCGGACCTCGCCCGCGCCTGCCTCCTCCAGCGAGGCGGCCACGAGCGCGATCCCGGGGCTGTCCTTGCCATGGCGCATGATGAGATCGAGCGCATCGGGCAGGGCCTCGCGCGAGAGGAGGGTGAGGGCGTCGGCAATGGCGAATGCGTCCACGAAGGCCGGACACACCTCCACGAGCGCCACCCACGTCACGGCCGCGAGGGTGCGCACCGCGAGCGTGGGATGCGGCTTCGCGTAGGGGCCTATCACGCGATCCGAGAGTTCGAGCGCGTAGCGCACCTCGCGCTCGCTCGTGTCCCAGCGCGCCACGTCCATCGCCCCCGAACGCGCGAGCCGCACGACGCCCGAGCTGCTCGAGGCGCTGTCGCGAAGGAACGTGAGGTCAGGCTCGCGCGCCGGCTCTTCGGAAAGGGGCGCGTCGCAGGTCCAGAGGCTCATCCCCACGCGGATCCACGCGCGCACGCGCACGGTGCGGAAGTCCACGATTTCCACCACGTAACCAAGTCCGTTCGGGGGCTGCGGAAGCCCGTCGCTCACGACACCATAGACACGCGTGGGATCCTGCCCCGGCAAGGGCAGGAGGCGCGTGAGGCGCGCGGCCCGCGAGAGGGTGATGGCTATCTGCGCTTCCATGCTTCACTTCCTACCCAACCTCTCGAGGCGCGTGATCGAGTGGTTGGGCACTTTCGGCAAGAGCGAGGAGTAGACTTTCACCTCAATCTAGCACGGAGTTCGCCGACCACGCTCAGCGCTCCGCGTGCGGGGGAGAAGGAGGAGCGATGGGGGATAGGGAGCTGCTTCGCCAAGCCAAGCTCTCGTTCGGGCTCTTGGACTTCGAGGACACCGTGCGCTCCTGCCGAAGCTATCGACGCTTCAAGGAGGACGAGCCGCTTGGGCGAGGATTCCTCCTCGCGCTCGTGGACATTGCGCGAAAGGTGGCTTCTGCCGCCAACCGTCAGCCGCTTCGCTACGCGATCGTGGATGATCCCGCCCAATGCGCCGAACTCTTCGGGGGCCTCAGGTGGGCGGGCGCGCTCACGGACTGGGACGGCCCCGAGGAGGGCGAACGTCCCAGCGCCTACCTCGTGATCTTCAGCGATGGCGAGCCGGCGAAGTTCACGTGGACGGACTGCGGCATCGCCGCGCAGACGATCGCGCTCGCCGCGACGGAAGCGGGAGCGGGGGCATGCATGATGGCGAGCTTCTCGCCGAGCGTGGTCTTCGACGTGGTGGGGGAGGGAGCCGCGGGTATGACCCCGCTCCTCGTGCTCGCGCTCGGGATACCCTCGGAAACGTGCGTGCTCGAGGCGGCCGAGCCCGGGGAGGATCTCGATTACTGGCGCGGCCCCGACGGCGTGCACCACGTGCCGAAGCGCACCCTCGCCAGCGTGCTCATCCAGGGCAAGGAGTAGCCATGACCCGACCGATCGCCATCTTCGACACCACCCTCCGGAGCGCCGAGCAGGCGCCCGGCGCCGCGTTGAGTCTCACGGAAAAGCTCGCCATCGCGCGCGAGCTCGTGAAGCTCCACGTGGACGTGATCGAGGCGGGCAAGCCCGGCGCGTCCGCGAGCGAGTTCGAGAGCGTGCGCGAGGTGGGCCGCGTGGTGGACGACGCGTGCGTCGTCTGCGCCCTCGCCAAACCCGAGGAGGACGCCATCGCCACGGCTGCCGAGGCGCTCGCCACGGCGAAGCGCCCCCGCATCCGCGTCGGGCTCGGCGTCTCGCCCCTCCATCTCGAGGAGAAGTTCAACCGCAGCGAGGACGAGGCCGTGAGGCGCGCCGTCAGCGCGGTGCGGCTCGCGAAGTCGCACGTGGACGACGTCGAGTTCTACGCAAAGGACGCGGGGCGCGCGGACGAGGACTTCCTCGTGAGGATCTGCGAAGAGGTGATCGTGGCCGGGGCGACGGTGGTGAACATCCACGACACCACCGGCTACAACCTCCCGTGGGAGTTCGGCGAGCGCATCGCGCGCCTCAAGAGGCGCGTGAGGGGCATGGGAGCAGTCACGCTCTCCGTGCACACCCATAACGACCTCGGCATGGCCACCGCGCGCGCGCTCGAAGCGGTGCGCAACGGCGCCACGCAGGTGGAATGCGCCATCAACGGCGTGGGAAGGCGCGCGGGCAACGCCGCGCTCGAGGAAATCGCCATGGCCATCCGCGCGCATGGAGAGGAGCTCGACGCGCACACGGGCGTGGACGCGAGGCGCCTCATGAGCGCGAGCCGCCTTGTCTCCTCCATCACGGGCATCGGAGTCCAGCCGAATAAGCCCATCGTGGGCGCAAACGCCTTCACGCATCCCTCGGGCGCGGAGAGGGAGGGCGAGTCCGAGGTGCGCGATGCGGAGCACCTCATCAACGCCGAGGACGTGGGCGTGGGCGGCTCGCCGATCGTGCTTTCGGCGCGAAGCGGCCAGGCCACGCTCAAGCGTCGCCTCGCCGAGCTCGGCTACACCTTCGATGACGCGGAATTCGAAGATGTCTACGATGCGTTCCTCGAGGTGGCCGATAAGAAACGGCTCATCTACGACGAGGACCTCAACGCCATCGTGCGCGAGCACAAGCGCGCCCAAAACGCGCTCTGGCGCCTTGAGTCGGTGCAGGTGACCTGCGGTTTTCCGCTCACCCCCACGGCGACCGTCACGCTCGTGGACGAGCGGGGCAAAGAGCACACGGAGGCGTGCTGGGGCGGCGGACCGGTGGACGCCGCCTGCAAGGCGATCGACCAAGTCGTGGGCGTGCGAAACGAACTCCAGGGCTTCTCCGTGACGTCCGTCACGCGCGGCGTCGACGCGCTCGGCGAGGTGACGGTTGCGGTCGTCGCCGATGACGGGCGCGTGTTCAGGGGCCGCGGCTCGGACAACGACATCGTCGTCTCGTCGGCGCGCGCCTACCTGAACGCCCTCAATCGGCTGATCGCCGCGGGGAGATAGAGGTCAGAGCCACTTCAGGCGTATCGCTCCCTATTTGGTTTCGCCAAATAGGGTGGCCTGCGGTGAAAGCCTATGCCGCTTCGTCCGCCTCGCCCTTTATGGCCTCGAGGCCGAGGAGCGCGGCGCCGAGCGCGCCGCAGAGCTGCGAATCCTCTGAGGTTTGGATGGGCGCGCCGAGCACCTGCCCGATCGCCTTCACCACGCCCTCGTTGGCCGCCACTCCGCCGGTCATGAGGTAGGGGGCCGTCGCCTTCACGCGCTTCGCGAGTGCGCTCACCTTCGCCGCCACGGCCATGTCGAGCCCGTGGACGATGTCGGGCACCGCCGTGTCGTCGGCGACGAGCGACACGACCTCGCTCTCGGCGAAGACCGTGCACATCGAGCTGATCTTCACGTCGCGCTTCCAGTTCAGGCCCTCCGTGCAGAAGCGGTCGAGGTCCATCTCGAGCGTGTTCGCCATCATCTCGAGGAAGCGACCCGTACCCGCGGCGCACTTGTCGTTCATCACGAAGTTCTCGACGTCGCCCTTCTCGCCGAGCTTGATGACCTTCGAATCCTGGCCGCCGATGTCGATGATCGTGGAGACGCCCGGCGCGAGGGCGCGGGCGCCGCGCGCGTGGCAGGTGATCTCCGTGATCTGCGTGTCGGCGTCGGTGATGGCGTCGCGGCCGTAGCCCGTGGCCACGCGAAGCGTGATGTCCTCGGGCTTGAGCCCCGCCTTGGCGCAGACGAGGTCCATGACCCGCTTCGCGCTGCGCGTGGCCTTCGCGCCCGTGGGGATGATCTGCGTGGCCACGATGGTGCCGTCGCCATCGACGATGACGGCGTCGGTGGAGGTGGAGCCGCTGTCCACGCCCATCACGTGAATGGGTCCGCGCGTGGCGCGGGTTTTGATGGTGTCGTTCATGCCAACCAGCGTTTCGTCGAAGGCTTGCAGACGGGTGCGGAGCTGGCCCGCGCTCTGGCGGGTGCCGTCGGTTTCGACCTTGAGCACCGGGAGGTCGGTGGCGCGTTGCGCCTCAAGGTACTCGAATCCGTAGTAGTCGCAGAACTTCATCGTGTGGTAGACCACGCCCACCTGCCCGGGCGCGCCGAGCTGCTCCGCGCGTGTGGAGATGTCGCTCATGCGCATGCAGGGCGTCTGGTGGAGAAGCGCGGGCGCGTACCAGTCGAGGAAGGCATCGAGGGGCTCTTGGGGCTCGTCAGCGGCGTCCCCGCAGGCCTCGCAGGGCTCTCCCTCCCTCGGGCCTCGTCCGAGCTGGGGCGGGGGAGAGGGAAGGTAGCGCCCGCCCGTGCAGGTGAGGTTCTCTATCGGCAGAGAGAGCGAGTCCTCCGCCACCTCGAGGAGCGATTCGGGGCCGTGGGCGCCGAGGATCGTCACCCGCGTGTCGTGGCGTGGCACGGGCGGCGCGAAGGACGCGAGGGCGCGTCCGACGTCGAACTCCTCGCCCGAGAAGGCCTTCCAACCACGCGCGAGCCGTTCGAGCTCGCGGCGAAGGCGCGCCACCTCGCGCGGGCCCTGGAGGTGCGGGAGGTCCACGATCCATAGGAAATCGAGGCAGCGCTCCTCGTTCAACACGTCATAGACGCGGCGCATCACGTCGCAACAGGTGGTGAGCACGAGCGCGCGCACGTCCTTTTTGAGCGCGAAGGAGATGAGCGACTTCCCGAATCCGCAGAGGTTGGGGTGCGCCAGGCGATCCGCGTCCTCGAAGGATTCCGCTTCGAAGGAGACGGGCTCGACCTTCGCCCCGAAGCCGGCGAGCAGCTCGGCGGGGACGTACTTGCACGGGTAGTAGACCGTGGGCACGGTCGTTTCGCGCGGCGTGGCCACGATCACCCTTCCACGCGCACGCGTTCGAGCTCGCGGACGAGACCCTCGGCCTCCTCAGCCTCGCGGGCGTCCTTCTTGGCATGGAGCATCTCGAGGAAGGCTCCCATGCGGGTGGCGGCCTGGCCGCCGGGGAAGTTCCCGCGATCGCACGCGTCGCCATCGAGGGCGATGGCGGGGTAGCCCGAGCGCTCGAGCTCGCGCACGAGGAGCTGGGAGACGCCGAGCGTTTCCTTGCAGCCCCAGTGGCAGAAGACGATCGCGCCGTCAGCGTCCGTCTGCTCGCAGAGTTCGATCAGGCGATCGGCGCGCCGCTGGCCCGGGCCGTTGTAGGAGTTCTTTATGAGGCGCTCCGCCATGGCGAGGTAGGGATCGCTCGCGTCGTGTTCCCAGCCGCTGAAGCTCACCTGGTCGAAGCACATGTCGGAAGCCACGATCTGCTGGTCGGTGTTCACGTCGATCTGCTTCTGGAGCGGCACGCAGAAGAAGGGGGCCGCCGCGCTCCACACCACGTTCACGCCGTGGAAGGGTTCCGCGGAGAGGTAGTCGCGCACCATCGTGCGCGCCATGCGCTCCACCTCGGGCTCGCCGAGGAGCACGTGCAAGGCGAGGCCGTACTGCATCTCGAGGCCCATGTTGTTCTTCACGTAGCGCCCCGCCCGGAGTCTGAGCGACCTCGCCACGAGGTCGAGCGTGCGGATGGAGCAGGCCACCTTCTCGCGGAGGAGGTCCTCGTCGAGGCGCCGCGAGTAGATTTCCTCGGCCATTTTCGCGAGTTCGCGGAGCTGGTCTGCCACGTAGGCGCACCCCTCCTCGTCGTAGGCCATCGGCACGTCGACGTAGATCTGCGGGGTGCCGAAGCGCTTGGAGAGGATGCGGAAGGTGAGGTTGTTCGCGTCGCAGGCCACCGAGCAGTTGGCGATGAACCTCGGCATCTCGAAGACGTTCGAGAGGAGCGTCCCCAGGAGCACGCGGTGGAAGGAGCAGTACGTGTTGGGGATGCCCTCGCGCTCGGAGTAGGCGAGGCACCCCGCCTCGGCATGCGCGCCGGCCACGAAGTCGCCGAGCGCCTCGGCGATGAGGGGGCGCAGCCCGAGGGCGTGGAAGATCTCATTCGGCATGAAGATGCTCGCGAGCACGCTCTCGTCGGCGTGCTCGAGGGCGCTCGTGATGGCGTCCACCGCGAGGAGCTGCGCCTGCTTCGAGCTCTCGTACATCCACGAATCCGGCAGGTAGTGCGAGATGGCGCGCTTGATTTGGAACGCCTTCACGAGCCAGTACGCGGTGTAGTTGGGGCGCTCCTCGATTTGCGCGTCGATGATGTCAGCCCAGAGGTCGAGGATGCGAACACCGAGCTTGTCGCCGTCTGATTTGGTCTGCGCTGGCATTGTCGCCTCCTCCAGCTCCGCCTATGAGCTCTACGATCTCCCCTCCCATGCTCGAGGCCTTGAGGAGCGAGGGGTCGCCAATGCAACAGATACCCGCTTTGGAGATGAGCGTTTCCAACGGCTGGGCGAACGCCCTCAGGCTCTCGGGCGTGGTGCGAAGGATCTCCTCGCGTTGCGCGAGGCGCGCCCCATGCGGTTTCTCGGAGAGGCGTTCGGTGTCGAGTCGGCGAAGGAGCGCCTTCGCGCGCAGGGGCTTATCGGCGCTCCCCACGCACGCCACGATGTAGCCGTCCACGTCGTTCGCGGTGAGAGGTGCCGTCTCGAGCCAGCTCGCCGCGTTCCTGAAGCGTTGGAGGGTGGGGTCGATGGAGGGATCGCGGAAGGAGTAGAAGCCCGCGACGTCGCTCGTGCCGCATCTCAGGCCCGCTCCGTACGCGCCCCCGAGAACACGCACCTCCTTCCAGAGGTAGTCGTAGGAAAGGGCGTGCGCGGCCACGATCGCGCGTCCCCCGACGGCGAGATCCGCGTTCTCGAACGGTCCTCCGAGCGAAACGAACGCCACGCCCGCGGGCACGCTGAAGGCCTCCACCTCGGGAAGGGCATGTTCGAACGCGAACGAGCCGTCTCCCGGGGCACCTTCGGGGAGCTTCTTCGCGCACCCCGCGTCCCAGAGCTTTCGGGCGCTCGGGCCCGCGTCGGCGAGGGTGAGGCGGCACGTGCAGAAGACGCGGTGGGCGAGGTCGGCGAGCCGTCCGGCGAGCGATCCCGCCTCCTCGTCGAAGTGCTCCACGAGGTGCGTGAGCTCGCGATAGAACTCGATGCCCGCGAAGTGCTGGGCGATCCTCGCGGCGTGCGAGGAGCGGGCGGCGATACGCGAGAGCGCGACCACATGGCCGCTCGAGACCATGCTCTGCTCGAGCCAGAGCTTGGTCTGCGTGAGGACGGCGCGGATGCGCTCGAGGTCGCTGAAGTCCGTTTCGAGCCAAATCTCCTGCGTGAGCGAGATGAGGTCATCGAGGTGCTCGGGCAGGAGCGCGGCGTACGTGGCGAACACCGTGCGCGCCTCGCCCGAGCGCTTCCAGAGGCCGAGCGAGTTCACGGCGAAGCTGAGGTCGCCGAGCTTCGATTCCACGAGCGTGTCGAGCTCCTCCGCGCTGTGCCTGCGCGTGGGGAGCTTTCCGAGGGCGCTCGCGAGGATGGAGAGGACGCCGAGGTCCTCGGTGGCAAGGCCCTCGAGATCGAAGCTGTAGTTCACGTAGTCGATCCCGTGCGTCTCGAGGTCCGCCACGAAAAGCGGCGTGCCCTCGATGCGCTCGAGCTCGGGATCCATGCGCGCCTCGCCGATCTCGTCGACGCGAAGGCGCGGAAGCGTGGCGAGCGCCTCGGGCGCCTCGGGCGCGGCTTGGAGCTCGTGGAGGCGCTTCGTCTCCTCCACGATGCGCGCGATCTCCTCCGCGGAGAGTTGCGCCTTATAGGCGGCGAGCTCGGCTTCCTCGGCATCGCCCGCGCCCTCGGCCGACGGTGCGAGTTCCACGGTGCAGGCGTGCTCGCTCGCGAGTATCTCCCCGAGGAGCTCCTCGAAGAGGCCCTCGGGAAGGCCCTTCTTGATGTCTTCCAGCGCCCCCTCGTAGCGGATGTAGGAGAGGGGGTCGTCCTCGTCGTAGAGCCAGCTGCAGAGCGAGAGCATCGAGTAGGTGATGCCGAGGGGGTAGGAGCTCTCGCCCTCGCGAAGCTCGAATTCCGTCGAGGCGAGCGAGGCGGCGAGGCGCTCACGGTCGATGCCCTCGTCGGCGGCGCGCGTGAGCTCGCTCACGAGGAGCTCCTTGAAGGGCGCGGCCGCGTCGGGCTTCGCCCCCTTGAGCTCGAAGAGGATGAAGGGCTGCGCGCAGCCGTCCACCACGTAGGCGAGAAACTCCCGGCCGAGGCCGCTCTGGAGCACGGCGCGCTTGAGCGGAGCCTCGTTCGAGCCCGCGAGCGCGTCGAGGAGGATGTCCGTCGCGAGGATGCGCTCGCGATCGGAGGATTTCGCAAAGGCGATGCCCACTGCCACGGCCGCGTTCTCCGCGCTCGTGGCCATCGTCTCCTTCGCGGTGACCCATCCCGTGGGCGCCTGGAGCTCGAGCGGGTTCGCGGGCCCCGCCTCGGGCAGCGAAAGCGCGCGGAGGCGCGCGTCGAGGAAGGCGAGCTCCCGCTCGATGTCGAGGTCTCCGTAGAGCACCGCGTGGCCGTTGCTTGGGCGATAGTGGCGCCGATGCGTATCGCAATAGGCGTCGTAGGTGAGGCTCGGGATGGCCTTGGGGTCGCCTCCCGATTCGAAGCGATAGCACGTGTGGGGGAAGAGCGCCTGCTTCACCCCGAGGTAAAGCACGTCGTCGGGGTCGGAGAGCGCGCCCTTCATCTCGTTCAACACCACGCCGTTTCGCTTGAGCGGCGCATCCGCGTCCTCAAGTTCGAAATGCCATCCCTCCTGCTCGAAGATCTCCTTGCGCGCGTGGAGATCGGGGTGGAAGACCGCGTCGAAATAGACGTCGATCAGGTTCTCGAGGTCGTCGACGTTGGTGGAGGCCACGGGATACATCGTCTTGTCGGGGAAGGTGAAGGCGTTCAAGAACGTGGCCATCGAGGTCTTGAGCAGCTCGACGAAAGGCTCCTTCACCGGGTAGTGCTCGGATCCGTCGAGGACGGAGTGCTCGAGGATGTGGAAGACGCCGGTGTCGTCCGCGGGAGGGGTCTTGAAGGTGATCGAGAAGACGCGCTCGATGTCGTCGTTTGCGAGCCAAAGCAGGCGAAGGCCGCTCTCCTCGTGTGTGAAGACGAGCGCCTCGCCATCGATCTCGGGAACGTCCTCGATGCGCTCGAGCGCAAATCCGCAGAGCTCGAGGCCCGGGCGGAAACGGGAATCGCGGGACGGCGGCGTGAACGTACTCATGGGCAAACCCCTCGTGTGCGGTGGAAAAAAGGGAGCCTCGACGAGGCTCCCGTAAAGGTTAGATCTTGGCCATCTCCGAGGCAGTGGCCACGTACCAATCGTGCGCGTTGGGCGGACAGTACTTCTGGGCCGCCGCCTCGCTGATCGTGTAGCCGTAGCCCTCTGCGAGGCCCTTCACGTGCGCGCGAATGGCCGTGTCCCAGTCGGGCCACGAGGCCTGGCCCCAGCCCCAGGCGTTATACGGACGGAAGCAACACGCGCCCTTCGAGCTCTCGGTGTTGGAGATGGCGGGGGACCAGCGAGGATCGACGCCGTAATCGCACGCCGCCTCGGCGAAGGCGTAGCCATAGCCCTCAAGCGGCGAGCCCGCGAGATACGCGTCGATGCGCTCCGTCCATTCCGCGATGAAGCTCTCGCGATCGGCGGGCTCGGAGGAGGAGTTGGGGTTCGCGCTCACCGTCTGATCGGGGGCGGTTTCGGGGGCCTGCTGCGCGGCGGGCTGGTCATGGGGCGCCGATTCGTGGATCGCGCTGTTGAGGGCGCTCGTGTCACCGCCGAATACGGCCTCCTGCGCGGCGCTTCTCGCCGCGGCGCGCGCGGCCTCCTCGGCCGCCTTGCGAGCCGCCTCGGCGACGGCCTCGTCGCGAAGCTTCTCGGCGTCTTTCAGCGCTTGGTCGGCCACTTCGCGCTGATCCTCCGCCTCGGCCTTCTGCGCCTCGAGCTCCGCTTGCGTGGTCTCGAGCTCGCCCTTGAGCTGGGCGAGGCGGTTTGCCTCCGCGGTGTTCGCGTCCTGCACGGCACCGAGGTAGCTCACCACGGAGATGAAGGAGTTGAAGTCATCCGCGGAGAGGATGAGCTCGAGGAGGCCGTTCTTGTTCTGGCCGAACTTATAGAGCCTGCGGATGGCCTCGGCGCTCTTCGTCTTCTGCTGGGGGATCTCCGCCTCGATCTCGGTGATCCGCTCCTGGTTCTCGGCGGCGGACGCCTCGAGCTGGCTCACCTTCTCCATCGCGTCCTCGTAGACCTGGGACGCCTTGGCAACCTGGGCCTCGAGTTCGGCAATCGACGTTTCGTCGGCACGCGCGGGCGAGGCGAAGGCGAGCGAGAGCGCGCACGCGCCGGCGAGCGCGCAGGCTGCGATGCCACGCATTTTGGACGTGAGACACTGCATGCGGTGAGAAGCGGGATCCTTCAGGAACCGGTTTTTAGGGCCAAAAAACCACCTTAAGGGTTTCTTAAGGCGGGAAGCAAAGTTTAGCGTCTCGGGGAACGTTTCGCACGGGCGGTGCGAAATGTGAAGGAAATCTTTCCAAACCATCCCACATCTTGGGGAGGGCAGCGAGCGACACCCCAAGTGGGGTGCCGCTCGCAAGCAGACGTTGAGAAGGGCGGGAGGGCGCTATTTCACGACGAGGATGTCGCACTCGCAGCTGCGGAGCAGGAAGGAGGAGATGGAGCCGAGGAGCGCGTACTTCACCTTCGAAAGTCCGCGCGCGCCGCAGAGCACGAGGTCGGGCTTGATGACGTCGAGCATCTTGTCCTCGAGCGTCTCGCGTACGCGCCCCTCCTCCTGCACCACCGTCACGGAGGGGATGGTCTCGAGGGACTTCGCCTCCTCGAGTGGCTCGGCGATGGACTCGAGGAACGCCGCCTTGAGGGAATCGACCGTGCCCTCGGGCACCTTGTTGCCGGCCACCTCCATCGCGCTCGTGTCGATCACGTGGCCGATGACGAGCTCGGCGCCGTTGTTGTCGGCGACGGTGATGGCGCGATCAAGCACCTTGTACTGCTGCTCCGTGCCATCGAGCGACACGAAGATCTTCTTATAGCCCAAGTCTTTAAAGGTGGCGGCCATATCTATCCCTTCGCGAGAATGGTGATGAGCCAAGTGTAGTCTCCCTTTTCGGATCTATTCCCGTCTCACGGTGTGCGGATGCGCTATCATGGGGCGAGTCTGCTCGGCGTGGGGAGGTGCGGATGGATGTCGTGGAGCTTCTGAAGGCGGCGCTCTTCGGGCTCGTGGAGGGCGTGACGGAGTGGCTCCCCATCTCCTCGACGGGGCATCTCCTCTTGCTCGACCAGTTCGTCTCCCTCGACGTGAGCCCCGAGTTCTGGGATCTCTTCCTCGTGGTCGTGCAGCTGGGCGCGATACTTGCCGTCTGCGTGCTCTTCTTCCGGCAGCTGAACCCCTTCGCGTCGTCGAAGGGCGCGGAAGGCAGGCGCCAGACGTGGGCGCTCTGGGGAAAGATCGTGCTCGCGTGCATCCCCGCCGCGGTGATCGGCATTCCGCTCGACGACTGGATGGAGGAGCATCTCTCGGGCCCCTTCACCATCGCCATCGCGCTCATCGCCTATGGCGTCGCCTTCATCGTGGTGGAAGGCGTCCGCGAGCGCAGGGCCCATGAGATCGCGTTGAGGTCTCAGCGGGCCAAGCACCTGCGGATGGTCGCCCAGTCGCAGAGCTCCGCCGAGCTCGCCGATGTGGAGGCCCGCATCCAGACGATGGAGGAGCTCGACACCAAGACGGCCTTCGGCATCGGCTGCTTCCAGGTGCTCTCGCTCGTGCCCGGCACGTCGAGATCCGGCTCCACCATCTTAGGCGGCCTCTTGCTCGGCACGAGCCGCACCGTGGCGGCGGAATTCACGTTCTACCTCGCCATTCCCGTGATGTTCGGCGCAAGCCTCCTGCGCGTGGTGAAGTACGCGCTCGAGGGCTTCTCGCCGACCTCGGGCGAGCTCTCGATCCTTCTCGTGGGATGCGTCGTGGCGTTCGTCGTCTCCATCCTCGCGGTGAAGTTCCTGCTTGCCTTCGTGCGGCGCCACGACTTCAAGCCCTTCGGGTGGTATCGCATCGCGCTCGGCATCGTGGTGATCGTCTACTTCGCCCTGCTCGCCTCCTAGCGCGCGAGGGCGCGTGCGCCGCGGGACATCCCATGGGCGAGTAATTGTCGTGGGGTTTGGTTTGTAGAATGGCTCCGCCTCACACGACGAAGGGGAGTGGCATGCCGAAGAGCGTCTTGGATCTCGAAACCCTGAACAGCGCCCAGCGTGAGGCGGTGCTTTGCACCGAGGGGCCACTCCTCGTGCTCGCCGGCGCGGGCTCGGGGAAGACTCGCGTGCTCACGTACCGCATCGCGCACCTCGTGGCCGATCTCGACGTGGCTCCCTGGCGCATCCTCGCCATCACCTTCACGAACAAAGCCGCGAAGGAGATGCGCGAGCGCCTGATGGCGACGGTGTCCGGTGGCATCCGCGGCATGTGGGTCTGCACCTTCCACGCCATGGCGGTGCGTATGCTTCGCGAGGATGGGGAGCGTGTGGGCTATGGGCAGAACTTCACCATCTATGACGATGGTGATTCGCGCGCGCTTTTGCGCAGGCTCTCCGACGAGGAGCACCTCGATCCCAAGCGCGTCCCCCTTGCGCGCGTGCGCTCGCGCATCTCGAACGCGAAGATGGCACTCGTTTCCCCCTCGGAGTTCCTCGCGCGAGCGGGACGGCCCGAGGAGCTCGCCATCGCGCGGGTCTACGAGCGCTACCAAGCGGCGCTTGAGCGCACGAACGCGATGGATTTCGACGATCTCCTCGTGAACGCGTATCGGCTGCACTCCGGCAATGACGACGTGCTCGCGCGCTACCAAGATCGTTTCCGCTACATCTCAGTGGACGAGTACCAGGACACGAACCGCGTGCAGTACCTCCTCACGAACCTCCTCGCGAAGCGCTCCCGCAACCTCATGGTCGTGGGAGACGACGACCAGTCCATCTACTCCTGGCGCGGGGCCGACATCCAGAACATCCTCGACTTCAAACGCGATTACCCCGAGGCCACGGTGGTGAAGCTCGAGCGCAACTACCGCTCCACCGCGCACATCCTTGAGGCCGCGAACGCGGTGGTGGGGCACAATCGCCGCCGCGAGCCGAAGCACCTCTACACCGAGGGCGAGAAGGGCGAGCTTATCGGCGTCTATCGCGCCACCGACGAGCAGGACGAAGGAAGGTGGATCGCCTCTGAGATCGAGCGTCTTCATCGCCGCGGCGTGTCCTACGACGACATGGCGGTGTTCTATCGCACGAACGCCCAGAGCCGCACCATCGAGGACATGTTCTTGAGGGCGGGGGTGCCCTACAAGATCGTGGGTGGCACGCGATTCTTCGATCGCTCCGAGGTGCGCGACGTGATGGCGTACCTGCGCCTCGTGGTCAACCCCGCGGACGACGTCTCCGCGCGGCGCATCGTGAACGTGCCCAGGCGAGGCATCGGAGACCAATCCATGGCGAAGATCGACGTGCTCGCCGCGCGCTATGGCATCCCGTTCTTCGAGGCGGCGGAGCTCGCCGTGGGCGGCGAGGGCGGCCTTGCGACTCGTGCCCGTGAATCGCTTGGCGCGTGGACGAGCGCCATCGAGGAGGCAAGGCGCTACACGGGTGAGCTCGCGCGCGTCGTGGAGATGATCATCTCGAAGTCGGGCATGCTCGAGGAGCTGGAGCACGCCAACACGCCCCAGGCCCTCGCGCGTGCCGAAAACATCCGCGAGTTCTTCCTCATCGCGCAGGAATTCGACGAATCGCACGAGGTGGCGCCCGCGGCGCTCCTCGGAGTGGAGGATCTCGAGGTGGGCCCCGTGGAGCCCGAATCCGCGCCCGCGGATGCCCCGAGCTCTGAGAAGCTCCCGGCCTTCCTCGAGTGGCTCGCCTTGAGGAGCGATCTCGACGCGCTTTCCGGCCAGACGAGCGCGGTCACGCTCATGACGGTGCACGCGGCCAAGGGCCTCGAGTTTCCCGCGGTCTTCGTGGCGGGCCTCGAGGAGGGGCTCTTCCCGCATCGCGGCCCCCAGGCCGAGCAGAGCGACGTTGAGGAGGAGCGTCGCCTCGCCTACGTGGCGATCACCCGCGCTCGCACGCGCCTCTACCTCTCCTACGCCGAGAAGCGAAGAACCTGGGGCTCCACGCAGGCCTCCGCGCCGAGCCGCTTTCTGAAGGAGATCCCGAGGGAGCACCTGCGCTCGGAGGGCACGGGTTCGCTCGGGTTCGAGGGAACGGGCTGGGAAAAGCGAGGGGATCGCCACGGCACCTTCGGCTCGGGCACGGGCTCTTATGCGTGGGGAGCACGCTCGACGACTGCCGGCGCGGTGGCACCGAAAGCGCCGCTCAGCCCCGCGCTTCGCCAAGCCGCGCGGGCGGCGAAGCCGTCCTTTGCCAAGGGCGACATCGTGGCCCACAAGACGTTTGGCCAGGGAACGGTGCTCGCTGTCGAGGGCGATATCGTGGAGGTGCGGTTCAAGGGCATGGATAAGCCGAAGCGCCTCATGCTCGGCTTCGCCCCGCTCGTGAAGCTCGACGCGTAAGGCCGCGTTCGCGGCGCCCGCCCGCTCGCCCTGCTGCTCGATTACCCCCTCATGCGAGGGGGTAAGGCTCTCAAGTGAGACATCGCCAATCCAATGCTTGTGTTGCGCCTTTGGGAGGTCGCCATGGAGAGTGCAGCAGCGCGTAGCCATCGTCCTATCGTCTTCGCACTTGCGCTTATCTGCGTGTTCTTAGGGGTCGTGGGATTTGGAGGCGAGGCGCGCGCCGAGGGGGCCTTCAGCGAAGGCGCGCCGGCGCAGGTGGCGAATGTCGATGAGCTCGCGCAGGCGCTCGCGGTGAAGGCAACCCCCATCACGCTCGCGGAGGCCTTTTCCGAAAGCACGCCCGCCACGGGAAACCTCGTGGTGGAATACGCCGCCGAGCTCGACCTCAATGGCGAGACGCTCGATCTCGGCGCCTCCTCGCTTGTCGTGGCCGATGGCGGCGCGCTCGTGGTCTTAGACGGGAGCGCGGGGGCTACGGGCACGATCACCTCCGAGAACAGCAGCCAGACGCTGCGGGTGGGAGAGAGGGCTGAAGACGATGCCGCCTTTACACTCGAGGACCACGCCACTATCACGAACTCCACTCGAGGAGTGGCGCTCCTCATCGAGGGCGGCAGCGCGGTGATTGCCGGTGGCACCGTGGTGAACGCGGGCGGTAAGCCCGCACTTGCCTCGAGCGCGAGCGCCACCTCCGCAACCCTCTCCATCACCGGTGGCACGGTGATGAGCGGCCCGGGGAGCTGCGGGATCATTTGGAATGCGGGCGAGGCGGTGGTGAGCGGCGGCAAGGTCGGCGCCACGCCGGGCTACCACACGCCGGCCATCGCCGTGAGCGGCTCGAGCGCGAAGCTCACCGTCAACGGCAATGCCGAGGTCTCAGGCGATTGGGGCCTCGTGGCGCTCTTCGGGGCCACGGTGGCGATCGAGGACGACGCGGAGATCGTCGGAGCCTCCGAAGCAGCCGTCACCACCTGGGGCTCGAGCGCAGTCGGCTCGTCGCTCACCATCTCAGGCGGTACCTTGGCTGGCGCCAAGGCGGGGCTCTATACGCCGAGCGCGACGACGGAGGGCGCGCAGAGCACCGTGGTGGTGTCCGGGGGCACCGTCTCCGGAACGTCCACGCCGAGCGCGGGCGTGGTGAACGTGGGAAGCGCCCTCACCATCACCGGCACTGCGAGCGTGGGCTGCAATCCCGGCGAGAGTGGCGCCACGATCTCCATCGGCGATGCCACGCTCGACGGCCAGTACTCGGGCGACGCCGTTTCCTATCCCGCGGCGGGCGTGGTGGCGGCCGCTCCGGAGCACTACCAAAAGGCGATCACGCACATCTCCGGCGGCACCATCACCGGCGGCATCTCCAACAGCGTGCCGACGATCGGCACGGGGGCGAACGCCCCGTTGATGGTGATCACCTCGGGATCGATCACCGGCAACGTGGCCAACTACCCGCACGGCGTGCTCATCGTGGGCGACTCCGAGGGCAATGGCCCCACCATCGACGGCACGCTCTCCGGCGAGGATGCGGAGTGGATCGGCGGCACCGTCACGGGCGGTGTGGAAAATGGCGCGACCGACAACCGCCCAGCCCCCGCGCCCGAGCCCGAGGAGCCGGGACCGGGCGAGCAGGAGCCCAATCCGCCTTCGCCCAACCCGCCTAAGCCCCAAGCACCCGCCACCGTCACGGTGTATCGCCTCTACAACCGCTATCTCAACGGCGCGCACCTCTTCACGGTGAACGACAACGAGCTCGAAGATGTCATTGCCGCCGGCTGGACCTTCGAGGGCGCCGTCTTCACGGAGTACGCCACGCAGGTGGAGGGCTCCACGCCCGTCTTCAGGCTCTACAACCCCTACAACGGAGACCACTTCTTCACGAAGAGCGAGGACGAGGCGCAGAGTCTCGAGGGCCACGGGTGGACGCGCGAAGGCACGGCGTGGTATCAGGCAAAGGCGCAATCGGATCATGAAGTCTATCGGCTCTACAACCCCTACCAAACCGAGTACGCGGGGCTCGGAAACCACCTCTGGACCGCATCGCTGAATGAGCGCGACACTCTCGTGCATCTCGGCTGGCAGGGCGAGGGCATCGGCTGGTACTTCGTGAGGGTCTTCCGAGCGAAGTAGCTGGGGAAATGCCTCAGGCGTGCCCCGCGTGGGCACGCCGCGCTCCGGGCACTTGCACATGGCCGCGGGCCCCCGCCGGCCCTAGCCCTTGCGAGCCTCGAACCAGGCGGCCATCTCGGACGTGGCCGGCTGGACGGCCATGCCGAGGAGCGTGGGGCCGGTGTGCACGATGAGATCGGCGGTGATACCCGAGCGAATGAGCCCCACCTCATTGGGCACGCGCTCGAGGAGGTTGCGCTCGTAGGTGTCCACGGGCGCGTTCGGATTGGCCGAGCAGATAGCGAGCGTCACGCGGTCGTAGCGCTTCGCACGTTCGGCGATGAGGTCTTCGATGGCGCGGACGGCCTTCTGGAGGCCCCTGCTCTTCTTCACGATGCGATAGCGCCCCTCGGAATCGCAATCGAAGACCGGCTTTATGTTGAGCGCGGAGCCCAGGCGATAGACCGCCTCGGAGATGCGTCCGCCTTTTCGCAGGTACACGAGCTCATCCACGCAGAAGAGCACAAGCGTGTTCTCTGAGAGCTCGTTCAAGCGCCGCTCGGCCTCCTCGAAGGGCACGCCCGCTTCCACCATGAGGGCTGCGTTCATGGTCACGAGCCCCGCGGCCACGCCGATCGATTTCGTGTCGATCACGGCCACGGGGAAGTCCTCGATCTGGCTCGCCACGAGGTGCACGGTTTGGTTGGTGGCGGAGAGTCCGGAGCTGATGGTGACGAAGATCGCCTTCTCGTAGCCCCTCGCCCGGCATTCCTCGAGCGCCGCGAGGAGCGTCGTGGGGGAGGGAAGCGAGGTGCTGGGAATCTCCTCCGGAAGGCGTGCGATGACGTCTTCGGTGGTGATGTCGACGTCGGTGTGGTAGCTGCCGTCGGAGAAGTTGATCACGAGCGGGACGATCGTGATGTCGTGCTCGCGGGCGAACTCAAGCGGGGTATTGGTTCCGGAGTCGGTGAGGATGGCGATCCTCTGCTCGTTCATGGCACCCCCGAACCTCGGACGGACTGGCCTTGAGGGTCATACCCAAGGGTAGCCAAATCGGCGCGTTCCACCTACTCTTCATCGGCCAGTTCGCTCGACACCTCGCCGAGGGTGGGGGGTGGGGTTGGCTACAATCGAGGCAATCCCCACCAGCGCGTCAGCTTCGGCCCTGAAGGAGTCTCCCATGAGCACGGTCTACGTTTTCGGCCACAAGCACCCCGACAACGACTCCATCCTCGCCGCGGTCATGCTTTCCCAGCTCATGAACACGCTCGAGGACGGCAACACCTACGTGCCGCGGCGCCTGGGCGAGATGCCCCTCGAATCCGCCGCGATCCTCAAGAGCTGGGAGTTCCCCGAGCCGGAGTACCTCGACGAGATCCCCGCGCCGGAGCCCGGGCAGGAGCGGCAGAAGGTCATCCTCGTCGACCACAACGAGGAGGTGCAATCGGTCCACGGGCTCTCGAACGCCGAGGTCGTGGGCGTCGTCGACCACCACCGCATCGCCGATTTCTCCACCCACAAGCCCATCTTCTTCATCACGCTTCCCTGGGGCTCCACCGCCACGATCGTGCTCTACCTCTTCCACTGCTACGAGATCACGCCCACGGTGGCGCAGCTCTCGTGCCTGCTCTCCGCGATGATGACGGACATGGTGATGATGAAGAGCCCCACCACCACGGAGATCGACCGCCAGTTCGTGGAGAACATCGGCGAGATCCTCGGGCTCGATCCTGTGGACTTCGGCATGAACATCTTCACGAACCGCGCGACCGACAAATACACGCCCGACGAGATGGTGGCGCACGACATCAAGGGCTTCGTCATCAACGGCAAGCGTGTCTTCATCGGCCAGTACGAAACGGTGGACAAGAACATCGCCTTGAGCCGCCTTCCCGAGCTCCGCGCCGCGATGGAGAGCTTCCGCAAGGAGAAGAACGCCGACACCCTCGTGCTCGCGGTGACGGACATCATGGAGGAGGGATCGCAGATCCTCATGTGCGGCGATAAGAGCCTCCCCGAGCGCGGCCTTGGCATCGAGGACGAGCCCGGCGGCGTGTGGCTTCCCGGCGTGCTCTCGAGGAAGAAGCAGATCGCGGCGCCCATCCTCGCGGCTGCCACGGCTTAGCGTCGCCGGCGTCACATGAGCGATCGCGCCCCCGAGCCCACGGGTCAAGTTGAGCCGCACATGACGGGCGTGCCCGCCGGCTCGCCCGCGTCGATCATCGCGTATCCCGAAGTCAAGCAGCGCATGGCCATTCGCCAGCGCGCGGGTCGCGTGTTTGGCGATGGCACGATCGCCGCGGGGGTCATGGTTTTCGCCGCGCTCCTCGCAGTGGTGATCGCTAACACCGACGCCTATGAGGTGGTGCGCTCCGTCCTCGAGGCGCCGCTCTCGATTGGCTTCGGCTCCTTCACGGCGTCGATGTCGCTCGAGGCGTTCGTGAACGACTTCCTCATGGCGATCTTCTTCCTGCTCGTGGGGATCGAGCTCAAATACGAGGTGACGGTGGGCGAGCTCAGAAAGCCGCGCCAAGCGGCGCTTCCCATGCTCGCCGCCGTGGGTGGCGTGGCCGCTCCCGCCATCATCTACCTCGCGGTGAACGCCGGTGGCGCCATGCAGGGATGGGCCGTCCCCATCGCCACGGACATCGCCTTCGCGCTCGGCGTCATGTCGCTTCTCGGCGACAGGGTGGCGCCCGGCACGAAGGTCTTCTTCTCCACGCTCGCCATCGCCGACGACATCATCGCGATCATCGTGATCGCGGCCTTCTACGGAAAGACCCCCAGCATTCCCTGGCTCGCGGCGAGTGGCATGTGCATCGTCATCCTCGCCATCATGAACAAGCGCAAGGCCTTCCAGATCCGCCACTACCTCGTGGTGGGGCTCGCGCTTTGGGTCTGCGTCTACGATTCGGGCATCCACGCCACGCTCGCGGGAGTGATCCTCGCGTTCTTCCTCCCGGTGAAGAGCGAGATCCGGCTCTCGAAGCTGCGTCCGTGGCTTCGCCGCAAGGCGATCGAGCTCGACGAGACCTACGACGACAACATCCACGTGCTCGGCCAGCACCGCTTCACGCGGATCGCCGGGGACGTCGAGCGCATCATGCACCACGTGACGCCGCCGCTCGAGCGCATGGAGCGCGCCATCACGGTGCCGGTGAACTTCGTGATCCTGCCGATATTCGCCTTCGTGAACGCGCAGGTGCGGCTCGTGGGCGTGGACATCCTTTCGATCGTCACCGACCCCATCACGATCGGCGCCTACGTGGGCGCGGTGCTGGGAAAGCCCATCGGCATCATCTCAGTGACCGCGCTTCTCGTGGCCATCCGCTTCGCGAAGCTCCCGGAGGGGGTGGATTGGGTTCAGATCGTGGGCGTGGGGCTCATGGGCGGGCTTGGCTTCACGATGTCGATCCTCATCGCCGGGCTCGCGTTCTCCGATCCCGCGCACGTGCTCGCCGTGAAGTGCGCGATCCTCGTGGGCTCTCTCACGGCGGCCTTCATGGGTTCGATTTTCCTCCTCGTCTTTAGCAAGCGCCGAGACTCGGGCGAGGCGAGCAAGGAGGAGGAAGAGGAGGCCGAGGACGAGGCGCTCCTCGATCGCGCCGTCGAGCGCAGCAGGTGATCCTCCGGTTTTCCCGCACGGAGCCCCATCCGACGAACCCGAATGAGGGGATGCGCTCGAAGCTACTCCAAGAGCCCCAGCTTGAGGGTCCAGCCGTGGGCGGTGATCGTCGAGTTCAGCTGCGTGGTGAGCTGGGTGCGGGTATAGGAGCCCGCGGGAAGGGATTGCGCGATCTCGCGCGCGTAGGGGCCCACGTCGAAGGCGTCGGCGAGGGTGAGCACCTCGCGTTTGTCCACGCGCTTTACGTCTCTATAGAGCGCGTCTACGAGGCGTTGGAGATCTCCCTCCTCAAACACGGCATCGAAGTGCCCGTCGGCCATGTGCCACCTCGCCTTCATCTCGCGGACGTTTCAACTTCGGCTCGGATCTTCGAAAGCCACGCGATGTGGGCGCGCCTTCGCATGGCGGAGCCTTAGCATTGAGCCAAGCATACGCTGCGGCGCCCGGCGGGATTCGCGGTGCCGCCCACGGGAGGGAAGGCGGGCAAGAATGGCGTGGGATTTCGCTTCCATGGATACGTCTGAGCTTGACGCGACGATCGCGAGCCTTGAAGCCGAGGTGGAAACGCTCTCGGCAAAGGGCATTTCCTTGGACATGGCGCGCGGGAAGCCGAGCCCCGCGCAGGTGGACCTCTCGCGGCCGCTCCTGGACGTGCTGAACGCCGATTCCGACCTCAACGACGAGGGCGTCGACGCGGCGAATTACGGGGTTCCCTGGGGCATTCCCTCGGCGAAGCGCCTCATGGCGGCCATCATGGGCTGCGATGAGCGCAAAGTGGTGGTGGCCGGCGCCTCGAGCCTGAACATCCAGTTCGACTGCCTCGTGCACGCATGGGTGCGCGGGGTGCGCGGCGAGGCGCCTTGGGGCACGCTTCCGCGCGTGGCCTTCCTCTGCCCGAGCCCCGGCTATGATCGCCATTTCGCAATGACCGAGCATTTCGGCATCGAGAACATCCCCGTGCCGATGTGCGAGGACGGCCCGGACATGGACGTCATCGAAAAGCTTGTGGCCGACCCCGCCGTGAAGGGCATGTGGGTCGTTCCGAAGTATCAGAACCCCACCGGCATCACCTTCTCCGACGAGGTGGTGCGCCGCATCGCGCGCCTTGCACCCGCGGCGCCCGATTTCCGCGTCTTTTGGGATAACGCGTACGCGGTCCACGACCTCTATGTCGAGGGCGACGAACTCCTCGAGATCTTCGGCGCCATCGAGGAGGCGGGCGGCCGCGACCTCGTCTACGAGTTCGCCTCCACCTCGAAGATCACCTTCCCCGGGGCGGGGATCGCGGCGGTGGCGGCCTCGCCCGAAGACCTTGCCGACCTCGAGACGACCTTCGCCATCGAGAGGGTGTGTTCGGACAAGGTGAACATGCTCAGGCACGCGCGCTACCTGCCGGACCTCGCGGCACTCAAGGCCCATATGGCGCGCGAGGCCGAGGTCCTGCGGCCACGTTTCGAGATCGTCGCGAGCAAGCTCGAGGAGGGGCTTGCGGGCATCGACGATTGCTCGTGGGGTGCGCCTCGCGGAGGGTACTTCGTGAGCTTCCGTGGCCCGGAGGGGAGTGCGAGGGCGATCGTGGCCCTTTGCCGCGAGGTGGGCGTGACCCTCACCCCCGCGGGTGCCACGTGGCCGGGTGGCGAGGATCCCAAGGATCGCGACCTTCGCATCGCGCCCTCGTACCCCACGCTCGACGAGCTCAGCGAGGCGCTCGACGTCTTTTGCACGTGCGCGCGGCTCGTATGCGCGCGTCTCGCGCGCGAGGCGAGGGGCTGAGGGGGCCCCGCGAGCGCGGGAGCCGTGGACAAATCGCGATCTCGCGTGGCAGCGGGGAGCCAAAGGGCGAGCAAACGTGTACGCTACCCATTTGGACTTTCTGGCAGATTCGATCGCTGAAACATGTACGCGTCCCGTTTCGGGCGCAGCACGAGGAGGGTTCTCGCTCCCATGGCAACCAAGCGGCCCAAGAAACGCAACAAGCAAACCGTCGCGGCGCAGCGCGCTCGCTACAAGAAGCAGCAGGAAGAGCTCGCCGCGCAGAAGAACGGGAAGAAGAAGCGCTCGGGCAAGGAGATCGCCGTCATCGTGATCTCCGTCATCGTGGCCCTCGGCCTCATGCTCCCCTCGCTTGCGCAGATCTTCGCGCAGCCCTCGTCCTCCGAATCAATCCCCACCACGGTCGAGGGATTCCAGGAGCGCTACCAGCCGCTCGTCGACGAGCTCGAGGGCGAGCTCTCGGCCGATCCCACGAACGCGGACGCCGAGCTCGAGCTCGCGAACACGTACTACCAGTGGGGCAGCTACGCGCAGATGTTCGGCGCCACCGAGGAATTCCAGGCCGAAGTGCAGCGCGTCTTCGGCGAGGCGAAGAACGCGTACGCGAAGTACCTCGAGCTCCTGGGCTCGACGGATAGCGAGGAGGCAAAGCAGGCCAGCGTGTCGGAGGCGCTCTGCGACTACTACCTGGGCAACACCGGCGAGGCGATCGCCTCCCTCACCAACCTCGCGGATTCAACCGACTATGCGAGTGCGTGGGCGAACCTCGGCATGATCTACTCCGCGCAAGGCGCCACGGAGACGGCGCTCGAGTGCTACGAGAAGGGCGTGGCGGCGGATCCCGATGACGCGCTCGGCGTGAAGAGCTATTGCGAGCAGCAGATCGAGGCGCTGCAAAACACCTCCGAGAGCGCCGAGACGGGAACGGACGAGGGCGCGTCGGATGAGGATTCCACCGCAGACGATGGTTCATCGACCGCCGGCGGGTCAGAGGCCGAATGAAGGTTCGCGCGGAACTCATAAACCTTAAAATGCTTTCAGGCTAGTGGACGAATCCACGGGACTGCGCTCGATTCACGATGGAAGGGGTTTGAAACCATGAGCCTCACCATTCACCGCACCGTTGATGAACAGCACGCAAGGGTCGAGGTTGCGGGCGAGGTTGACGTGTCGAACGCGAGCGAGCTGTCCGAAGTGCTCGAAGGACTCGTCGACGAGGGCGTGAAGTCCATCGACGTCTCGCTGGCGAGCGTGCCCTACATCGATTCCACCGGCATCGGCGTGCTCGTGGGCGCGGCGCACAAGATGTCCGAGGCGGGCGGGGAGATGACCCTCTCCAAACCGCAGCCCAACGTCCTTCGCGTCCTCACGCTCCTCGGCGTGGGCACCGAGTTCCACGTGCAAGAGGGCTAGTACCTCGGCGATTGCGGCTTCCCCTCAGCTCAGGTTTTGAAAAGGCCGAGCTCGACGCTACACTTCTAGGGTCTTTGGCCTGAGCGAAGGGGAGGGGGGCGCGTGTTTGGCATCGGCGACACCGAGTTCGTCCTCATCCTCATCGTTGCGTTCCTGCTTTTCGGGCCCGATAAGCTGCCGAGCATGGGCCGCACGATCGGCCGTGGCATCCGGCAGTTCCGCCAAGCTTCCGATAGCGTGACGAAGGTCGTGAAGAGCGAGGTCATCGACCCCATCAGCCAATCGGCCAGCGCCACGGCCGCCGGGGTTTCGAGCGCGGTGGGCGCCGCCGCCTCCACGAGCGCGCAGGCTCCCGTCACGCCCAAGCAAGACAAGGCGAACCTCGCGGATCGCTCAAAGGAGACCTTCGCGGAGCGCCGCGCGCGCCTCGCCGCGGAAAAGGCCGCGAAGGTGGCTGAGGCGGCCGAGGGGAGTGCCCCGGCGAGGGCCGAGGCGGCGAGCGAGGCGGATGCGCCGGCGGCGACGGTTGAGGTGGAGGAACGCGTTGTCGAGGAGGAGCCCGAGGCTCCGAGCATCGCGTCCATCTGGGGCCTTAGCGAAGCCGATGACGATGAGCCTGAATCCGAGCTCGAGTCCGAGTCCGGAGCCGATCCCGAGCCGAGCGTAGGGCCCGAAGCCGAGGAGGCATAGGCCATGCCCATAGGACCCGCGCGCATGCCCTTGATGGATCACCTCGGCGAGCTTCGCCGCAGGTTCACCATCATCGTGGTCGCGGTGGTGGTCTGCGCGGTGGTGGTCTACATGGCCACGCCCACCATCATCGAGATCTTCCTCGACCCTGTGCGCCGCATCCTGCCAAACGACGGGCAGCTCGCGGTGTTCAGCTCCCTCGGCGGCTTTACCATCCGCTTCAAGGTGGCGTTCTTCTGCTCGGTGATCATCTGCCTGCCGATCATCATCTGGGAGATCATGGCCTTCACGCTGCCCGCGCTGAAGCCCAACGAGCGCCGTTGGGTGGTGCCCACGGTGGCCGCCTTCGTGGTGCTCTTCCTCATCGGCATGGTGTTTTGCTACTTCATCATCCTGCCCACGGCGATGGGGTGGATGGTCGAGCAGTCGGTGGCCTTCGCCACCGTCATCCCCAACGCCGAGGACTACCTCAACATCATGATGCTCCTCGAGCTGGGCTTCGGTCTCGGCTTCGAGCTTCCGCTCGTGATCTTCTACCTTTCGATCTTCCACCTCGTGCCCTACAAGGTCTTCCGCGAGAACTGGCGCTACGTCTACATCGGCCTCCTCATCCTCTCGGCGTTCACGACGCCGGACGCCTCGCCGGTGACGATGTTCTTCATGTTCGCGGCGCTCGTGCTGCTCTATGAGATCTCGCTTGCCATCGCGCGCTACATCCTCGTGGCGAAAGACGGCAAGGAATCGCTCAAGTGGACGCGCGACGACTACACGAATCACGAGATCGAAGAGGCGTAAAAGCCCGTGAACGGGGCCTTTGAGCTCGTCTCACACGTGGTTGGTTTGATTTTGGCCAGATCGTGGCCCGCATTGCGCCGCGTTTTCGAGTGGCTATAGTAGGGCGCGCGCTGAGGGGAGGTCGCCGGCTCGCGTGCCGGCGAGGACCCCCCACGCACCCCACGAACACAAAAGGACCTTTTATGCGGCTTGTGATTACCGAGAAGAGCGATGCGTCGCGCCAGATCTCGCGACTGCTCGCGAAGGGCGCGGCTCCCAAGAAGGACAGCGTCTACGGCGTGCCGGTCTATCGTTTCGAGCGCGAAGGCGAGGAGTGGGTGACGATCGGGCTCAAGGGCCACATCCTCGAGCCCGATTTTCCCGAGGAGCTGAAGTTCAGCGACGCCGAGGGCTGGTTTTCCATCGACGAGGAGGGCGAGGTCATGCCCGCCGACCTCCCGGACGGCCTCGCCCGCCCGCCCTTCTCGAGCAAGCGCAAGCCCTACCAAGCGGACGGCGTGTCGCTCAAGGGCTGGAATCTCGATTCGCTCCCGTACCTCGTATGGTCGCCGGTGGAGAAGAAGCCGGCGGAGCGACAGATCATTCGCGCGTTGAAGAATCTCGCCAACAAGGCGGATAGCGTGATCGTGGCCACGGACTTCGACCGTGAGGGTGAGCTCATCGGCGCCGACGCGCTCGACCAGGTGCACGAGGCGGCGCCGTACCTTCCCGCCAAGCGCGCCCGCTACTCGGCCTACACGAAGGCCGAGATCGAGCATGCCTTCACGAACCTCGTCGAGGTGGATCGCGATCTCGCGGCCGCGGGCGAGAGCCGCCAGGAGATCGACCTCATCTGGGGCGCCGTGCTCACGCGCTACCTCACCGTGGCCAAGCGCGGCGGCTTCGGCAACGTGCGAAGCGCGGGGCGCGTGCAAACGCCCACGCTCGCCCTCGTCGTGGAGCGCGAGAAGGAGCGCCTCGCCTTCGTGCCCGAGGACTACTGGGTGATCGGCGGTGTGGCCGAAAAGGGCGGCGAGGACTTCAAGATCTCGCATGCCAAGGGCCAGTTCAAGGACGAGGAGCAGGCGAACCGCGCCTTCGCGCACGTGAGGGACGCCACCTCTGGCACCGTGCGCTCCGTGGCGAAGAGGAGCCGCACGCAGCGCCCCCCCGCGCCCTTCAACACGACCTCGCTCCAAGCCGCCGCCTCCTCCATCGGCATCGCGCCCGGTCGGACGATGCGCCTCGCCGAATCGCTCTACATGAACGGCTTCATCTCGTATCCGCGCGTGGACAACACCGTCTATCCCTCCTCGCTCGACCTTGCGGGATGCGTGCGCGCGCTGAGCTCGGTGGACGCGTACTCGAAGGTGTGCAAGGAGATCCTCGCGCAGCCGAAGATCACGGCCACGCGCGGCAAGCAGCAGACGACTGACCACCCGCCCATCTACCCCACCGCGGCGGCGGACGCCGGAAAGCTCTCGGGGCAGGAGCTTCGGCTCTACGACCTCATCGCGCGGCGCTTCCTCGCCACGCTCATGGGGCCGGCCACCATCGAGGGCACCACGGTTGAGCTCGACGTTTCCGGCGAGCCTTTCCGCGCGAAGGGCGATGTGCTGAAGGTGGCCGGGTATCGCGAGATCTACCACTTCGGCCAGAAGAAGGACGAGATCCTCCCCGAGCTTTCCGAGGGCGACGTGGTGGGCGTCCACGACCTCGTACTCGAGGCGAAGCAAACCGAACCACCCGCGCGCTACTCGCAGGGACGCCTCATCCAGGAGATGGAGAAGCGCGGCCTCGGCACGAAGTCCACGCGCGCCTCGATCATCGATCGCCTCATCTCGGTGAACTACCTGAAGGACGACCCCCTCGTGCCGAGCCAGCTCGGGATGGCGATCATCGCGGCGCTCGATGCCTATGCCCCGAGGATCACGACGCCGCAGATGACGAGCGAGCTCGAGGATTCCATGAGCGAAGTCGCCGACGGCAAGGACACCGAGGAGCGCGTCGTGGAGACGTCGCGCGAGCTCCTCGCCACGCAGCTCGCCGAGCTCATCACCCATAAGGACGACCTCGCGGCCTCCATCGCCGACGCCGTGACCGCCGATGCGCGCGTGGGCGCGTGCCCGAAATGCGGCAAGGACCTCGTGGTGAAGAACTCGCCCAAGACGAAGAGCCGTTTCATCGGCTGCATGGGCTGGCCCGATTGCGACGTCACCTACCCCGTGCCGAACGGGCGCCTCGAGCCGCTCGACGATCCGTGCCCTTCGTGCGGCGCGCCCCGCGTGAGGGTGCGCCCCTTCCGCGGAAAGCCCTATGAAACCTGCGTGAATCCGCGGTGCGCCACGAACGAGGAGTCGGACGTTGTGGTGGGGGAGTGCCCCACGTGCGCCGCGGAGGGTCGCGAGGGTAAGCTCATCGCGCATAAGTCCGAGCGCACGGGCAAGCGTTTCATCCGCTGCGAGAACTACGAGGAATGCCACACGTCCTACCCGCTGCCGGCACGAGGAAAGCTCTCCGCGACGGGCAAAACGTGTCCGGCTTGTGGTGCCCCCATCGTTTCCGTGGAAACCGACCGCGGTCCGTGGGAGCTCTGTCCTAACCTAGAGTGTCCGGATCGCGAGAAACGCGCGCCGAGGAGGCGTGGCGGCAGCCGGGGCAGGACGTCCTCGCGCTCGAGGACGTCGTCTGCGTCATCCTCGAGGAGGCGCAGCTCATAGGCTTGAGGGAGGTGGACATGGCGCACGGGCGATTCGTGAGCTTCGAAGGGATCGACGGCTGCGGCAAGTCCACCCATGCCGCGCACCTTGCGGAAGTCTGCGGAAAAATTGGCGTTGAGGTCGTGCTCGTACGCGACCCCGGCTCCACCCGCCTCTCCGAGAAGATCCGCGCCCTTTTGCTCGACCCGGAAAACTTCGAGATGGCGAGGGAGTGCGAGCTCCTGCTCTACGAGGCGGCTCGCGCCCAGCTCGCGGCGGAGGTCATACGACCGGCGCTTTTGCGCGGTGCGTGGGTGATCGCCGATCGCTTCTTCGATTCCACGACGGCCTACCAAGGCGGCGGCCGCCGCATCGACGCGAGTTTCATCCAGAAGGCGAACGAGCTCGGCTCGCTTGGCGTGGTCCCCGACCTCACCTTCATCCTCGACCTTCCCGTCGAGGAGGCGGCGAGGAGGCGCGCCGAGGAGGCGGATCGCATCGAGCTCGAGGGGAACGCCTTCGCCGAGAAGGTGCGCAAGGCCTATCTCGCCCTTGCCGAGGCCGAGGGCACTCGGATGTGCGTGATCGACGCCTCCGGCTCCATGGATGACACGTTCGCCCAGGTGGCAGAGGTCATCGGGACACGTTTCGGAGGGAAGCGCTCGTGACGCGCGCTCCGCTTCAAGAAGTGCTCGCGGGGCAGCCTCGCGTGCTCGCCTATCTCGAGCGTTCCCTCGACGCGGAACGCGCGGACGTCCCGTCACGGGGAGGCGCGCGGGGCATCTCCCACGCCTATCTCTTCTCGGGAAACGCCATCGTGGAGGACGCGGCGCTCGCGCTTGCGAAGGCGCTCGTCTGTCCCCTTGGGGGCTGCCCCGAAGACGACCAGTGCGTCCAGTGCGCACGGGTCGATCATGGGTCGCACCCCGATGTGAAGGTGCTCGAGCCCCTCTCGGCCACCCGCGGCTACCTCCTTGAGCAAGTGCACGAGATGATCTCCGACGCGGCGCTCACGCCAATCGAAGCCCCTCGCAAGGTCTACATCGTGAAGGAAGCCGATACGCTCGGCGTCCAAGCGGCGAACGCCCTCCTGAAGACGCTTGAGGAGCCCGCGGCCGACGTCGTCTTCATCCTCTGCGCCCCCTCTGCCGATTCCGTGCTTCAAACCATCCGAAGCCGCTGCTCGGTGGTGCCGTTTTCCGCGGTGGACCCGAGCGCGGCGGAGAGTGCGCTCCTCTCGGGCGAGACGCCGGAGCGCGCGCGGATGGCGCTCGCGATCGCCGCGTCGGCGCAGCAGGCGAAGAGGTTCCTCGAGAGCACGGAGCGCCAAGCCAATCGGGACGACATCCGCGCCTTCCTCGCGAGCCCCGAGGCGCCGAGTGACTGGAGTGCGCTTTCGCTTGCGGAGAACCTCGTGGCGCGCGCACGCGCGGGCGCCGCGGGAGGCGAGGTGCTCGGCGACGAAGAGGATGATTCGCTCGACGAATTCCTCACGCGCACGGCGCGCCAGGCCATCGAGGATCGAAAGAAACGCGCGGCGTCGGCCACCGAGCGCAGGGCGCTCGCCGAGGCGGTGCGCGTGGTGGAAACGATCCTTCGCGATGCGCTTGCGTGCAGTGCCGGCTCTTCAGAGGCGCCCCTCAACGCAGATGCCACGGAACTCGTCTCCGCGCTCGCATCCCGCGGCCGAGAGTCGCTTCTCGCCGCGCTCGATTCGTGCGCGCGGGCGTCGCGCCACCTCAATCGCTCGACCACGCCCGTGCTCGTCTTGCAGGTGCTCTTCCTCTCCCTAAAGGAGCTCTTATGGCAACCGTCTGCTCGGTGAAATTCCCCTTCGCGGCGCGTGATCTTTGGTTCGACGCCTCTGGCTTCGAGATACGGCGCGGGGACGCGGTGATCTGCTCCACGGCGCGCGGCACGGAGCGCGGCATCGCCACCGGCGTGCCCGAGGAATGGGATGACGAGCGGCTCGACAGGGAGCTTGGCGGCGAGGCGCTCGCACCGGTCCTTCGCCTCTCCACCCCCGAGGACGACGCCGTGGCCGACGAGCGCGAGGCGCAGGGGCGCGACGCGTTCCCCGTCTTCCAGGAGGCGGTGGCGGCGCACGAGCTCCCGATGAAGCCCGTGGGAGTGGAGTATCTCTTCGGGCTCGAACGCGTGGTCTGCTACTTCATGAGCGAGGGGCGCGTGGACTTCCGCGAGCTCGCGCGCGATCTCTCGCGCCAGCTCGACCAGCGCGTGGATATGCACCAGCTTGGGCCGCGCGAACAGTCCTCCATCATGGGCGGCATCGCGCACTGTGGCCAGGAGTTCTGCTGCACGAGGCTCGGCCAGGGCTTCGGCACGGTGACGATTCGCATGGCCAAGGATCAAGATCTCCCGCTCTCCTCGCCGAAGATAAGTGGCGCGTGCGGACGCCTCATGTGCTGCCTGCGCTACGAAAACGACGTCTATCGCGATTTCAAGAGCCGTGCGCCGAAGCGAAACGCCCGCGTGCAGACGCCGATGGGCGAGGCGCGCGTGACGGAACTCGACACGCCGCGCGAGGCCGTGACGCTTCGCCTGGAAAACGCGAAGTCGTTCAAGGTGCCCATCGCCTGCATGGAGGCGAGCGAGCAGGCGCGTGAGCAGGCGGAGCGCAATCACAGCGTATGCCGTCCGGACTGCGTGACGCGCGAAGCGCTCGAAGCGCTCGATTCGGCGCAGGTGCGCCTCGCCCTCGCTCAGCTAGAAGCCGAGGAGGAGCTCGAAAACGAGGAATACCTCGCGCCCGAGGACATGCTCCTCGACGAGGCGACGGCCAAGAAGTCGAAGCGTCGCCGTCGGCCCGGTGGCGCAGAGGCCGCGGGGGAAAGCGGACGAGCGCGGGATGAGGCCGCCCCGGCGGGCTCCGGCGCAAAGCGCAGGCACCGCAAGGCCACGCGCGGCCCGCGCGAAGAAGGGGTTGCGAGCACGGGAGAGCGGGACGCGAGCGCGGAGGGCGCGGAGAGCGGAGCACCGTCCAAGAATCGACGTTCCCGCAGGCGTCGTGGCCGTGGCAAGGCCAAGGCCCAAGAAGCGACGCAGGTGCGCGGCGAGACGCCGAAGGACGCTGCGCAAGGCGCGGAGGTAGCGCCGAAGAAACGCTCCCGCAGGCGCAGGAAAAAGCCGTCGGGAGCTCAGGACGCGGGTGCCAAGGCCACTCCCCCGGCCAACTCGAACGCGGGCGGAGACGCCAAGGACGATCAGCCGAAGAAGCCACGCCGCAGGAGGGGTGGCCGCAAGCCGAGGCCTTCCGAGGGCACGCAGGCGCAGGGCGAGAGCCCGCGCTCGCAAAAGCCCTCGCCCGCCGATCCCTCGCCGAGCGCCGAGGGCGACAAGAAGCCCGGACGCGCACGTCGTCGCCATCGCAGCCGCCCCGCCGGCGATACCCACGCCGCGTCGCATGAGGGCGCAGACTGAGCCCGTCTCTCGCACGACTCCCTCGCCACGTCCATGCCCCGCGCAAGCCGAGCCACCTGCGATCTTGGCGCAAGCGCGTGCCCCGCGGCTCACTAGAATGGGCCACGCGGGCCGTCCCCTTTCCAGGCGGTGTCCGCGGACCTTGCAAAGGAGATCGCCCATGCCCAGCTCACGATTGGCGTTCGACGAATTCGAGGACTTCTACGCCACGCGGCTCGAATCGCTTCGGCGAAGCGCCGTGCGCGACCTCTTCGCCGCCATCTCGCGCCCCGGCGTGATCGGCCTTTCCGGCGGCATGCCGGACATCTCGTCGCTTCCACTCGACGAGGTGGCGGAGTGCGCGAAGCGCGCCATCCTCGAGGAGGGCTTGAAGGCGCTCCAGTACGGCGGCTCGGACGGGCGGCAGGAGATGCGCGAGACCGTGTGCGAGCTCGTGAGCGACTTCGACATCCACGTGGACCCCGACGAGGTCTTCCTCACCGAGGGCTCCCAGCAGGCGCTCGACTTCATCGGCCGCGTGTTCATCAACCCCGGAGACCACATCATCGTCGAGGGCCCGAGCTACCTCGGAGCGCTCCAGGCCTTCTCGGCCTACGAGCCCACGTTCGAGGTCGTGGATCTCGACGAGGAGGGCATGCGGATGGACCTCCTCGAGGCCAAGCTTGCCGAGCTCGGCAAAGGCGTGGCGAAGTTCATCTACGTGATCCCGAACTTCCAGAACCCCGCGGGCGTGACCATGAGCCTCGAGCGCAGGAAGCGCCTCCTCGAGCTCAGCCACGAGTGGGATGTGCCCGTCATCGAAGACGATCCCTATGGGCGCCTGCGCTTCTCAGGCGAGCCGCTGCCGTGCCTGAAGGCCATGGATGAGAGCGTGATCTACCTCGGCACCGTGTCGAAGACCTTCGCTCCGGGCCTGCGCCTCGCGTGGATGATCGCGCCGAAGCCGCTCCTCGCGAAGCTCAACCTCTGCCTCCAGGGCGCGGGGCTCTGCGTCTCGGCCTACAACCAGGTGTTTTGCGAGCACTACTTCCATGATGTGGACTGGCGCGCCGTGCTCGACAAGACGGTGGTGAAGTATCGCGAGCGCAAGGATGCGATGATTGCCGCGCTCGAGGAGTTCTTCCCGCCCGAGGCGAAGTGGACGAATCCGGAGGGTGGCTTCTTCCTGTGGATCGAGCTTCCGCCCTACTTCGACACCGAGCAGATGCTCGCGACGGCGCTCGAGGCGGGCGTGGCCTATGTGCCGGGCACGAACTGCTATCCCGATGGTCGCGGGCGCTCGGCGATGCGCGTGAACTTCTCCTATGAGACACCCGAGAACATCCGCGAGGCCATCCACCGCCTCGCCGATGCGATCGACGAGCGCATGGAGCTCTATCGCGCGATGCTCGACGCGGGCGTCCTTGCGGAAAACCCCCTCGAGGGCTGAGAGCCGGCGCACGCGCCGGGGAAGGGATCGACGATGTCCACACCCAAGATCGCCGTCATCATGGGCGGCTCCTCCTTCGAGCGGACCTTCTCGCTCTCGAGCGGGCGCCACGTGTGCCGCACGCTCGAGCACCTTGGCTACGACGTGCTGCCGCTCGACGCCACCGAGCACCTCGTGGACACGCTTCGCGAAGAGAAGCCCGACATGGCGTGGGTCGCCCTCCACGGAAAGGGCGGCGAGGACGGCGCGGTGCCCGCGCTCCTCGAGTTCCTCGGCATCCCCTACGTGGGATCGACGCCGCCCGTCTGCCGCACGACGTGGTCGAAGGCCGAGCTCCCCTTCATCATGCAGCGCGTCGAGGACGAGGCAGTCGTGAAATGGCCGCCCCAGGTGGCCCTTCCGCTCGACGCCTTCAAGGATCTCGGCGCCGCGAAGGCGCTCGACCTCGTGACGAAGCGCCTCGGCGTGGACTTCCCGCTCGCGGTAAAGCCCGCGAAGGGCGGGAGCGCGATGGGCCTCACGAAGGTCGAGGGCCAAGGCGAGCTCGGCGAGGCCATCATGGCCGCGCTCGCATTCGACGACGTGGTGGTCATCCAACAATGGGTGGAGGGCGTGGAGCTCTCGCTCGCCGTCATGGGCACGCCGGGAAACGAGCTTGTGCTGCCCCCGGTGGAGATCCGCCCGCTCGAGGGCTTCTTCGACGTGAAGGCGCGCCAGGATCCCGACGCCGTGCGCTACTACTGCCCGCCCAACCCTGGCGACCTCGCCGACGACGCGGACGAGGAGGCCGATATCCAAGAGGCCTGCATGGCCGCCGCGCGCCTCGTCTTCCGCGCGTTCCAGTGCCGTGACCTCGCGCGCGTGGACATGGTGTGGGACGGGCATCGCCCGCTCGTGCTCGACCTCAAGGTGTTCCCGGGACTGACCGAGACCTCGCTCGTGCCCATGGCACTCGACGGGGCGGGGATCTCGTTTTCGGAGTTCGTCGACGGCCTCGTGAAGAAGGCCATGGAAAGGGGCGTGTAGCGATGGCAGAAAAAGATCTGCTCGTGGGCATCGACATCGGAGGCACCACCGTCAAGGCGGCGCTCATTTCCATGGACGGCGAGATCATCTCGCAGACCGCCGTGCGCACGGGCATCATGCAATCCGAGGATGAGCTCGCGAAGGTGGCGCAATCGATCCTCGCGGTGGCGGGCGATGACGCGGATCGCGTGGCCGACGTGGGCCTCGCGGTGCCGGGCGTGGTCTCGCCTGAGGACAAGCTCACGAACGCCCCGAATATCTCGCTCGACCTCGAGGGACTCATGGTCGAGCTCGCGAAGGTCTTCCCCGGATGCGGTATCTGGCCGGTGAACGACGCGAACGCCGCCGCCCTTGGCGAGCTCTGGAAGGGCGCGGGCGCCGGTTCAAAGAACCTCGTCTTCATCACGCTCGGCACGGGCGTGGGGTGCGGCATCGTCATCGACGGCAAGATCGTCGTCGGGGCGCATGGCGCGGGCGGCGAGCTTGGCCACACGAACGTGGTCGAGAACGGGCGCCAGTGCAACTGCGGGCTCAGGGGTTGCCTCGAGATGTACGCCTCCTCGCGCGGCCTCGTGCTGAACTACAAGGAGCACTGCGCCTCTCTCGGCGTGGAGCCCGTGAAGCTCGACCACGAGGCCCACGCGCTGCCGATCTTCGAGGCTGCGCGCGCGGGCGATGCCGCCGCGACGGCCGCCGTGGCCGACCTCGCGCACTACCTTGCGCGTGCCCTCTCGAACGTGGCCATGACCATCGACCCCGGCGTGTTCGTCATCGGTGGCGGCATGAGCGGCGCCTTTGATCTCTTCGGGCCTTATCTGCGCGAACACTACGTGGAGTGGAGCATCCCCGCGTGCCAGAACACGCAGATCCTCCCCGCCTCGCTCGGAAACGACGCCGGCGCGCTCGGGGCCGCCTATCAGGCGCTCAGCAAGGGAAAGGCGCAGTAGGCGATGGCACATTTCGCGCTAAGGGCACGGCGCTTCTTCCTGCCCTCGGGCCCAGCTGGCCCCGGGTATCTCGAAGTGCGCGATCGCACGATCGTCGGCTATTCCGCGGAATCCCCGAAGGACGTGGAGATCCGCGACCTCGAGGACGCCTGGGTGGCTCCCGGCCTCGTGGACGTGCACATCCACGGCTTCCTCGACCACGACGTGATGGATCTCAGCGAGGAATCGCTCGCAAGCATGGCGGAGGCGCTCCCACAGACGGGCACCACGTCCTTCCTCGCCACGACCCTCACCGCGTCCCCCGATGAGCTCGACCAGGCCTGCGCGATCATCGGCAACCACGTGGACGCGCCGCGCGCGGCGAAGGTGGAGGGTGTGCATCTCGAGGGCCCCTTCTTCACGGAAAAGCACAAGGGCGCGCAAAACGGCGCGTACCTCCTCGATCCATCCGTGAAGCTCCTCGAGGAGTGGATCGACGGCTGCGCGGGCAAGGTCGTGAAGGTCGACGTGGCGCCCGAGCGCCATGGCGCCGCGGAGTTCTGCGCCAAGGCGGTGGAGCTCGGATGCGTCGTGGGCCTCGCGCACTCCGACGCGAGCTTTGAGGAGGCGAAGGCCTGCGTGGACGCGGGCGCGACCCTCTTCGTGCACACCTACAACGGCATGAGCGGCCTCAACCACCGTGAGCCGGGCATGGTGGGTTGCGCGCTCTTTACGCCCGAGACCTTCGCCGAGATCATCTGCGATGGCCACCACGTGCATCCCGCGGCCGCGAAGATCGTCATGCGCGCGAAGGGCACCGACCACGTGTGTCTCATCACCGACTGCATGCGCGCGGGCGGGATGCCCGATGGCGACTTCTACCTCGGCGAGCTTCCCGTCGTGGTGGCAAACGGCACGGCGCGTCTGAAGGACGGCGGCAACCTCGCGGGCTCCATCCTCGAGCTCGATCATGCGGTGAAGAACGTCGTGGATTGGGGGATCGCGAGCCCGGCCGAGGCCGTGCAGATGGCAACTCTCAACCCCGCGCGCTCCGCGGGGATGGACGACGTCTGCGGGCAGATCATGCCCGGTCGCGATGCCGACCTCTGCGTGTTCTCGCCTTCCATGGAGCACCTCGCCACCTACGTGGCGGGCGAGCTCGCGTGGCAGGCCTAGGGAAAGGAAAGATCATGGGCGCAAAGACACTCGTCGCGTATTTCTCCGCCGGTGGCGCTACCAAACGCATCGCCGAGGCGGTGGCGAAGGCCGCGGACGCCGATCTCTTCGAGATCAAGCCACGCGAGCCCTATACCTCGGCCGATCTCGACTGGCAGGACAAGCAGAGCCGAAGCTCGATCGAGATGGGCGATCCCACGAGCCGTCCCGAACTCGACCACGACCTCACGAGCGTGGCCGGCTACGAGGCGGTGGTCCTCGGCTTTCCCATCTGGTGGTACACCGCGCCGCACATCGTGGAGACCTTCCTCGAGGGACACGACTTCGCGGGCAAGACGATGGCCGTCTTCTGCACCTCGGGCTCGAGTGGCCTCGGCGACACCATCCCCACGCTCCAGCGCAGCGTGTCCTTCGACACCCGCTGGCGTCCCGGCAAGCGCTTCGCCGCCAACGCGGGCGATGCCGAGATAGTGCAGTGGGTGGAGAGCTTGGGGCTTCCTCGGGAATAGCCGATCTTAAACGATCGCATCTCGCAACGTGACGGGGTTCGCGGTGAGATGAGTCGCGGGCCCCGTTTTCGTGGCGCGAGGCGTTGGGCTAGACTTGGGCACTTGAGGCGATGACGGAGAGGGCGCGGCTCCCGTCCAAGGCCCGGACAGAGCGGAAACCCGTGGGCTGAGAGGTTTCCACGAGCCTTGGAGCCGCGCGTTCACTCCACCAGCCGCGACCTGAACGGCCTCTTCGAGGCGCCAGTAGGGAAGCCGGCCGCCCCCCGACATCGGGGCATGAGAGCGGGCCTTCGGGAGAGACAACCCGAGGCCAACCAAGGTGGTACCGCGGATTCGTCCGTCCTTGCGCATACGAGGGCGGGCGATGTGCTTTGAAGGGAATTGATGATGGCCGCTTTGCAAGAGCTCCAGGAGATCGGCTCGGAAGCGCTTTCGCGGATCGGCGCGGCGGCGAGCCTCGCCGACCTCGACTCCGTGCGCGTGGCGGTGCTCGGCAAGAAGGGCTCGCTCACGCAGATCCTCCGCTCGATGGGCTCGCTCGCCCCTGAGGAGCGCCCGCTCGTGGGCAAGGCGGCAAACGACGTGCGCGGAAGGGTGGAGGCGGCCCTCGCCGAGCGCAAGGGCGCGCTCGAGGCCGAGGCGCTCCAGAGCAAGATCGCCGAGAGTGCGATCGACGTCACCATGCCCGGCCGTGCGCCGCACGTGGGCACCCAGCACCTCATCTCGGCGATCGTCGAGGAGATGGAGCAGGTGTTCGTCGGCATGGGCTATGACGTGATCGACGGCCCCTATGTGGAGACGACCTACTACAACTTCGATGCCCTGAATGCCCCGGCCGACCATCCGAGCCGATCGCCGCGCGACACCTTCTACGTGGCAGATCCCGTCCATGGCGACCCCGCGCGCGAGGCGCGCGCCGAGAGCGAGCTGCTCCTTCGCACGCAAACCTCGCCCGTGCAGGTGCACGCGATGGAGGCGCAGAAGCCGCCCATCTACATGATCAGCCCCGGGCGCGTCTTTCGCCCGGATACGGCCGACGCGAACCACCTGCCGCAGTTCACGCAGATAGAGGGCCTTGTGGTGGACGGGGGCATCACCTTCGGCGACCTCAAGGGCACACTCGACCACTTCACCCGCGCCATCTTCGGCAAGGACCGCGCCACGCGCTATCGTCCGCACTTCTTCCCCTTCACGGAGCCCTCGGCCGAGGTGGACGTGTCGTGCGGCGTGTGCGGTGGCAAGGGCTGCCGCTTCTGCAAGGGCACCGGCTGGCTCGAGATCCTCGGCTGCGGCATGGTTGATCCGAACGTGCTCGAGATGAGCGGGATCGACCCCGAGCGCTACTCGGGCTTCGCGTTCGGTATCGGCGCCGAGCGCGTGGCGTGCCTTCGCTACGACCTCCCCGACCTCCGCATGCTCATGACGGGCGACATGCGCTTCCTCGCCCAGTTCTAGCCCCCGCTTCCTCCCCGCGACCTTCGCGAAACGAAAGGAACCTCGCCATGCGCGTCTCGTATGAGTGGCTGAAGACAATGGTGGACCTCCCGGACGACCCCGCTGAGCTCGTGGCCGAGCTCGTGCGCACGGGCACCGAGGTGGAGGCCGTGGAGACGGCCGGCCAAGCGCTCGACCACGTGGTCACGGGCTACATTGAGAGCTGCGAGCAGCACCCGAACGCGGACAAGCTCCACGTGTGCGCCGTCGACGTGGGCTCGGGGGAGCCGCTACAGATCGTCTGCGGCGCGCCGAACGTGGCCGCGGGCGAGCACGTGGTGGTGGCGCTCGAGGGCGCCGTGCTTCCGGGCGACGTGAAGATCAAGCGCTCGAAGCTTCGCGGCGTGGAATCGCAGGGCATGAACTGCTCCGAGCGCGAGCTCGGCTTGGGCGACGACCATTCGGGGATCATGGTCCTTCCCGACGACGCGCCCATCGGCGTGCCCGCGGCGCGCTACCTCGGGCTTGCCGACACCGTCGTCGACTGCGAGATCACGCCGAACCGCCCCGATTGCCTCTCCATGACGGGCTTTGCCACTGAGGTCTCGGCTGACTTCGACGAGGACACGCACATCGAGCTTCCACACATCAAGCACGAGGAGGGCCCGGACGCCTCTGAGCTCGTGGACGTGGCCATCGAGGCGCCCGAGCTCTGCAGCCGCTACGTGGCGCGCGTCGTGCGCGGCGTGAAGATAGGGCCGAGCTCGAAGTGGCTCGCGCGCCGCGTGCAGGCGGCGGGCACCCGCGCGATCAACAACGTCGTGGACGTGACGAACTACGTGATGTACCTCACCGGCCAGCCGCTCCATGCCTTTGACCTCGGCAAACTCAAGGATCGAAACGGCAAGCGCTCGATCGTCGTGCGCGCCGCCGCAAAGGGCGAGAAGCTCACCACCCTTGATGGCACCGAGCGCACGCTCGAAGCCGGCATGGCGGTGATCACCGACGGCGGCGAAGAGGCCGTGGCGCTTGCCGGCGTCATGGGCGGCCTTGATTCGGAGATCGACGAGCACACGGTGGACGTGCTCCTCGAGAGCGCCTGCTTCGCCCCCGGCTCCATCTCCCACACGAGCCGTGACCTCGACCTCATGAGCGAATCCTCGCTTCGCTTCGAGCGCGGCGTCGATGCCTCGCGTTCCGCGGCGGTGGCCGACATCGCGGCGGCGCTCTTCGAGGAGTGCTGTGGCGCCACGGTGTGCCCGGGCGCCGTCGACGTGTACCCGCGTCCGGTGGAGCCGGTGCGCGTGACGTTTCGCCCTGAGCGCGCCCGCTCGTTCATCGGCGCGGACATCCCCGAGGACTTCATGGTCTCGCGCCTGCGCCGCCTCGGCTGCGAGGTGTCCGAGGACACCGATGGCTCGCTCTCGGTGCTCTGCCCCGCGAATCGCCCCGACCTCACGCGCGAGGCCGACCTCATCGAGGAAGTCTGCCGACTCTGGGGTATGGACAAGGTGGAAGCCACGATACCCGCGGCGGCGAACCACACGGGAGGCCTCACGAAGGCCCAGCAACGCGTGGAATCCATCGGCCGCATCCTCCGCGCGACCGGCCTCTCCGAGACGATCAACTACAACTTCGCCGAGAAGGGCGACCTCGAGCGCCTCGGCCGCGAGGACGTGGGGCTCGGCATCCCCGTGCGCATCCTGAACCCGCTCTCGATGGACCAGGGCGAGATGCGTCGCACCCTTCTTCCCGGGCTTTTGCGCTCCGTGGCCTATAACCTCGACCATGGCGTGCCCAACGTGACCCTCTACGAGCAGGGTCGCGTGCTCCTCGGCAATCCCGAAGCCTCACAGCCCGCCGAGCCCGATCGCGTGGCGGGCGTGCTTTCGGGCGCCTGGGGCGATGAGACGTGGTACGAAAAGCCCCGCGAGCTCGACTTCTTCGATGCGAAGGGCATCGTCTCCGCGCTCTTGGACGAGCTTCGCGTGGAGCGCGTGCACTACGTGGCCGCCTCGCCCGAGCGCTACGGCTGGCTCATGCCGGGTCGCGCCGCAGAGGTGCGCGCGGGAAAGAGGCGCCTCGGGTGGATCGGCGACGTGCATCCCGAGACGCTCAAGCGCTTCGGCATCTCGCAGTCGGTGGTGGCCTTCGAGCTCGACCAGGACGCGATCGTGGAACTCGCGCACGACGAGCTCCCCTTCATGGGCATCCCCATCTTCCCCGGCATCGAGGTGGACCTCGCGCTCGTGGTGGACGAGAAGACCACCTACGAAACGTGCGTCCAGCGCCTTGATTCCGCGGGCGGGCGCCTGCTCGTGGATATCGAGCTCTTCGACGTCTACCGCGATCCCGTGCGCGTGGGCGAGGGCAAGAAGTCGATGGCCTTCCGCCTCACCTTCCGCTCTCCCGACCGCACGCTCAAGGCGGAGGAAGTGGACGCAATCATGGCGAAGCTCGTGAGAAAGGTGCAAAAGTCGCTCGGCGCCGAGGTGCGGAGCTAAGCCCCACGCAAGCCCGTTTTGCCGCCCCGCCGCGTATTCGGCATGCTCTGCGCGCCGAACACGCGGCGGGGCGGCGTGGCTATCTCAGCCTACGCGTTTCCGCTCCGTCCCTCGTAGCTCGCGGCTTCTGGGTTTCCGGCGAGCAGAACCGCTGGGGGCGGCCCCTCCTTGAGGTGCTTTCGCATCGGGGCGCGCGCGGGGGCGGGCGCCGTGGGGTCGAATCCCGCGGCCAACATCTCGGCCACGTAGCGCGTGAGGCCCGCGCGGATCATAGCGTCGGCGGCGTTGAAGGCGGCTTCGAGGAAGCCCTTCGTGAGGAGCAGGTAGCCGTCTCGCGCGCACTCCGCGGGGCCCACTCTGAGCTCCTCGGCCTCGCCCGAGATGGCATCCTCCGCCGTCTCGCCCAAGAGTCGCTCGGCGGCCGCCACCGCCTTCCTCGCGTCCTCGGGATTGATCTCATAGGGTCCGAAGCGCTCGCACGAGGAAAGCAGCGCGGGGGTCGTCTCCACGTGGAGGGTGGGGGCGAGGAGCGTGCCGAAGTGCGCGAAGTCCTTTTGCTTGCGGATGCGCGTGGTGGTGCCCGCGGGAATGTCGTGGGCGGCATTGAAGGCGCGCACGAGGGCGTTGTAGGAGCGATCAGCCACGAGGTGGCACCACACCCCGAGCGTGAGGTCGTCGACCCCTCCCTCGAGGATGCCGGGCGCGACGTAGTCGTCCCAGAACTCGCTCGCGCCGGGAAGCGGGATGGCGTGCGGCGCCGTTACGTGCGTGTCGCAGTAGCGCAGCGTGTGGCTCACGTCGCCCACGAGGTAGCCCACGTACACGTCCGGCGCGAAGTTCCCGAAGAGGAAGACGTTCACGTCGCGAATGCCCAGCTCGCGAGGATCGCTCTCGCGGAGGAGCCGCTCAACGTGGGCCGCGTGGATGTTCCAGGAAGGCATGGGGATCAGTGTAGTCCCAAACGAGAAGAAGCCCGGAGGCCAGCGGAGAGAGGAGAGAAATGAGAGAGATGCGCTGGCATCCGGGCTTCCAAGAAGGGCGCGCGACTTCCCGGTTTGGGCGGGGGAGGAGAAGCCGCGTCTGTGCGTCCTTCGCTCTGGCCATTACATTCCCACTTTTCGCAGCGGGTATCGTCAAGTAATCGGCGACCACATCCTCTCCAAAGAAAACGCCGTTCGGCCGCGCTCGGGAACCGCTTACGGGCATATATCGCGTTTCGTGAATGGAATGAGCGCCGGTGAACGGTAGGTGCGCCGTGGCGGTGCGCGGAAAAGCGGGGACGGTCTCAAAAACGTAGCGGCTCAAGGCTGGCGCCTTGAGCCGCTTCTTAACTCACTGCATGGACTGCGGTTCGAACGCCCGAAGACGGGCATCCGAGACCTTGCCATGGCGGGGCAATCGTCTTCCTACGACACTTGCGCGACCATCATCATGTTCGTGCTGGTCACGTAGTCGCCGGCAGAGGGAGACGTCTGCGGGTCGCCCGCGGTGATGACGGCCATGTCGCCTTGCTCCACCACGCCGTTCTTCTTCGCCACGGCGAGCGCGTCGTAGATCGTGGCGGAGAGGGTGCCCTGCGTCGTCGACTTGAACGCCTGCACGCCCCAATAGAAGGAGCACTTGCGGATGGTGATCTCCGAGGGCGAGAACGCGTAAACCGGAAGGTGCGGGCGGAAGTTCGAGATGAGGCGCGCCGTGCGGCCGGTGGCCGTGGGGGTGAGGATCGAGCTCGCGCCGCAGCGCTCGGCCGTCGTCACGCACGCGAAGCCGATGGCGCCGTTCACGTTGCGCACGCCTCCGCGATCGAAGTAGTGCTGGCGTTCTTGCAGGTAGTGCTCCGTCTCCTGGCAGATCGACCGCATCATCTTCACGGACTCGACGGGGTACTTGCCCGCGGCGGTCTCGCCGGAGAGCATCACGCAGTCGGTGCCGTCGAGCACGGCGTTCGCCACGTCGGTGACCTCGGCGCGCGTCGGACGCGGATTGCGGATCATCGAATCGAGCATCTGCGTCGCGGTGATAACGGGCTTATAGCCCTCGTTGCACTTGCGGATGATCATCTTCTGGATGTGCGGCACCTTCTCGGGCGGGATCTCCACGCCGAGATCGCCGCGCGCCACCATCACGCCCGAGGAAACCTCGAGGATCTCGTCGAAGTTCGTGACGCCGAGGGCGCATTCGATCTTCGGGTAGATGGAGATGCGGGTGCAGCCATGCTCGAGGCAGAGCGCGCGGATCTCCTCCACGGCCTTGGCGTCGCGCACGAAGGAGGCGGCGATGGCGTCCACGCCCATCTCGCAGCCGAAGGCGATATCCTCCTTGTCCTGCTCTGTCACCGCGGGGAGGCCGACGTTCACATTGGGCACGTTCACGCCCTTGCGCTCGCCGAGCGTGCCACCGTTCGTGACGACGCAGTAGATGTCCGGGCCGTCCACGTGGTCGACCGTGAGGCCGATGAGGCCGTCGTCGATGAGGATCACATGCCCGCGGTCCACTTCCTCGGGAAGGCCCTTGTAGGTGATGGCGAAGCGATCGTGGTTTCCCACGATGTCATCGGTGGTGATCACCACGTGGTCGCCGGTGGCGAACGTCACGGGCTCGCCGTTTTCGAGGAGCCCGGTGCGGATCTCCGGGCCCTTGGTGTCGAGCAGGATGGCCACGTGCGCGTCAAGCTCGTCGGAGATGCGGCGCACGCGCTCGATGCCCGCCTTGTGGTAGGCGTGGCTCCCATGGCTGAAGTTGAAGCGGGCGACGTTCATGCCCGCCTTCATGAGCTCGCGGAGAACGTCCTCGTCCTCCGTGGCCGGGCCCATCGTGCAGACGATCTTGGTGCGCTTCGAGTCGAGGATCATGGGTGGGTTGTGCCTCCGATTTCTCGAGGTAAATACGTGAGCGTGCTAGCAGACCACGTTTGCCTTCGGCAGCTCTTCGCCCTTCGTGAAGGCCTGGGCGTTGGAGAGGGTGGTCTGCGCGATGGCGGCGAGGGCCTCCTTGGTGAAGAAGGCCTGGTGCGAGGTCACGACGCAGTTGGGGAACGCGCAGAGCGTGGAGGTGACCGATTCCATGATCGCCGAGGAGCGGTTGCGGAAGACGTTTGCGCCCTCCTCCTCGTAGACGTCGATGCCGCAGGCGCCGATCTTCTGGGTGCGGATGCCGTCGATGAGGGCTTCGGTGTCCACGAGGCCGCCGCGCGCGGTGTTCACGAAGATGACGCCCTTCTTCATCTTGTCGATGGCCTTGGCGTCGATCATGTGGTAGTTCGAATCAAAAAGCGGGCAGTGGAGCGAGATGAGGTCGGAGCGCTCGAGAAGCTCGTCGAGCTCCACGTAGGTGACGTAGTCCTTGAGGTCGGGGTTCTGGTAGACGTCGTAGCCAAGGACCTCCATGCCGAAGCCGCGGACGATCTTGCACATGGCGGCGCCGATCTTGCCCGTGCCCACGATGCCGGCGGTCTTGCCAAAGAGCGTGTGGCCAAGGAGGCCGGAGAGCTCGAAGTCGTTCTCGCGAACGCGGTTGAAGCCCTTCACGATGTGGCGGTCGGACGCGAGCGCGAGGCCCATGGCGTGCTCGGCGATGGCCTCGGGCGAGTAGCCCGGCACGCGCATGACGGTGATGCCGAGGTCCTTGGCCACGTTCACGTTCACCGCGTCGAAGCCGGCGCAGCGCATGAGCACGAGGTTCACGCCGAAGCCGGCGAGGATCTCGAGCGCAAAGGCGTTGATCTTGGAGTTCACGAAGCCGCAGACCGCGTCGTAGCCGTTGGCGAGCGTGGCGGTCATGGGGTTGATGTCGGCCTCGATGAAGTCGATCGAGATGTCGGGGAAGTCCTTAAGCTGCTCCTCGAACGAATCCTTGTCGTAGTCGCGGGTGTCGTAGAAGAGGATCTTCATCTCGTTCTCCTTCGTCTCGAACTCTTCGAATTGGCCTTCCGCGGGCTTTCCCATGCGCCGTCCATTCTAGGTTCGTCGGCGTCCGTGCGTGCCATCCAATCGCCAAGGTCGTATCGTGTATCCGTGGAAGGGGAACGAACCGAGAGGCGAGCGGATCGCCTTCAAATGGCAACGTATGACGGGGCGCGTGGGCTCCTTGCGCGGGCGGAGGATCGACGTGAAGGAACATCTGAGGGCTACGGCTGACGTGCTTGCCGAGCTCAAGACGGACGAGGCGAACGGACTATCCGCGAGCGAGGCCGAGGCGCGCCTCGCCCAGTACGGTCCGAACAAGCTCGACGAGGCGAAGAAGGATCCGCTCTGGAAGCGCTTCCTCTCCCAGCTCGCCGACCCGATGATCATCCTCCTCATCGTCGCGGCGATCATCAGCGCCATCGCGGGCGCGGTGCAGGGCGAATCCGACATCGCCGACGTGGTGATCATCCTCTTCGTGGTCGTGGTGAACGCCGTGCTCGGCGTGGTGCAGGAATCAAAGGCCGAGGAGGCGCTCGAGGCGCTCCAGGAGATGGCGGCGGCCACCTCGAAGGTCATCCGCGACGGCCGCCAGATCGACCTCAAGAGCCAAGAGCTCGTGCCGGGCGACGTGATCGTGCTCGAGGCGGGAGACGCCGTTCCCGCCGACGCGCGCATCGTTGAGTGCGCCTCCATGAAGGTCGAGGAATCGGCGCTCACGGGCGAGAGCGTGCCCGTGGACAAGTCCGTCGAGGCGCTCTCCGCGCCCGAGGGCGCCGACGACGTGCCGCTCGGCGATCGCACGAACATGGTCTACATGGGCTCGACGGTGGTCTACGGCCGCGGGCGCGCCGTGGTGGCGAGCACCGGCATGGCCACCGAGATGGGAAAGATTGCCGAATCCATCTCCGAGGCCGAGGACGAGCGCACGCCGCTCCAGCTCCGCCTCGCTGAGCTCTCCCGCATCCTCACCATCGGCGTCATCGTGATCTGCCTCGTGATCTTCGGCGTGAGCTTCATCCGCCACGGGGCGGAGTTCTTCAACGATCCCGCGCTCGTGATCGACACCTTCATGGTGGCCGTGTCGCTCGCCGTCGCCGCCATACCCGAGGGCCTCGTCGCCGTCGTGACGATCGTGCTCTCGCTCGGCGTGACGAAGATGAGCCACCAGGCGGCGATCGTGCGCAAGCTCACCGCCGTGGAGACCCTCGGCTGCACGCAGGTGATCTGCTCCGATAAGACGGGCACCCTCACGCAGAACCGCATGACCGTCGTGCGGCACGCCACCGAGGAGCTCCACGAGCTCGTGTGCGCGATGGCGCTCGCCTCCGACGCCGCGTGGGATCCGGTGGATCACGTCGCCAAGGGCGAGCCCACCGAGGCCGCGCTCGTGGCGGATGCCGCCAAAGAGGGCGAGTTCAAGACCGACCTCGAGTACAACTTCCCGCGCGTGGGCGAGGCGCCCTTCGATTCCGGGCGCAAGATGATGAGCGTCGTGGTGCAGACGCCGCACGGCTCCTTCGTGCAGTACACGAAGGGCGCGCCGGACGAGGTGCTCAAGTGCTGCACGATGGTCGTGGAGCAGGATGGCGTCGTGCCGCTCACGGACGAGATCCGGGGGCGGATCCTCGAGGCGAACAAGGGCATGGCCGACGAGGCGCTTCGCGTGCTCGCCGCCGCGAAACGCGACTGGGACGCGCGCCCCGAGCGCGAGGACGCCGAGTACCTCGAGCACGACCTCACGTTCATCGGGCTCTCCGGCATGATCGACCCGGTGCGTCCCGAGGTGGGGCCGGCCGTGGCCGAGGCGCATGGCGCGGGCATCCGTCCCGTGATGATCACGGGCGACCACATCGACACCGCCGTCGCCATCGCCAAGCAGCTCGACATCGTCACCGACCGCTCGCAGGCGCTCACCGGCGCCGAGCTCGACCACATCTCCGACGAGGAGCTCGACGCGACGATCGATCGCTACGGCGTCTACGCGCGCGTCCAACCCGAGCACAAGGTGCGCATCGTCGAGGCGTGGAAGGCGCGCGGAAACGTCGTGGCCATGACCGGCGACGGCGTGAACGACGCCCCCTCCATCAAGCGCGCCGACATCGGCATCGGCATGGGCATCACCGGCACGGACGTGACGAAGAACGTGGCCGACATGGTGCTCGCTGACGACAACTTCGCCACGATCGTCTCGGCCATCGAAGAGGGCCGGCGCATCTACGACAACATCCGCAAGGCCATCCAGTTCCTGCTCTCCTCGAACATCGCCGAGGTCATCGCAGTCTTCGTGGCCACGATGATCGGCTTCACGATCCTCGAGCCGGTACACCTGCTCTGGATCAACCTCATCACGGACTGCTTCCCGGCGCTCGCGCTCGGCATGGAGAAGGCCGAGCCCAACATCATGCAGCGAAAGCCGAGGAGCGCCACGGACGGCATCTTCGCGGGCGGCATGGCTTTCGACGTGATCTTCCAGGGCGTCATCATCGCCGCCTTCACGCTCGTGAGCTACTTCATCGGCGAGTACTTCCAGCTCTCCGCCGCGGGCGAGCCCCTCTCCTTCGACGCCGTGCTCGGCTCCTCCGTGCATGGCAACGAGGGTGTGACGATGGCCTTCCTCACGCTCTCGATGGTGGAGATGTTCCACTCGTTCAACATGCGCTCGAGGCGCCAGTCGATCTTCAGGCTCGGCTCGCACAACTGGTGGCTCTGGGGATCCTTCGCGCTCTCGCTCGTGCTCACGACGACCGTGGTGGAGGTGCCGTTCCTCGTGGATCTCTTCGACTTCACCGAGCTCCCGGCCCATGCGTACTTCATCGCCATGGGGATCGCCTTCCTGATCATCCCGATCATGGAGATCTACAAGGCGTGCTGGCGCGCGCATGACAAGCGCGCGGGCATCGTGGCCTAGCCCGCGGATCTTCAGACCGGTGGCGAAGCGCTCTCAGGGAAAGACGAAGGTGCGCACCTCCTCGCTCGCGCGTGGCGCGAAGGCGAGGAAGCGGCGGGGGAGCTCGGCGGCCTTGGATGATGCCGCGGCCATGCGGGGGCTCCCCGCGCTCGAGAGCCTAGCGCGAGTGCCCGCGTTCGACGACCTCGCGCCCTCAGAGCGGCAGCGCTCGGCATTCGACGCGTTCGTTGCGGCCTGCGATGGAGATCTCGAGCTCGAGCTCGGCTTCGTTTGTCGGCTCGATCGCAACTTCCCCGCGGTGAGATGCGCCTCGGGGCTCTATCGCGCCGAGCACGCCGAGCGCATCTACAAAGGCGATCTCGAGCGGCCGGCGGTGGGTGATTGGGTGGTGCTCCGACGCCCGGAGGCCCATGACGTGGCCCTCATCGAGGAGGTGCTGCCGCGCGAGCAGGCGCTCGTGCGCTGGCGCGGAAGCCAGCGCGGCGACCTCCAGGTGCTCGCGGCAAACGTCGAGCTCGTGCTCATCGCCCAGCCGCTCGGACGCGAGGCGCTCTCCTTGAACCGCATCGCGCGCTCCGCGGTGGTGGCGGCCGACAGCGGCGCGGAGATCGCGGTGCTCCTCACGAAGGCAGATCGCGCCGCCTCGTCGGAGGAGCTCGCCCACGATGTGGCGCACGTGCGGGCGCTTTTGGGCGAACGCGTGCGGGTGCTCGCCCTCTGCGCGCTCGACGCGCGCGAGCGCGAGGACGTGGATGTGGACGCCCTCGCGGACGCGACGGTGCGCGCGGGCGGGCACTTCGGCCTTTCGAGCGTCCGCGAGCTCCTGGCGCCGCAGACGACAGCGCTCGTGCTCGGAGAATCGGGGGCGGGTAAGTCGACGCTTTTGAACGCGCTCCTCGGCGAGGCGGCGCTCAAGACGTCGAGCGTGCGGAGAAGCGATGACGCGGGACGCCACACGACCGTGGCGCGGCGCATGGTGAAGGTGCCGGACGCGGGCGTGGTGATCGACTGTCCGGGCCTTCGCAACCTTCCGCTCGTGGGGCACGAGAGCGGCCTCGAGAAAGTGTTCGGCGACGTGATGGAGCGCGCATGGGAGTGCCGTTTTCGCGATTGCACGCATCACGGGGAGCCCGGATGCGCGCTTGCCGGCGCCGAGGAAACGGGCGAGCTCGACCCCGCGCGCGTCGAGGCCTATATCTCCCTTGCCGACGAGATGCGCCGTCACGCGACCTCGCTTGATCCCGACGTGACGCTCTAGCGGGCGCACGAGTTCCCCATGAGGAGATCGTGTGGGGTGGCGACGCTTTCTCCATCGTTTCCACACTGCGGATTTCGAAGCGCCGTACGTGCTTTGAGATGCGGTTTTAAGTGATTTGTTGGGATTTGGCCAGCCCCCGGTCAGTTCGACGTGGCAGTTTTCGGCGTAGGGAGGCGTGGGCGGGGTAAGGCGGCTCGCACACTTGGGCTCCACTCGTCTTCGAGGGAGCCGAATGTCCAAGCGCTTTCGCCTCATACTCTCCGCCGCCTTCGGCGTGCTCGCGCTCATGGCCTGTCTGGGCTATGGCGAGCAGGTGCGCGCGGAGGCGGAGACCGATCGCGCCGAGGCGCTCGAGCGCTATGGCGGCGAGCTCGTGGCGATCGTCGTGGCCGCGCGCGATCTCGAGGCGGGGGAGAAGGTCGATTCGCTCACCTGCGAGGAGCGGGATTGGGTCGCCGAGCTCGTGCCCGAGGGCTCGCTCACCTCCCTTGAGGATTCCCTCGGCCTCACGCTCACCTCGCCTGTGAGCGCGGGGACCCCCATCACCCACACCGCCGTTCGCGAAGATTCGGCCACGCTCGCCATACCCGAGGGCACCGTCGCCATGTCGGTTTCGCTGGGCGACAAGACCGGCGTGAGCTCGGACGTGGCGCTCGGCGTCTCCCTCGTGGGCTATCGCGTGCTCGATGGCGAGACCCGCACGGTCTCCACGGATCTCACGGTGATCGGCACGAGCGAGGGCTCGGGAGCCACGGGATCGGCGATCACCGTCGCCGTGCCGATCGACGACGTGGCCGCCTTCATCGCGGCGGCCACCGACGGAAGCCTGCGTCTCGTGCAACCCGCCGATGGGCTCTACCAGGTGGAGCAGGACGTGGCGGCCGACGCGGCGGAGGGTGATGCCCCCGCGGCCGATCCCGTGGCGCCCTCGAACGTTCCCGCCGAGGAGGGCAACGCCGAGATCGGCGAGATCTTCGTGGAAGACGCCACATCCGAGGCCATCGGCCCCGACGACCTCTCATCCGAGCCAATCTTCGAGGAGCAGCCATGATCGTCGGTCGCGAGCCGCAGTGCCCCATCTCCCTCATAAGCTCCGGCGATGAGGTGTGGGCGCGCGAGCTTAGGCAGATAGAGGGCCTCGAGGTGGAGGCCTATCAAGATCCTTGGCTACTTCGCCAGGATCTCCTCTCGGAGCCCCGGGGCCTTCGGCGCGTGCTGGTGGGGACCACCCTGCCCATCGAGCCGGTGAACGTGGCCGCGGCGATCGCGCGAGACGGCCACGCGAGAGGCGTGTGGCTCGTGGCGGAGCGTCCATCGGGCTCCCTTCGCTCCCGGGCGGCGCACGCGATGATCACGCGCGTGGTGGAACCGGGCGAGGTGCTCGAGGCGCTCGGAATTACGCGATCGCCGATCCACATGTCTCCGGGGCCGGAAACGGCGCTCGAGGTGGCGCCTTCAGGCGCGCCGCTTCCCTCCGCATCGCATCCGCTTCCCGCGCCGACGGATCGCGGGCTCGCGCGCGAGGAGCCACTTGAGGTTGATGAGGTGGCGCATCAGCGCCTCTTCCTTCGCGCACTGCCCACGCTCGAGGAGGCCGAGGCGCATGGGGCCTTCGCCGCGTGGGGGGACGATCTCGAGGAACCGGAGTTTGGTGGCGCGCGAGACGCCCGGAGCACTTCACACTCCAAACGCACTCCCGACGCAGCCCACATCCACCAAGCTCCGGGCCTCGGAAACGTGTCCTCCACGCAGGCGAGGCTTCGCCACAAGCCCTTCTCATCCCGCGCCCAGGAGGCGAGGGATGGTCGCTACGACGTAGCGGGAGACACCGCGTATCTCCCGTTCTCTCAAGGAGAGCGCTCCACGCGTCTCCCGTCTCCCGTGGCCCACGCGCGCTTGGGAAAGGATTCACCTCGCCTTGTGCTCGTGAGCGGGCGAGGGGGCGTGGGGAAGAGCGCCATCGCCGCGCTCATGGCCGCCACCGCCGCCTCGTGGGGCATGGAGGTCGCGCTCGTCGACCTCGATCTCGCCTTCGGAAATCTCTTCGGCTACTTCGGGCTCGACGGCCCCGCCGATCTCACGCCCCTTGCCGACGCCACCCTCGAACGCGAGCTCATGCGCGTGGGGCGGCAGGTGGGCGAGCGACTCACGCTCTTCGGACCCTGCGCCAAGCCGGAGTACGCGGAAACGGTCGCCCCGCGCACGGCGGAGATCCTCGATGAGCTCTCCGCCACGTACGACCTCGTGGTGGTGGATGGGGGCACCTCGTGGGGCGATGCCGTGGCGCAGGCCACGCAGATGGCCTCGCGCCTGCTCGTGTGTTCGGACGAGCGTGCGGGCGCCATCGGCACCCTCTCCCGCGCCGGGCTCCTCGCCCAGCGCCTCGGCGTGGCGCGCACGCGGATCTGCCGCCTCATCAATCGCTGCGACCCGCGACATCGCGACGAGGGCTTCATCAATCGCGTGGACAAGGGCTTCGAGACGGCGCGCCAGCTCTCCATCCTCGAAGGGGGCATCGAGGTGGGCGAGCTCATGAGCGCGGGGCATGCCACGGAGCTCGTGGACCTCCCGAACGATTTTTCCGAGAGCGTCGCGCGCCATCTCGCGCTCATCCTCTCCGAGCTGGGGATCCTTCCCGACGATGAGCGCGCGCGGAAGGCCGCGGGCGAGAAGTCCCGCGGCAAGCGCGGCGAGGTCTTCCCCTTCTTCAAGGCGCTCGCATCATGAGCCTGCTCGAGAGGGTCATGGCCTCGCAGGTCGAGGTGGATGAGGCGGAGCTTCGCCCAAGCCTGGGCCCGCTCCGTGAGCAGCTCAAACGCGATCTCGTGGAGCGGCTCGGGCTCAAGGCCATTGCGGGCGTCGTGAGCTCGGAGAGCGCCGAGCGCTCGCGAGATGAGCTCGCCGTCACGCTCGAGGCGCTCCTCAACGAAAACGACTACCACATCCTCCGGCGCGAGGAGCAAAGCCGGCTCATCTCCGAGGTGCTCGACGAGGTCGTGGGATTGGGACCCATCCAGCCGCTCCTCGATGATCCGAGCGTCACGGAGGTGATGGTGAACGGCACGAGCTCGCTCTTCTTCGAGCGCGAGGGGAGGCTACTCGAAGCTGAGCGAGTCTTCGAGAGCACCGAGCAGATCCTCCTCGTCGTGGATCGCATCCTCGCGCCCCTCGGTCGTCGCCTCGACGAATCGAGCCCCATCGTGAACGCGCGCCTCGCCAACGGAGATCGCGTGAACGCGGTGATCGCGCCGATCGCCATCGACGGTCCCGTGGTGACGATCCGAAAGTTCACGGGACGCATCCACCGGCTCGAGAGCCTCGTGGCCATGGGAAGCCTTCCCGAGTGGTACGCGCGCCTCCTCTCGCGCGCGGTGATGTGCCGCCAGGACATCGCCGTCGCGGGTGGCACGGGCTCGGGCAAGACGACGCTCCTGAACGCCCTCTCTGCGGAGATCAGCCATGCCGAGCGCATCGTGACGATCGAGGATTCCGCGGAGCTCGCTTTCGACGAGCACCCCCACGTGGTGCGTCTCGAGGCGAGGGACGCGTCCGTGGAGGGGCGCGGAGAGGTGACCATCCGCGACCTCGTGACGAACGCCCTGCGCATGCGGCCCGATCGCATCATCGTGGGGGAGGTGCGCGGCGCCGAGTGCGTCGACATGCTCCAGGCCATGAATACCGGCCACGACGGCTCCATGACGACGCTTCACGCGGGCACGGAGGAGGAGGCGATCCTTCGCCTCGTGCTCATGGCGCGCTTCGGCATGGACCTCCCCGCGCAGATCCTCGAAGAGCAGATCGCCACCGCGCTCGATCTCATCGTGATGAGCAAGCGCATGGCCTCGGGCGAGCGGCGGGTGACGTCCGCCTCCTCCGTCTCGCGGGCGCCCGACGGCAGCGTCGCGCTTTCGCCGATCGTCACCTACGACGAGGATCGCGACCACTGGGAGCTCGTGGCCGAGCCGCCCTTTGAACGCGAGGGCGGCACGCGCCTCTCCCTCGTCTTCCCTCGAGCGCCAGAGGCTCGGGCATGGGAGGTGGCCGCATGATGTGCGCGCTTTGCACTCTCTTCGCCATGACCTCAGCGGGCCTCTGCTTGGCTCCCGCGAGGGGAAGTTCCCAGGCTTCGAGGATCCTTTTGCACCGTCGCATCCTCGATGCCTGCACATGGCTTGGCTCGGCACCCTTGGTCTCCCAAATCGCAGCGTGCGCACCATGGCTCGTCTGCGAGGACGCCATTCGCGAGGCCGCGGCTGCTCGAGCGCTCTACCTCGGGCGCCGTTGCGCCGCGGGGATGATGGTCGTGGCGATGCTCGTCGTGAGCCTCCTCTTCGCGTGGCTCGTGGGCTCGGTTCTGGGCGTCGCCGTGGCGCTCATAGCCTGCGTGGCGATGGTCCCCGTCTTCGCGGCCTCGCTCGAGCGCGCGCGCAAGGAGGCGATCGCCACAGCCATGCCCGATCTCCTCCGTTCGCTCTCCTCAAGCCTCGGCGCGGGTAAGACGCTCACCCAAGCCATCGGCTACGTGGGTTCGCACGCGAAGGGCGACGCGGGACGCGCGTTTCTCCGCGCGAGCCTTGCGGTGGAGTGCGGCATGTCGATCGCCGACGCGCTCACCGAGCTCGAACGCGAGCTTGATGCCCCGGGAGTGTCGCTTCTCGCGTGCGCGCTCACGGTTTCGCAGCGCACCGGGGCTCCTCTGGATGGACTCCTTCGGCGCTCCGCGGCGCTCGTGGAGGAGCAGCAGTCGCTCAAGGCCGAGCTTTCCACCAAGACGGCGCAGGTGAGGCTCTCGGCGCATCTCGTGATGATCCTTCCTGCCGCGTTGGTGGCGTTTCTCGCCATGCTCACCCCCGACTATCGCCAAGGCCTCTCGACACCTGTGGGCCTTGTCTGCCTCCTCATCGCGTGCGCACTCGACGTTGTGGCGCTCTTCGCGATGCGAAAAATCATGGCGGAGGTGAGGCCATGAGCGTGCTCCTCTGTGCGATGGTCGCGGTCTCCGTGGCGCTCGCCGCCTGGCTTTTGCAGGGGCGATCGGATGCGAGGGGCAAGGGAGCGGCGCGTAGCGGGCTCGCGCCCTCGAAGATGGCACCTCGAAAGGGGATATTCGCCGCCCTCGAGCGGCTCTCCCTCGTGCGCGAGGTGAGGAACCGCGAGATGCGAGAGGGAGTGGCGATTTCCCGGCTCGCCGAGGTGCCCGAGATGCTCGATATCCTCACGCTCGGGCTTTCCGCGGGTCTCTCGTTCGACGCCGCGCTTTCCCTCTACTGCGAGCGATACCACACGCCCCTCTCCGAGCTCATGGACCAAGCGCGGCTCTCGTGGTCCATGGGAGTGGCCTCTCGCGCGGAGGCGCTTTCCTCCATGGCGAAGCGCGTACGCGCCTCCTCGCTCGAGCGCTTCGCCTCGGCGGTCTCCGAATCGCTTGCCTTCGGCGTTCCCCTCACCGACACCCTCGTGAGGCAAGCCACGGCCATTCGCGCCGACCACAAGCGCGATGTGGAGGAGGCCATCGAGAAGGTGCCCGTGAAGATGCTCGTTCCCCTTGGAGTGCTCGTCGTGCCCGCCATGCTCCTCGCCGTGCTTGGCCCGCTTGTGGCCTCGGCGCTTATGAGCGTGGGCTAGACGCCAGATCGGCAAACGAAACGTGAAAGGAACTGCCATGCACGCAAGAGCCCAAGTCATCCCCTTCGAGGAAGAGCGAACCGCGAGACGCGACCTCGTCTCCCCCTCCTCCCACGCGCGTCTCGTTCCGCCGGAGGGAGCGGAGGTGATCCCCTTTCGCACGAAGGGCGCGTCAGCGCTTCTGGGCCATGCGAGCGTCGAGACGCGCACGAGCCCCGCTCCTGGGCGGCGCGCGTTTCTCGCGGAGGAATCAGGGCAGGGCACGACGGAGTACGCGATCTTGGTCGGCGTGCTCGTGGTGATCGCCATCATGGCCATCCTCATATTCCGCGACAAGGTGCAGGAGCTCTGGACCACCATCGCCGACGGCATCAACTCGCTCTGATGCGAGCGCGTGGGAGGTGGTTGGTGGTGGTGGGCGTCTTCGCCGCGCTCGGGCTCCTCACGTGGGCAATGGCCCATTCGGATGGCACCGCCGGCCTCGATGGGGCGGAGGTGGATGAGCTGGGCTTCTCCAATCCCCACGATGAGTCTGAAGCCGTGCCCACCTCAAACGTCTCGAGCTCGGGCCATGACGTGCTTCTCGATCTTGGCGAGCTTGGCGCGGGCGCCGAAGGCGAGCTGGAAGTCGATGTCGCCCTCCAAGCATCGCAGGCCATCGAGCGGGTGATGGGGGAGCTCGGCGAGGCGCACGCCTTCGAGCGCGAGGGAGATGTGCCGCGCGTGGCCGCATGGGTGCTCGAGAGCTATCGCGATGCGGGAGCGAGCCTCTTCGAGGCGAGCTACCTCGATGTGCTCGGAAGGGCATGGGGATGCGTGACGGCGGACGCCGGATGGGTCGACGTGTGTTGCGTGCGTGAGGAGGAGAGTGGCAACTCGCTTGTGGAGGTGGTGAGGCTCGATGCGAAGGCGTGGGAAGAGGCGCTTGGCTAGGTTCGCCGCCGAGAGCCTCGGACAATCGACGGTGGAATACGCGATCATCCTCGGCGCGTTCCTCGCGATGGTCATGGCGCTTGGGGCGATCGCGCGAGCGGTGAGCGAGGGCGTGGTGGTGGGCAAGGCCGTGGAAGCCGCCTCCCATAGCGCGGGTGAGTCGTTCGTCGGCTCGCTCCAGGACGTGGCCCTCTACTGAGGATGCGCGATGCGATTTCCCCCGAAAAGACGGAAAGGGCTTGCGCACCCGCGTTTTCGCGAACGATCGCGAATGGCCGTCCGTGGCTTGCGACCTCGCGGGCATGTCGAGCGGGACGCAGTGGATCTTCGCGATGCGTGCGGGGAGGCGCGTGGCCAATCAAGCGTGGAGGCGGGGCTCCTCCTGCCCTCGCTCCTCGTGGTGTTTGCGATCCTCCTCGAACCGATATGCATCCTTTACACCCGTTCCGTGATGGCCGCCACGGCCTCAGAGCTCTGCCGAATCCTCGTCACGAAACGAGGCGACATCACCGACGCGCAGCTCAGGGCCTTTGCCTTGCGCCGTCTTTCGGCGGTACCCGAGACCACGCCGTTTCACGGGGGCGGCGAGGACGACTGGACGATCGCAACCTCGGGGGCCGAGGGGGATGCCGAGGTTGCCGTGACCATCGAGGGGCACGTGCCGCTGCTTCCCCTCTTCTCGTTTGTCGCACGCGCCCTCGGCGTGGCGGGCGAGGAGGGCGTCGCACTCTCCGTGACCTCGACCGAAGTGCTCAGGCCCGAGTGGCTGGAGGGAGGCTACGATGACTGGGTTTCCATGTGGGACAGCTGAGAAGGCAGGGCGTGCCACGCGCGCACGACTCGAGAGGTTTCGAGCGCTTCGTCCTTCCAGGCCCCGCCACCTCGGCCTTTCCCTCTTCCTCGACGAGGAGGAGGGCTACACCACGGTCGCGATGGCAACGGCGCTCATGGTCTCGCTCGCGCTCGTGCTCACGCTTGCCCAGGTGCAGTGGGTGGGCTCTCGGTCCGCCGACGTGCAGGCGGTCGCGGATTCCGCGGCGCTTTCGGGTTCGCAGGTGGTGAAGGCCTACACCCTCGTGGCGGAGGTCAGCGATGCGTGCGTGCTCACCTTGGGCCTCGCCGGGCTCTTCGTGATGGGAGCGGGCCTCGTCGTCTGCGCCGTTCCGGGCATGGCCCCCGTGGGACTTCGCGTGGTGGACGCGGGCGGAAAGATCATGGACGCGCGTAAGGATTTCGCAACCTCCGCCGCGGAAAACCTCAAGAAGCTCGAGGGCAGCCTCCCCGCGCTCATCGCGGCTGATTCGTTCGTGACGGTTGAGGCGAATAACACCGGAGCCGTGGGCTACGCGGGGGTGGCGATCCCCTTCCCCGCGGAGGGCAAGTCAGATTTCGGGCTCGCCGACGAAGTGCGGCCCGATGATCTCGAGGACGCGGCGGAGGAGATGGGCGAGGCCTCCGATAAGGCGAAGGCCGCCCAGGACGCCCTCGACCAAGCGCGGGAGAAGGGGTGGCGCGCCGACTGCGTGGACGATCCGCTCTGCATGCGCTCCCGTGCGTCCACCCTCGCGGGGCTCTCCGACGCCGAAAACCCCTATTACGCGCACCCCGAGGGCTGGAACTTCGGGGTGGCGCTCTCGCGTGCGCGCGCCTATTACGCCAAACGCTACGCGCAGGAGGCGCCGGCATCGAGTGCCGTGGACGAGCAGGCGAACTCTGCCATGCGCAAGGCCTACTACGCGTATGCCCTGGAGGAGGTCAAGAGTGGCTCCTACCTGCAGGGCGCCGATGGTTCGGTGTCGATGGACCTGCCCTCGCTCGCCCATAACACGCAGGAGACGAGGCAAACGTCCCTCTACACCGAGGTCGCCTGGCCGTGCACGCAGGAGGCGGGTGGAAGGACGATCCACGCCTACGCGGCGTGCCCGGGAGCGAAGGGGGCGAGCGCGGGAAGCGCGACGCTGGCCCAGATGGATTCGGGCGCGGTTCGCGAGTGCGACGTCTGCCATTTCTCCACGTCGGAGATGGGGCGCGTGGCCTCCGCCTCCACGAACATCTCGAACGGCTTCGAGCACTACTGGCGCATCGTCGTCGAGGCATCTCACGAATGGACGGCGGCGAAAGCCGAGCTCAAAGCCGCCGAGGAGGAAATGCGCGCGGCGGGAGACGAGGGTGCGAGCGCCTTCGACGAGGCGCTGAGGGCGCTCTCCGTGCCACGCCCGAAACTCTGCCCACCCGGAGCGTGGGGTTGCGTCTCCGTCGTCGTACATGGGGAGGCGCAGAGTCCCACATCGCTTGCCGGAGTCTTCACCGGCGAGGCGACGCTGCCTCCGGGTGCCGCGCTCTCCGCCGCCACCCTCGCGCCCGACGAGGCGACGGCTGAAAACAACGTACTCGCCCGCTTCTTCGATTCGGTCTCGCAGGGAGAAGACGGGGGGATCGAGGGCATCCTCCAAGGCATCACGAGCATGTGGGGCCAGCTTCTTGTGGGCTACGGCTCGGCGGCGGAGGGCATCTCCGGCGCCGCGCGGAGCCTCTTCGACGGCCTCGATTCCATCGGACTCGGCTCGGTTGCCGATTGGCTCTCGGATACGCTCACGGGCATCGTGGAGGCGCTCGGTTTCCAGCCCGCGGACATGCGTCTCAAGAAGCCCGTGCTTTGCAACTCGCAAGACGTGCTTGACAAGGACGGTTCTACGCAGGCCGCGGATATTCGCCGCTATCTCCAGGCCATGCCCTCAGACGGAGACGTGGGGGAGCTCCTCTCCGCGCTCGGGCGAGAGTTCGCGAGCGACATTCGCGATGTGAAGTTCACCGTCGCGGAACTCCCCATCCCGGGGACCTCCATTCGCATCCCCCTCACGATTAGCCTCGGCCAGTTGGGGCTTCTATGAGAGTGCTTCTTGAAGAGCGTGGCCAGATGGTCGCCGAGATGGCGGTGATGGTGCCCGTCATCCTTGTCTGTGCGTTGGTGGCCATGAATGGCGCGTGGTTCGCAAACCTCTGCGCGCAGTTCGATCGCGTGGCGACGGACGTGGCGCTTGCCCAGGGCGTTTCTCCTTCGGGGGAGCAGGACGCCTCTTCGGCGGCGACTCAGGTGAAGAGCGCCATTGAAGCCGCCATGGATGATCCAAGCCTTGAGATCGAGGTGTCCGTCGAGCACCTGGACCCGCTTCAGGAGGGGATCTTCTCCCTCTCTCCGTCGCGAGTGCGCTTCACCTGTTCCATGGGGTATCGGCCCCATCCCTCGAGCTTCTCGATCGCGGGAGCGTCCTTCGCGCTCCCGGTGCTCGTCACGCACACGCGCTCGATCGTGGTGGACGCCTCGACGATCGGCCTAGGAGGGGAGGGCCATGCCTGAGACGTGCTATCTCGAAGTTTCCGGTTTCCTGAGGATGCGGCTCCAGCGCCTCACCCGCCACGCGGAAAAGTTCGTGGGGCTCCTCTCGGCAAGGCATCGCGAGACGGCGCCCAGCGTGCTCATCGAGCATTGCCATTCGGTCCACACCATCGGCATGGCCTTTGAGCTCGATCTTTGCTTTATCGATCGCCATATGCGCGTCGTGCGCGTGGCACGTGGGGTGAAGCCCGGGCGCGTGGTTTCGGCACGCGCGGCGGTGTGCGTCGTGGAGCGTCCGGCGCGGGACGGCCCTTGGTTGGAACGAGGCGAGCGCGTGCGCATCACGCCATGTCGCGCGCGCGAAGTGGCGAGAACGAGAGAAGGGGAAGGAGTCCGAAATGGCGTATGACACCCATGTGCGTGCAAAGGAAGATGGGGCAGTTGCGCCCACTTCCCTCATGAAGACCTGCCCGCGTTGCGGCGCGATGGTATTCGCGGATATGGACGTGTGCTACGGATGCCTCTATGACTTCACGCGACCCGGCTTGGCCTATCCCGGTTCGGGTACGGGATCGACCATCACGTGCATGGCGCGCGCACCGGATGATGCGGAGCCGGTTCTTCGCGCAACGTCCACTGCCTCGGTTGGGCGCGCGGCGGAAACGCGGTCCGAGAGCGAGGAGGCACCGGCGTCCACCGAGACGCCTCAGGGTGGAGACGAGGGATCTCACGGAGGAGCGCAACCCGCGGCCACGTCCGGAGATCGCTCGCATGCAATGGCCTCTAAGACCCACTCTGCGCCCGCGAGCACCGAGGAGGCGTCGAAGGAGCGCCTCGAAGCGCCGCCGAACCAACCGAGGCTCCCACAGGCCCGAAGCAGCGGCTTTCCGCGTCTTCGGCCGAGCCCACGGCCGCCATGGCGCAAGCGGCGGTGGCGGAGGCCCCTCCCATGGCCGCCCCTGCCGAAGCCGAGGATTTCCCAAGCGAGAAACCCGAGGTCGAGGAGGTACCCGACGAGCCCATGGAGGGCGGGCGCTTCTATCTGCGCGTGCGCTGGAGAGGCATGGAGGTGCTCGTACCTCTCGAAGGGAGGCCCCTTGCCATCGGACGTCTTCCCCAAAGCGAGATCGTCTTGAGCGACTTCACGGTGTGCGACGAGCACGCAACGATCGCGCTCTCGGGTGAGCGCGCGAGGGTGGCGCTCATCGACCGTCGCGCACGAGCGACGAAGGATGGCGTGGAGGTCGAGGGATCCACCGAGCTTTCTGCGGGCGAAGAGCTCGACATCGCCGGTGCGAGGTTCGCGCTCGTGCGCAGGGAGAGGCGGCCTTAGGCGATACTGGGCCCACCACCCCACCGACAATTGGAGAGGCCATGGACGTGCGCGAGGCAGTGGAGGCCCTGGACGCCTTCGAGCGGCGTCGCTACGCGCTTGCGAGCGCGCAGGCGGTGCTTGAGTTTTCCGAGCTCACCGATCCTCCCGCCGCGCAGATCGGGCGCGGCGTGGCCATGGCGGAGCTCGAGGCGGCCGACCACGACCTCCTCTGCGGCGACGAGGCTCAAGCGCTGCTCGCCGCCTTGGAGAGCCACGCGGCCGAACTCGACGAGGATCAAGCGGCGCGGTTCCGCGTGCTTTCCCGCGATCGCGCGGATCGCCTGCGCATCCCCGCCACGCTCGAGGCAAGGCGCGTCGAGCTCGTGAACCGCTCCTCGGCGCTCTGGAAGGAGGCGCGGGAGGCCGATGACTGGGGCGTGTTCGCCCCGGTGATGGAGGAGCTCGTCGCCCTCTATCGAGAGATCGCCGAGGCTTCGGCGCCCGAGGCGCGTCCCTACGATTTCTGGCTCGATCAATTTGAGCCGGGAAGCTCCGAGGCGAGCTTCGATGCGCTCTTCGGCGAGGTCACGCCCCGCGTCCAGGAGATCGCGGCACGAGTGCGCACGGCGATCTCCTCGGGAAGGTGGACGCCGCCGCGCACGCTCAGCGGACCCTTCGACCCCGCGGCGCAGTACGCGCTCTTCAGGGACACGGCCGCCTTCGAGGGGATCGACCTCGATCGCCTCGAGCTCGGAGAGACCATCCATCCCTTCACCTCGTCCGTTGATTCGCATCACGTGATGATCGCGAACCACGCCGACCCCGAGGACCTCTTAAGCGGTCTCCTTGCCGCCATCCACGAAGGGGGCCATGCGCTCTACGAGTCCTCGGTGGAGGGGCGCTACGACTACACCTGCCTTGCGCATGGCACGTCCACCGGCATCCACGAGGCCTCCTCTCGGTTCTTCGAGAACTACGTGGCGAGGAACGCGGCGTTCGCCCCAGCCCTCCGCGAACTCATCGCCTCGCGCTTCCCGGAATCGGTGAGGGAGGTCTCGGCGCATGACCTCTGGCGGCTCGTGAACGAAGTGCACTTCTCCACCTCGCGCATGGAGGCGGACGAGCTCACCTACCCCCTCCACATCGTCATCCGCTACGAGGTGGAGCGCGCCCTCATGGCGGGCGAGCTCGGCGTGGGCGAGGTGCCCGCGCGGTGGGCCGAGCTCTACGAGCGCCTGCTCGGCGTGCGGCCCACGGGAGACCTCGAGGGCGCCCTCCAGGACGTGCACTGGTCGATGGGCCTCATCGGCTATTTCCCGAGCTACGCACTAGGCGGGGTGATCGGCGCGCAGTTCATCCACGCGATGAGGGAGGCCGGCGTCCCCTTCGAGGAGACGCTCGCCGCGGGAGATCTCGCCCCCGTGCGCCGCTGGATGGTCGAGCACGTGTGGCATTTCGGCCGCGCCAAGGACACGAAAGACATCCTCCTCGACGCGACGGGCGAGGCGCTCAATCCGGCGTACTACGTCGCCTATCTCGAGGATAAGTTCAACCCGAGCTCAGCGCTCTTCGAGATGTGAGGGAGATCATGGCAGCTGGGAAGCGCGTGGGGATCGTGGGCATGGGCCACGTGGGAACCCATGTGGCGAACTCGCTCATCCTCCAGGGGATCGTCGACGAGCTCGTGCTCTCGGAGCCCAAGGAGGAAAGGCTCGCCGCCGAGGTGCAGGACCTCGGCGATGCCCTCTCGTTTTGCCCGCATGACGTGGCGATCCGTCCCGTGGGAGGTGCCTACGAGAAGCTCGCGAGCTGCGACATCGTGGTGAACGCGATGGGCGATGTCGCGCTTGCCCGCGAGAGTCGCGATGGCGAGCTCCAATTCACGCCCGCGCAAGCACGCGATTTCGTGCCACGCGTCGAGGACGCGGGATTCGAGGGCATCTGGCTCACCATCTCGAATCCGTGCGACGTGGTGGCCACGCTCATCCATCGCCTCGCGCACGGCCCCTCCCAGCGCGTGCTCGGCACCGGCACCGCGCTCGACTCGGCGCGCGTGCGCCACACCCTCGCGCGAGAGGTGGGCCTCGCCCAGCAGAGCATCCAGGCCTACATGCTCGGCGAACATGGCTTCTCGCAGTTCGTGGCGTGGAGCGGGGTGGCGATCGGCGGCATTCCGCTCGACGTCCTCAAGGAAAGGGAGCCCGCGCGCTTCGACGTCGATCGGGCGGCGCTTGAGGAGACCGCGGTCCACGCAGGCTACGTGACGATGGCGGGCAAGCATTGCACGGAGTACGCCGTGGCCAACGCCGCGGCGCAGATCATCCGCGCCATCCTTTGCGACGAGCATCGCGTGGTCGCGTGCTCGACGCTTCTCACCGGCGAGTTCGGCGAGGAGGACATCTACGCGTCGCTTCCCTGCGTGGTAGGGGCGCAGGGCGTGGAGGAAGTGCTCTGCCCCGATCTCCCACCGGAGGAGGTCGAGCGCTTCCATGCGAGCTGCGCGCACATACGCGGCAACATCGCCCAGCTCGATTGGTTTCCGCCCGCGCGATAGAAGGCGATTTTCCCGCGCTCCATCTGCGTGAACGGGTGACGAAGCGCCATGAACGCGCCCGTCATCTTCCCATTTGCGGATTCAGGTCGCACCGTTGAAGCTCGGGCCAATAGGGGGTGCGGCGTAAAAAGGCGGCTGAGAAGGCTAGGCGGCGGAAAGGCGGCCGAGAGAGCGAAAACGGGGCGCCCGCCGATGGTGGACGCCCCGCGTGAAGTTCTTACCAGAAGAGCTTGTCGGCCGTACCGCCGGTGATCCCGCATGTGCCGTCGCCGACCTTCCCCTCGCTCTCCGTCGTTGAGAGGCCTTTGCTTTCGCCGTAGAAGAAGCAGAAGCAGCCTTTCACCGCTCCGATGGCGACGCACCCGCATTTCGCGCCGCCTGCGACGGCCTCGAGCTCCGCATCGGAGAGTTCGCCCTCGGCGGCGGTCTCCGCGTCGTTCGCGAGGATGTCCTCGGCGGTGAGATCGAGGTCATGCGCGGCCGCGAAGGCGGCGACGGCCTCGGCCACCGCGGCGCGAGCCTCCTCCTCGGAGACGTCCTCTACTTCCACTCCCTCCGTCACGGCGACGAGCTCGGCCTGGAGCGCGTCATCGGCGGAGACGATCTCGTAGAACTTCTGAACCTTCTCGTTCATTGGTCTTCCTTTCAATCGACCGAACGTACTGATTGCATTATGGGCACCGTGAGGTTCGCACATTCTTCAGAACGTTATGCGGAATCCACGATTGCGCATTGGTGCTTTCCCACCTCACATTCGCGCATGGTTGTCGCATGGCATGCCCGAACCCGATGAACGCATCCCTCGCCCTCCGCCCTAGTTCCAGCGTGTTCATGCGGTGTTTGCTTCCCGATATAAGTTCTCCACCGCGGCCCCGATGAAGGCGCGTTCGAGGGAGCGATTACCGTCGCATCAGGTTTTGCCCCGCACGACAAGGCTTCGAGCTCTCCGAGGTGGAGCTCGAGGCCGTGGCCGGTGGCAAAGATAAGGGCGAAGGCGGCAACTGCTCCATCATCGGAGCGGTCAAGGGCTGCGGCTGTGTCATCTTCGGCGGCGCAAGTCAGAGCAAGACGGTTATGGCCTGCAGTTCCTCATAATGCCCGAAGACCAGTTGCCTAAGAAGGAAGGGTGAGCTGGCGCAATCGGATATAACCATTCATAGCGATTGCCGCGAAAACATGGAGCGGGGGATTGCGGTCTTCACTTCGTGTTCTCTTGTGAGTGCGACCGCATGATCCAGGGTTCGCGAGGGGAGCGCCATGGGCGAAGCTGAAACCATTTCCGAACGCCGCTACGTCCTCGCGGAGGGCGTCGCGTTGAGGAGCTGGGCCGATCGACCTTTCGCCTACGTGCGGCGAGGCATGCTCGGCGCCGCGCCCTTGCCGGCGGGGGAGTTCTGGTTGGCGCTCGCCTGCGATGGCGAGAAGCCGCTCACGCACGAGCAGCTCTCCTCCGATTCCTTCCGCTCGTTGGTGGAGAAGGGCCTCATCGAGCCCGTCGGCGCCGGCACCCGCGAAGGCGACAAGGTCTCCTCCCTCGACCCCTGGCAGCGCCTCCGGGTCGCACGCAATCGCTTCATGTCGACGGCGCGGCTCACCATCACCGGCAGGTGCAACTTCAACTGCCGCCACTGCTTCATGGCGAGCGACAACGCACCGCTCATGGGCGAGATGGATCGTGCGCAGCTCGAGCGGCTGCTCGATGAGATCGAGGCCTGCGGCTTCCAGCAGGTGAACCTCACCGGCGGGGAGCCCCTCGTGCATCCGGACTTTCCCTGGCTCGTGCGCGAGATCTACGCCAGAGGCTTGATGATCGGCCACATCAACACGAACGCCTCCCTCCTCACACGCGAGCTGCTTGAGGAGTGGAAGACGTTCATGGATCCACTTCCCTCCATCAACGTCTCCTTCGACGGCCTCGGGCACCACGACTGGCTGCGGAACCGCGAGGGGTCGGAGCGGGAGGCGCTCGAGCGCATCTCGCTCGCGGTGGCGGAGGGCTTCCCCGTCTCCGTGAACCTCAACGTCTGGAAGGGCAACCTCGACACGCTCCTCGAGAGCCTCCTCGAGCTCTCGCGCAGGGGCGTGGAGATGGTGCGCGTCGCGCGCACGAGCGAATCGCCCCGCTGGCTCCAAAACGGCGGCGCTGACGAGACCCTCTCGCCGAGGGAGTACCTCGAGGTCGCCCTCGAGCTGGCGGATCGGTGGATGCGCACCGAGGAGCCCATGGTCGTCTACGTGTGGCAGGTCCTCACCCTCGATGCGAGCAAGGGGATCTACGTGAAGAGCCGCTTCGAGGGCGATCCTTTGAGACGACGCCTGGGAATGCGCTTTCCGCTCTGCCGGCAGTGGGCAGACGAGCTTAACGTGAACTTCGACGGCGAGGTCATCCCCTGCAACACGCTCACGGGCCGCCTGAAGGAGATGGGCGTGAGCTTCGGGAACGCCTTCGACGCGCCCTTGGCCGAGCTCATGGAAGAGGGGTTGTACGCCGAGCTCTCCAAGGGCACGCTCGCCGATCTCGCGCGCGAGAATGGGGCGTGCGCCGCCTGCGAGCACCTCGTGGACTGCGGCGGGGGCTGCCGGGCCATCGCCGTCGCGCTCGCCCATGGGACGGGATGCGGCGTCTCGCCGCTCTATGGCTGCGATCGGAGCCGCTGCCTCTACTTCGGCATCAAGGGCGAGGACTTGATCGACGAAGCCATGGCGAAGGTCGCGCGCGAGACCGGTCGGCAGATCCAAACGATCGGGCCGGACGGCGAGCTCCACGAAGCCGAGGAAATCCTCGCGTCGCGCAAGGAACGGCGGATCGCGTCATGACGACGAGGCCGAATCAGGCGTCATTCCCGATGCGGCCTCGCGTTCGGTGATGCGCATGGCAGGGTTGGCCTCCACGCCCCGGCCCGAGGCGAAGATGTCGCGTGTGCTTGGGCGTCGTGCTCGAACCGCCAGCCTTCGCCTTTCCTAGCAAACCTTCTTCCCGTAGAACGGGTCCGTCGAGCTGGAGAGCACGGAAAACGTGCCGCCCGCGACGCCCATCAGCGCCTCGTCGGAGATCTCGCCCTCTTTGGCGATGACGGCTTGGAGGTTCGCGAAGAGCGCCTCGGCTTGCTCGTCGGTGATCTCGATGCCGTGCTCGTCGGCCATGGTCTTGATGTCTGCCGCGGAGGTGGCGCTGGACAGCTTCTCGATCAGCTTCTCTTCCATTTCCGTCTCCTTGCTTCAAGCGTGCGTGGCTGGTGTCCACGCACCATGTGCGGTGCCAGTTTTCGTGCGGCCCTTCTCGCAGGCGCGTGAGCGGTGCGTGCTCGAGGCCGCGCCTCGTCTTGTCGAGTATGCCCGAAGCCATCGTCCAGCCCGTGATAGGCGTGGTGTTCAGCAGGTTCTCCATGCACGAGCGACGCCTCAGGCAGCACGGATGTGGCAACGCCTGTGGCCGCTTCGTCTTCGGAGGGGTCGAGGGCTGCAGCTACGCCCTCTACGGCGGCGTACAGTGAGACGACTAGAGGCTATGGCCTGCGTGTTCAGCGCTGGTATCGGCAATGGCTAGGAGCGGTTTTTACCATCACATGGTCATAGACATTTGGCCAGAATCTGCGTTTAAGGAACGCCAAGATGGCTATATTTTGTCCTAAGATGGCGTTGAAGGGGGCGGATGATGTCCAGTATGACCATCGCCAAGACGCGGGATAACCTTTCGGCCATCGTCTCGTCCATCGAGCGGGGGGACATCGCCGAGCACCTGATCAAGAATCGCGACCGGGTTGTCGCGAAGATCGTTCCCAACGAGGTCGTTGAAGTCGATGGCAGGAGGATCGGCGTCGCCAAGGACGATCCGGCCTTCCAGATCGACGACGAGCTCTTCGACGAGCTCGACGACTACGTCGCCGAGGCGTTTGGGCTCTGACCGTGAACGTCCTGCTCGACACCCACATCGCCATCTGGGCACTGGCCGGGTCACCGAAGTTGCCCCAGCGCGCCGTTGAGATCATCGAAGATCCGAGGAACCGCATCTTCGTGAGCGACGTGACCCTCTGGGAAGTGGCGATGAAGCACACGGCGAAGCCAAGGGGCGTTGCGCTCGACGCCGAGCGCTTCCTCAGTCGATGCCAGGAGGCTGGCTACCAGATTCAACCGCTCACGTCAGAGGCCATACTCGCCTGCGAGCGCTTGGATCTCTCTGCCGCCGCTGGCATCCACAAGAATCCCTTCGACCGGATGCTCATAGCCCAGGCCAAGACGGGTGGCTTCCTGTTCCTGACCCACGACCGGCTTCTTTCCCTCTACCACGAGCCGTTGGTCGCCATCGTCTAATTGTGGGGCGTGCGGCTACCACGCTTGGGATTGGAACCCCTGAGGGCTCGTAGAGAAGAGCAAGAAGAAAGCCCGGCATCTGCCGAGCTTTCCTTTGCGTACCGGTTTAGGTCAATCTCGTCTAGAGGCCTGCGACGATGCAGAGGTTGGGGCTGACGCCCGGGGTGTCGCCCTCGCCTCGCGGGGGACGGCCGCGACCGTCAACGGAGCGCCAAGGCGCGCGCTCATGTCATTCCATCCCGCGTTCAAGCCGTCCCGATGGGATTCGGGGCTAACGCGTCGAGGGTCTTTCCATGGTGAAGCGCTCGAGAGCTGGCTCCCCGCGCCGCCGGATCCTTCACCGCAATAGGACTTTTTGCTGCGTCCGCGAAGGCCCCGAATCAAAGTTTGAACGTGTTTTCGACAAAAATAGTTAACTGAATGTTAACTGGATGTCGTGTTCGAACGAAAGCAGGCCGGAGGTTTTAGGGCCTCCGACCTGCGGTTTTATCTGGTGGCGGGGGAGGGAGTCGAACCCCCGACACGAGGATTTTCAGTCCTCTGCTCTACCAACTGAGCTACCCAGCCACTGAATGTGCGAGCAGTCTAGCACAAGGCACTTCGTTCTTGCACGTACCTCGCGCGACTGCCCGTCCGCGCGTTACGCGGTGAGCTGCGCCTGCACCGCCGTGATGGCGACGACGGCCACGATGTCCGTCGCCTTGCAGCCGCGCGAGAGGTCGTTCACCGGGCGCGCGATGCCCTGCAGCACGGGGCCGTAGGCCTCGGCGCCCGCGAGACGCTCCACGAGCTTGTAGCCGATGTTTCCCGCGTCGAGGTTCGGGAAGATGAGGATGTCGGCATCGCCCGCCACCTCGCTCTCCGGCGCCTTCAGGCAGGCCACCTCTTCCATGAGCGCCGCGTCGAGCTGGAGCTCGCCGTCGCAGAGGATGTCGGGGCGCTTCTCGTGCACGAGCTTCGTGGCCTCGGCCACCTTGTCCACGTGCTCGGAGTTCGCCGACCCATGGCTCGAGTAGGAGAGCATGGCCACCTTGGGCTCCGTGCCCATGAGCGCCTTCCAAGAGTTGTGCGAGGAGATCGCGATCTCGGAGAGGCCGTTCGCGTCGGGATACTCGTTGAGGCCGATGTCGGCGAAGAGGAGCGTGCCATCGAGGCCGTGGTCGCAGTCCGGGATGCACATGATCATGAAGCTCGAGACGAGCTTCGTGCCGGGCGCGGTCTTCAAGATCTGCAGCGCCGGGCGCAGCGTGTTTGCCGTGGAGTGGCAGGCACCGGAAACGAGGCCGTCCGCGTCGCCCATCTTCACCATCATGGTGCCGAAGTACGTGGCGTCGTCCATGAGGTCGCGCGCCTGCTCGATGGTCATGCCCTTCTTCTCGCGAAGCTTCTGGAGCGCCTGCGCGTAGGGCTCGTGATTCTCGGAGGCCTTGGGATCGACGACCTCCACGCCCTCGACGTCGATCGTGGTGGGATCGCCGAGGATCACGAGGTTCGCGAGGTCCTCGGCCACGATCTGCCTTGCGGCGTCGATCGTGCGCTGGTCCTCGCCCTCGGGCAAGACGATGGTCATCTTCTTGCTCTTTGCCCGTTCTTTCATGCGATCGAGGAAGTCCGCCATCGTCTCTCTCCTTTTTCTCCAAGGCCCGTACGCATCGGTTTGCATTATAGGGTGCATGGTAGAATGGGCGGCGAAATGAGAAGGCCGCGCTAAGGCGGCCTTTGTTGTGGATGTGAGCGCGCGGGCGCTCGCCAACCCGAAGATCCGAAGGGGAGAAGCCATGTCCCTCACCTGCACGCACGGCCTCGAGGGCCTCGATCCGCGCTCCTTCGACGTGATCTGCGTGGGTGCGGGCTATGCGGGCGCCACCGTGGCTCGCCGCCTTGCCGAGGAGGGTGGCAAGAAGGTCCTCGTCGTGGAGCTCCGCGACCATATCGCGGGCAACGCCTACGACTGCGAGGACGAGGCGGGCATCCTCATCCACGCCTATGGCCCGCACATCTATCACACCACGAACCAACGCGTGCACGAGTTCCTCTCGCGCTTCACGCAGTGGCTTCCCTACGAGCATCGCGTGCTCGCGCTCATCCACGACACGCTCATGCCGGTGCCCTTCAACCACGCCTCGCTCAAGCTCGCCTTTGGCGAGGAGGAGGGCGAGCGCCTCTACCAAAAGCTCGTGGCCACCTTCGGCGAGAACGTGAAGGTGCCCATCATGGAGCTCCGCGCCTCCGAGGACGCCGACCTCGCGCGCGTGGCGGACTACGTCTACGAAAACGTCTTCCTCTACTACACGATGAAGCAGTGGGGCCAGACGCCGGACGAGATCGACCCCTCCGTGACGGGGCGCGTGCCCGTCTTCGTGGGCGACGACGATCGCTACTTCCCGCAGGCCACATGGCAGGGCATGCCGAAAGACGGCTACACCGCGCTCTTCGAGCGCATGCTCGACCACGAGAACATCACCGTCGTGCTCAGCCAGGACGCGCGCGAGTTCCTCGCCGTGGCAGACGGGCGGGTGCTCGTCTGCGGCGAGCCGTACGCGGGTGAGGTCGTCTACAGCGGTCCGCTCGACGAGCTCTTCGGCCGCGACCTCGGCGACCTTCCGTATCGCTCGCTTCGCATGGACTTCGAGACGCTCGCGATGGATCGCTTCCAGCCCGTGGGCACGGTGAACTACACCACGAGCGAGGACTTCACCCGCATCACCGAATTCAAGAACATGACGGGGCAGGTGAAGGAGGGCGTCACCACCATCATGCGCGAGTACTCGCGCCCCTTCGTGCCAGACAGCGGCATGGACGCGTATTACGCCATCCTCTCGCCCGAGAACCAGGCGCTCTATGATGCCTATCGCGCGCGTGTGGAAGGCGTGGAGAATTTCTCGCCCGTGGGACGCCTCGCGGAGTATCGCTACTTTGACATGGACGGCGTGTGCGCCTCGGCGCTCGAACTTGCGGATCGCCTGCTCGCGCGGAGCGAGTGAGCAATAGCCGAAGCCCTTGCGGTGAAGGAGTAACCCTTGGATAAGACGATCACCATCGGCATTCCCTGCTACAACTCGTCGGCCTACATGGACCACGCCATCTCGGCCATCCTCGAGGGCTCCGATTATGCCGATGACGTGGAGATCGTGATCGTCGACGACGGCTCCACCAAGGACGACACCTGGGAGAAGGCTGAGGACTGGGAGCGCCGCTTCCCCGACATCGTCCACGCGGTGCACCAGGAGAACGGCGGCCACGGCACGGCCGTCCTCACCGCGCTCGCAAACGCCCACGGCCTCTACTACAAGGTGTGCGATTCTGATGACTGGTACGACACGGAGGCCTTCCACGAGCTCCTTGGCACGCTTCGCGGCTTCATCGAGGGCGGCGACCCCGTCGACCTCGTGATCAACAACTACGTCTACGAGCACGCCGATGACGGTTCCTCGAAGGCAATCGACTATCGAAGCGCTTTGAAGCCGAACAAGGTGATGACCTGGGACGAGATCGGCCACTTCGGCTACGCCCAGAACATCCTCATGCACTCGCTCACCTACAAGACGGAGATCCTGCGCTCACACGGCGGCCTGCCGCTCCCGCCGCACACGTTCTACGTGGACAACATCTACGCCTACGTGCCGCTGCCGCGTTGCCACACGCTCTACTACCTCGACGTGGACCTCTACCGCTACTACATCGGGCGCGAGGACCAGTCGGTGAACGAGAAGGTGATGGCGAGCCGCATCGACCACCAGCTCCGCGTCTCGAGGATCCTCATCGACAGCTACCACCTCTATGACGACGTAAAGAGCGTGAAGCTCAGGAACTACATGCTCCACTCGCTCACGATGACGCTCACGGTCTCGGCGATCTTCGCGCGGCTTTCCGAGGTGCCGGGCGCCAAGGACGACATGACGGCACTCTGGGAGTACTTCAAGCACTACGACGTGCGGATGTATCGCCACGCGCGCATGACGCTCCTCGGCATCCTCGCGAACCTCCCCACGAAGGCGGGCGAGGCCCTGACGATCGGCATGTATCGCATCGCCCATAGCGTCTTCGGCTTCAACTAGCCCTAAGCCTCGGCTCTCGTGCTCTGCACGGGTGGCCCTTCGGGGTCGCCCCGGCCCGTCTTTGCTCGGTCTCGTCATGCTTGTGGAGGCTTGCGTGCCTGATTCCCTGGGAATCGTCCTCGTCACCATCCAACAGATGCTCGTGCTCTTCGTGGTGGCGTGCGTGGGCTATTACCTCGCAAAACGCGACGTCATCGACGCGCACGTGCGCGAGCGCCTCACGCGCATCCTCATGGACGTGGCCATTCCCTGCACGCTCATCGCCTCGGTTTCGAGCTCGGGCTCGAGCGGGGACCCCGCGGCCGTGGCGCTCACCTTCGGCCTCTCGTTCTTCATGGGGGCTACGATCTACGCCACCGGTTGGCTCGCCGATGTCGTGATGCGCGTGCCGAAGAAGGACTGGCCGGTCTATCCCTTCATGTCCCTTTGCAACAACACGGCCTTCGTGGGCATTCCGGTGTGCTCGGCGATCTTCGGCGAGGAATCGATCGTCTACGTGAGCGTGTACGTGATGATCATGAGCCTCATCACGTTCTCGCTCGGGTTCTTCACGATCTCGCCGCGCGTGCCGGGGGAGAAGTTCCGCGTGCCATGGAGGATGATCGTGAGCCCCTGCATGATCGGCGCGCTCATCGCGCTCGGGCTCTACCTCACGCCGATCCGCCTCTCGGGCGTGGTGCAGGATTCGCTTGCCACCATCGGCTCCATCTGCTCGCCGCTCGCGATGATGGTGGTGGGCGCCATCGTTTCCGATATGCCCTTCAAGGAGGTTCTGGGGGAGTGGCGCCTCTACGGCTACTCGCTCCTCAGGCTTCTCATCGTGCCCTGCATCCTCTACGTCGTGCTTCTCGGCGTCGTCGGCGATCCTCTCCAGGCCGGCATCTTCGCCGTGCTCTTCGCCATGCCGACGGGCCCCATGTGCCCGGTGTTTTGCCTGCAATTCGGCTCGAACGACCAGCTCGCGGCGCACGGCGTGGTGCTCACCGCGATCCTCTCCTTCGTGCTGATCCCCTGCCTCATCTTCTTCATGAACGTGGTGGCCTAGCAAGAGAAGGGCCGATGCGCTCGAGGAGCGAATCGGCCCTTTGGCGTTGGCGTGCGTTTGGGGCGCTACACCGTCTTCGAGAACTCCAAGAGTTCGCGGACGAAGCGGGCGAGGGGAAGGCCGACCACATTGTCGTAGCTGCCGTCGATGCCCTTCACGAAAAGGCGCGCGCCGCCCTGCACGGCGTAGGCGCCCGCCTTGTCGAGCGGTTCCTCGCTCCTCGCGTAGACGGCGATCTCGGCATCGGTGAGCTCGTAGAACGTCACGTCCGTGGTCTCCGAGAAGACGCGCACGCGCTCCTCGCCGGAAAGGTTTCTCACGATGAGGGCGACCCCCGTCGTCACGTGGTGGGTCTTTCCGGAGAGTCTGGAGAGCATGGCCTGGGCCTCGTCGGCGTCGGCGGGCTTGCCGAGCGTCTCGTCGCCAAGCCACACGATCGTGTCGGCGCCGACGACGACCTCGTACGGCCCCGCCTCATCGGCAACTGCGCGCGCCTTGGTTTCCGCGAGGCGTTCCACGAGCTCAACGGGGCTCTCGCCTTCAAGGCGCGTCTCATCGACGTCGGCGGGAATGACGCGCGGCGTGTAGCCACCCGCCGCGAGGAGCTTTCGGCGGCGCGGCGATTTCGATGCGAGGATCACGACGGCCTCGCGCTACTCGTAGAGCATGGACTCGGCCACCTTCTTGGCGGCCTCCTCGCCCATGAGCTGGCGGACGTTGGCGAGCGCGAAGGGGAGCGCGAAGCCCGCGCCCGAGGCGGTGACGAGGTTGTCGTCGAAGTAGACGCCGTGCTTCGCGGGGAGCACGCCCTCGGGGAAGTCCGCCTCGAAACCCGGGTAGACGGTGGCCACGCGGCCCTTCAGGAGCCCCCACTTCGCGAGAAGCGAAGGGGCAGCGCAGATCGCGGAGACCTTGAGGCCCGCGGCCATGCGGTTTTCCACGTCGCGCCTGAGCTCGTCGCACTCGCCGAGGTTCGTGGTGCCGGGCATGCCACCGGGGAGCACGACGAGGTCGAAGGTGCCGAGGTCCACCTCGCCTACCTTGGCGTCGGCGATGACGCTCAGCTTGTGGGAACTCGTGACGGTCTGCTCGTCCATCACGGAGACGGTCACGACCTCCACGCCCGCGCGGCGCAGGCAATCGACGGTGGTGAGCGCCTCGATGTCCTCGAAGCCATCTGCGAGCATGACGGCACAGGTCTTAGCCATGGGAATTCTCCTTTCCGCGTGAATGCATCCACTATAGGGCGCCCGATCTCCTCGGCGCGCGGCGTTTAGGGCACCTATCATGGGAAGCCGCTCGAAAGGGGAGGAGCGCCATGATCAAAGCCGCATTCTTCGATTTCGACGGCACGCTGGTCGGAACTGATTATTCGGGACTCTCCACCTCAACGCGCGTCGCGCTCGCTGGACTTCGCGCCCGCGGCGTCTCGCTCTGGCTTTCCACGGGCCGCCCGCTCTACGAGGTGCCCGGCTACGTGACAGGCGAGATCGAGGGGGTGGGCAAGCTCGACGGCTATCTCTGCAACTCCGGCTCGTGGTGCGTGGACGCCACGGACGTCTTCCACTCCGCGACGCTCGACCCCAAGGATGTGGAGACGATCGTCGCCGCCGTGGCGCGTGGCGAGTTCGACGTCGTGGTGCTCATGCCCGACCACGAGCTCGCGAGCCAGCGCTCCGCGCGCGTGCGCAAGCTCGAGGAGCTCGTGGATCTTGAATACCCCGAGGGGCCGATCGAAGACGTGATCGGCCAGCCGATCCTCCAGATGTGCGCCTTCGTGGAGCGCAGCGTGGACGCGGAGATCGAGGAGATGTGCGAGCACGTGATCTGCTACCGCTGGAGCGAGCTCTTCTGCGACGTGGTGCCGGACACCTCCGGCAAGGACAAGGGCGTGCTCGCCACGCTCGATCACCTCTCAATTTCGCCCGCAGAGGCGATTGCCTTCGGCGACGGGGGAAACGACGTGCCGATGATGCGCGTGTGCGGGGAATCAGTTGCCATGGGAAACGGCACGTCCGAGGCGAAGGCGCAGGCCACGTTCGTCACCGATACCGCGGACGACGACGGCATCTACAAGGCCTGCGTGGCGCTCGGCCTCATTGACGATACGCTCGGTCTTTGCTGAGGGAGGCACACGATGCGCGGGGAAGCGACGCTCAGCTGGGGAGCCTTTTGGACGATCACGGGGGTCTACCTCATCATGATCGTCGCCGCGTGGTGTTCGCGCGACGCCGGGCTCGCGACGATTGCCGCCTTCCTTGTCGGCTGCCAGGCCTTCGGCCTCCAGTGAGTTCGCACGGGGCTCTTTTGCCGCAATCACGCTCCTTGGCGTAGAGTCCGAGCGTTTGCGAATGCGCGATGGGAGAGTGTCCGTGGAGCCGAGTATCGACGTATCCAAGATCAAAGCCGCGTTCTTCGACGTCGACGGGACGTTGATCCCCTTTCGGCGCGTGAACGGCACGCGCTCCATGCCCGCATCCACGCAAGCGGCGCTCCGTGCCCTTCGTGAGAAAGGCATTCCGCTCCTGCTTTGCACCGGGCGCTTCATAGAGATGGCGCGCGATTGCGAGGAGTATGTTTCCATCGACGGCTATGTGACGCTGAACGGCCAGTGGTGCACGCTCGGAGACGAGGTCGTGCGCGCCGTGGCGCTCGATCCCGTGGAGGCGAAGCGGCTCTTCCAGCACTACCTCGATGGCGAGGTCGCGGGTTTCATCATGTACGACCGCGAGGCCGTGTTCACGGGCTCGCCCGAGCTCGTGGCCGAGATCGACGAGGAGTGGCGCATGCGGTGGTACAAGCCGCTCTCGCCCGACATGGCGGACCGTCCCATCTACCAGTTCGTGGTGCAGACGCCGAAGTCCGGCCCGGTGGACGTGCTCGCGGGCTGCCCGCACCTCGTGGCCACGCGTTGGGATCCCGAATCCGAGGACATCATCTCGGTGGGGTCGGGCAAGGTGGTGGGCATGAAGGCGTTGCTCGATCGCCTCGGCCTCACGTTCGACGAGGTCATCGCCTTCGGCGACGGGGATAACGACCTCGAGATGATCGGCGCGGCCGGAGTGAGCGTGGCGATGGGGAACGCGACCCCCGAGGTGAAGGAGGCCGCGACCTACGTGACGGATTCCGACGAGGAAAACGGCGTCTGGAACGCGCTCTGCCGCCTCGGGCTCATCGACGGCGAGGTGCTCGCTTTCGGATGAGACGGTGCCGCGCGCATAGGAGCTATGCGCCCTCCACCTCGGCCTTCGCTTCCGCCTCTTCTTCCACCTCGTCATATTCCTCAGTCTCCGTATCGGGCACGCCCACGTGCTGGCCGACGATGGCGGCGATCGTCGCTTGGTAGAGGATGCCCGAGAGGATGGCGAGGTTCGCGCCCTCGGGGAGGTAGGCCGTGGCAATCGTGGAGGCCGAGGAGAGGTTCTTCATGCCAAGCGCGAGGCTCATGGCCACCTTGTCCTTGGTGTTCCTGCGCATGAGCGTGGCGAGGAGAAGGCCGATGAGAAAGAACGCGGCGGTGATGGCGAGCATGTAGAGCACGATGAAGACGTGCGTGAGCGTGAAGTGCGCGACGATGTTCGCGAGCGTCGACGAATTGCACATGTTGATGAAGAGCATGAGGAAGAAGGCGATCGGCGCGAGCTTCGGCGCGAGCACCTCCTCTCCCCAACCATGCGTCTTCTCCGTGATGGCCATGGCCACGATCGCGGGGACGACCACCATGAAGAGCAGCTGCAGCATCATCGGGATGATGTCGATGTGCACCGACGCGCCCACGAGGAATTGCAGCATGAAGGGCATGGTGAAGGGCGCGAGGAATGACGTGAGCACCGTCCCCGTGAGGCCGAGCGAGGCGTTTCCGCCGTAGAGGCCCACCCAGATCATGCAGGTGGTGGCGATGGGCGCGGAGAAGGTGGCCACGACGCCGCTCATAATGGCGGGGTCGCTTCCGAAGAGCAGGTGTGCGCCGAGGAAGGCGATCGCGGGGTAGCAGAGCTGGCCGACGAGGAAGATCACGATGATGGCCGAGGGGCGCGTGAAGACGTCCTTCACGTCGCCCACGCGGTTCGAGAGGGCGCCTTGGAAGGCCATGCAGGCGAAGAGCGCGGGCGCGATGGTGTTGAGCGGGCCGAATATCTGGGGAAGCAGGATGCCGGGGAGGATCGACACCGGCACGAGCCATGCCAAGTTCTTGCCGAGGAAGTTGCCCACGGCATAGTACGCCCTGCTTATCGCACCCAAGAAATCGACCCCCCGCACGCTGCCGAGCGCTCTCCTTGCGCCCCGCAGAACCCAAACCTCGAAGAGGATAGTCCTATCGCATGCGCGTGGGGTGGTCGGGCGCGATGTAGCGCTCGTAGACCTCCATCATGGCGGCCTCGTCGCAGCTGCTCTCGAGCGTGTGGGGCACGATGTCGGCGATGCTCGCGGTCACGTTCGAGACGGCGAGCCCGAGGCCGGCCTCGAGGAGCATCGGTAGGTCGTTCACCGAATCGCCCACGCCGATCGTCTCTGACATCGGGATGCCGAGGCACTCTGCCACGTCGCGAAGGCCAGAGCCCTTCGACACGCCCACAGGGTTGAACTCGAAGTAGCGCTCCGCGGAGAAGCTCGTCTGGAACTGCGCCATGAACTCCGGTATCTCGCGCTCCATCTTGTCCTTCAGCGTGTGGAGCCACGCGAAGTCGGTGCTCATGTAGAGGATCTTGTAGACGGGGCCCTCGAGGTTGGCGAGGGTGCGCGTGGGGATGTCCTCGACCTCCATGCGGCCGCTCAAGTACGCCTTCTCGTTGTCGTTCATGTTCACCGTGTAGGTGTGGTCGAGCGTGTAGATGTGCTCGTGGAGGCCAAGCGCGACTCCGTAGTCGAAGAGCTCCTGCGCCTGCTTCTCCGTGAGGGTGTGGCTCGCGAGCGTGCGCCCGTCGTTTGCGCACACGTAGCCGCCGTTGAAGGTGATCGTGTACTCGTCGGGGTCGCCGCGCGTGCCGAGGGCCTCGAGCGTGCCCTGCACGGAGTAGTAGGGGCGCCCCGTGGCCACGACGAACTTCACGCCATCTTCGCGCATGAGACGCACGGCCTCGTAGTTTGCCGGCTGGACCTTGTGGTCGTGTCCGATGAAGGTCTCGTCCATGTCGCTTGCGACGATGCGATACATGCTTCCTCCGGTGGTGCGTCGTGCGGCCTGCCGGCGTCGAGGATATCGCAAGGGCCTTACGACAATTTGCGAGGCAAGGCTATTCGCCTGCGGCTCCCGGGAGGCCGTAGGCGCCCTTCGCCTTCGCGCACGCGTCGACGATGGCGGCGGAGAGGGCTTGCACGGCGAGGAGGCCGACCATGTCCTGCTCCGCGGGCACCTGCCTCGAGGCGAGGCAGAAGATCGTATCGCCGTCCATCGAAGTGTGGGTGGGGACGATCGTGGTGGCGTAGGCGTCGGCGCCCATCTGCGCCACGCGAAGGGCCTGCGGCTTCGTGAGCTTGGCGTTCGTGATGATGCAGGAGATCGTGGTGTTTGCGCGTGGCGTGAGGTCCGCGGCGGCGCTCGCCATGGCGGCGTCGTTTACGGCAGGCAGTTTGCTTGCGTTCGGCGAGGAGGGGAAGAGCGCGGCGAGCGGTCTTTCGGGCGTTTCGATCACCGACTTGTCCGATAAGGCTAAGGCGCGTACGTAGGAGCTGTACGATCAATCGGTCGTGCAGAAGCTGCCCGAGGGTGTTTCCGCAGAGCGCGAGATCTCCGTCATCGTCAACACGACGGAGGAGACCATTCTCGAAGCCTATA
>CANQOF010000006.1:0-90000 GCA_947625405.1 uncultured Atopobiaceae bacterium | reverse complement strand
GCGAAGGCCACCTCTTCCTCCGGCACGTAGACGCGGCAGCCGGTCTGGCCCTGGAGATAGCGGTTGGCGCCGATGTGGTCCGCGTGCGAATGCGTGTTGTAGATCGCGCGGAGGCGCCAGCCATGCGCGTCGAGGATCTTCCGCACGCGACGGCCGGCGTCCCTATCGCTTCCCGAGTCGATGAGGCACACCTCGTCCGCGCCGGTTTGGACGATGCCCACCTTCGTCGGGCAATCCGCGTAGAAGCAGCGAGCGCCCACCTGCACGAGCTCGTACATGGCCCTTACGCCCCGCTCCCGTGCGCGCTGATGAAGCCGAGGCGCTCCAGCTCGCGCGCCACGCCATCCTCGTCGGCGCCCTCGCACACGATGTCGGCTGCCTCCCGCATGTAGTCGGGCGAGTTGCCCATGACCACGCCCACGTCGGCGGCTTTGATCATCCCGAGGTCGTTCTCGGAATCCCCGAAGGCGTAGACCGCGTCGGGCTTCTCGGGGAGCGCGTCCACGATCGCGCGCAGGGCCACGCCCTTGTCCACCCCGGGAAGCACGAACTCGTGGAACACGAAGCCGCTATCGAGGAGGGTGTAGTTGTCCATGAGGTAGCGGCTCTGGCGGTAAATGTCGCTCTGCGTGTGCATGGTGATGATCTTCGTGAAGTTGAGATCGGGCGCGAGCGCAAGGAGTTCCTCGAAATCATGCGCGATCGGGCTCTCGTAGAAGGGATTCTCGAAGCCCTCCGGGAGCGTGTGCGGCAAAAGGAGGATTGATTCATTGGGCCCCTCGAAGGCCGCGGCGATGCCCAGGCGCACCACCTCGTTCGCGAGATCTTCCACCTGGGCCGGCGTGAGGCTCGTGTCGAGGAGCACGTGCTCGCCGATCTGCGCCTTCGCGCCGTTCATGGAGATGATGCCCTCGAAGCCGAGGTCGAGGATGTCCTGCTCTATGGAGTGCTTGCCGCGCCCCGTCGCGAGGAAGGCGTGATGGCCACTTGCCACGAGCTCGCGGATCGCGTCTTGCACGCGCTCGGTGGGCAAGGTGGAGATCTCGTCTCCCACCTTCGTGCCGTGGTGCTCTTTATCGTGGTAGATGAGCGTGCCATCCACATCGAAGAAAAACGCAGAGGCCATGGCGCCTCCCCTCACGCATTTCGCGCCAGTGCCAACAGCCCCAGAGGATAGCGGAGCGAGCCCGCGATGAAAAAGCGGGGCACGCGCGGTTCGTTGATCCGCCGTGCCCCGCCGAGCGCGCAAGGAAAGGCGCGCTAGCGCGCGAGGAGCCTCTTCGCGGCGGCCTCCACGCCCGCTTCGTCGAGCCCATAGTGCTTGAGAAGCACGTCGCCCGGGGCGCTCGTGCCGAACCCGCGCATGCCCAGGAACTCCATCGGAGTGGGGAGCTTCTCGGCGAGGAGTTCGGCGACGGCCGAGCCCATGCCGCCGTAGACGCTGTGCTCCTCGCAGGTGAGCACGCGCCCGGTCTTCGCGGCGGAGGCGAGGATCACGTCCTCGTCGAGCGGCTTCACGGAGAAGACGTCGACGACCTCGGCCGAGATGCCCTGCGCGGCAAGCGATTCTGCGGCCTTCATGGCCATGGAGACCTCGAGCCCGCAGGCGAGGATCGTAAGGTCGGTGCCCTCGCGCACGACGCCCGCAAAGGGCAAGCCGCCCGTGAAGGTCTCGTCGTAAACCTCGGGCACGGGGAAGCGACCCATGCGCACGTAGAGCGGGCCATCGGTCTTCGCGGCGAGGCGCACCGCCGCGGCGGCCGCGTGGTAGTCCGCGGGCACGAGCACGCGCATGTTCGGAAGCGTGCGCATGAGCGCGATGTCCTCGAGCGCCTGATGGGTGGGGCCGTCTTCGCCGACCGTCACGCCGGAGTGCGTGGGGCAGATCTTCACGTTGAGGTTCGTGTCGCAGACGGTGTTTCGGATCTGGTCGAGGCAGCGGCCCGTGCCGAAGGCCGCGAAGGAGCCGGTGAACACGACGCGGCCCGTGAGCGCGAGGCCCGCCGCGATGCCCACCATGTCCTGCTCGGCGATGCCCACGTCCACGAGGCGCGAGGGGTCGAAGGCGCCAAGCTGGCCGGTGGTGGTGGAGCCCGCGAGGTCGGCATCCACCGCCATGATGTCCATGCCCTCTTTGACGAGTTCGATGAGTGTGGGGCCGAAGGCGGCGCGGGTCGCTCGATCTGCCATGGCTTAGCCCTCGCTTTCGATGGTCTCGCGCGCGGCGTCAAGCTCCGCGAGCGCGCGCTCGGCTTCGTCCTTCTTCGGAGCGACGCCGTGCCAATTCACCGCGTCCTCCATGAAGGAGACGCCCTTGCCCTTCACCGTATCGCACACGACTGCCGTGGGGCTTCCCTTGTGGCCGCGCGCCCAGGAGAACGCGTCCACGAGCTCGTCGAGGTCGTGGCCATTGATATGGCGCACCGCCCAGCCGAACGCCTCGAGCTTCGCGTCGATGTCGCCGAGTGAGTTCACCTCGCTCACGTGTCCGTCAATCTGGAGGTCGTTGAGGTCGAGAACGAGGGTCACGTTGTCGAGCTTGCGGTGCGCGCCGAACATGAGTGATTCCCAGTTCGAGCCCTCCTGCATCTCGCCGTCGCCGACGATGCACCACACGTGCGGGAGATCTCCGCCATGGCGGCTTTGGTCGATCTTCAGCCCGATGGCGATGCCGAGCGAGATCGCGAGGCCTTGCCCAAGGGAACCCGAGCACACCTCCACGCCGGGGATGAGGCTTGAATCAGGATGCCCGGAAAGGCGGCTTCCGAGGTGGCGAAGCGTGGGCAGCTCCTCCTCGGCAACCCATCCCACCTGCTTGAACGCCGCGTAGAGCGCGGGGGCGGCGTGGCCCTTCGAGAGGATGAGGCGATCCCTCGCCGGCCACTTCGGGTCGGAGGGATCGTAGGCCATCACGCCGGAGAACCACAGGGCGCAAAGGATGTCGGTGGCGGAGAGCGAGCCGCCGGGATGGCCGGAGCCCGCCGCCTCGAGCATCGTGATGATGTCGTGGCGCATCTCGTTCGACCTGAGCATGAGCTCCTTGGTCGTGGGCCGTTTGCTGAGCGTTTCGGGCATGGTGCTCCTCTCGACAAAGGAGAAGGGGACGAAGACCGGGTACCGTGCGGGGCACCCGGAGAAGCGGACGCTAGGCCTCGGCTGTGACCTTCTTCCAGTCGGCTTCGAAGGCGGCGAGTCCCTGCTCGGTGAGCGGGTGCCTCAGGCACTTCTCGAGCGCTCCGAGTGGCACGGTGGCGATGTCGGCGCCAAGGAGGGCGGCCTGGGTCACGTGGTAGGGGGTGCGCACGGAGGCGGTGATGATCTCGCACTGCTCAGGCGCGTAGTAGTTCTTCACGGCGGAGACGATGGTGCCGAGCTGGGCGATGCCGTCGTCTCCGATGTCGTCGAAACGGCCGACGAAGGGCGACACGTAGCGCGCGCCGGCGGCTGCGGCGAGGAGCGCCTGCGGGGCGGAGAAGATGAGCGTCATGTTCACGTTCACGCCCTCGGCCTTGAGCGCGTGGGTGGCCTCGAGGGCGGCCTCGCCGATGGGGAGCTTCACGACGATGTTCGGCGCGAGCGAGGCGAGGTGCTTGCCTTCCTCGATCATGCCCTCGGCGGTGGTGGCGGTGGATTCCGCCGACACCGGAAGCCCCTCGCAGAGCTGGGCGATCTTGGTCATGTGGGCCTCGAAGTCGGCGAGCTTGCCGCCGATGCGCGAATAGAGGCTGGGGTTGGTGGTGACGCCGGCCAGGCAGCCCCAGGAAAGCGCCTTCTTGATCTCGCTGATGTCGGCGGTGTCGATGAAGAACTTCATGGACGTGTCCTCTCTGGCCATACGGCCCTCTCCGCGCGCGTGCGCGCCATGGTCTTGCGCGTTACGCCTGATCCTTCCTCGAGGCCAGGAAGGCCTCGAGCCCTGCCTTGATCTCTTGTACGTTCAGGATGTCGTCGACGCCGACGGCGTAGATGCCCGCGTCGTGCACCTCGTCCACGAGATCGTTCATCGTGATCACGAGGTCGCCGGTGAAGGCGTGGAGCGCCTTGAGGTTCCCGGGGCGGGTTACGATGGGGTAGCTGTTTTCCTTGATCACCTGGTCTGCCTTGATCTTGAGCATCATGGAGCTTCCCATGCCCGCTCGGCAGCAGACGAGCGCGTGGTACGTCACGCTTCCTCCCTTTTCGTTTCGGCGGCTCGCACGTAGGCGAGCACCGGACTTGCATCGAGCGCGGTGTCGATGGTTTCGAAGAACATCGCGTCGGAGATGAGGTCGACGAGCGCGGTGAGCGCGTCGAGGTGCGCCTCGGCGTCCGTGGAGCCGAATGGCAGCAGGTAGCGCACGGGGTCGCACGCGGCGTTTCCGAAGGCCACGGGCTCCTCGAGCCGGCAGATGCCGAGCGCTGGGGACCTCACGCCCGCCTCGGGGAGGCCGTGCGGCATCGCCACGCCACGGGTGAGCACGAAGTAGGGCCCGTGTTCCTCGGCGCCGGAGATGATGTCGTCCACGTACGCGCTCTCGAAGACCCCCGCCGAGACCATGGGCGCGGCGCTCTTGCGCACGGCGTCGCGCCAGTCGCTCGCGGCGATGCCGAGCTGCACGAACGCGGGGTCAATAAGGCTCGAGAGCTGCACGATCCTCCTCGCTTCGCGCGGCGGTCGAGAAGCGCCGCGCGGCCTTCGCCCATTCTAGTCGAGCGGGTCTTGCCCTTGGGTACGTCCGCTGGTCGCCCATCGGTGGTAGGCGACCACGAAATCGTCGAGGTCCCCGTCCTCGAGCACCCGGTCCACGTTGCCGGTCTCGTGGCCGGTGCGCGTGTCCTTCACGAGGCGGTACGGGAAGAGCACGTAGTTGCGCACCTGGTTTCCGAAGGAGATGTCGCGTTTGGGGCCCTTGAGCTCGGCGAGTTCGGCGTCTCGCTTCTCGCGCTCGATCTCGAGGAGCCGCGCCTTGAGGATGCGCATCGCGCTCGCCTTGTTTTGGATCTGCGAACGCTCGTTTTGGCACGTCACCACGAGGCCCGTGGGGAGGTGCGTGATGCGCACGGCGGAATCGGTGGTGTTCACGCCCTGGCCGCCCGGGCCGGAGGCGTGGTAGACGTCGATGCGAAGGTCGGAGGGATCGATCTCCACCTCCACCTCCTGCGGGAGGTCGGGAAGCACCTCCACGCCGGCGAACGTCGTCTGGCGGCGCTTGTTCGCGTCGGTGGGGGAGATGCGCACGAGGCGGTGCACGCCCTGTTCGGCGCGAAGCATCCCGTAGGCGTTCTTCCCGCGCACGGTGAAGGTGGCGCGATCAAGGCCGATGACCTCGCCCTCCGGTGCGTCGTTCACCTCCACCTTCCAACCGCGGCGCTCGGCGTAGCGCAGGTACATCGCGAGGAGCATGGAGGTCCAGTCCTGCGCCTCGAGGCCGCCCTGGCCGGGCTTGATCGTCACGATGGCGTTGCCGTGGTCGAGGTCGTCGGTGAACCAGCTCGCGAGCTCGAGTTCTGCGAGCGCGCCCTCCACGGAGCGCGCGAGCTCGGCCGCCTCGGCCGCGAGATCCTCGTCGCCGGTCTCCTCGGCGAGCTCGGCCGCCGCCTTCGCGTCCGCGAGCGTCGAGGCGCTCTCCTCGAGGCTCGAGAGATCGCCCTTGAGGCGCGCGAGCTCGCCCATCGTCTGACGCGCGGCGTCGCCGTCCTCCCAGAATGACGCCTTGGCGCTCTCGGCCTCGAGCTCCGCCACGCGTGCGCGCGCCTCGTCGGCGTGCAGGTAGCGCTCGATCTCGGCGAGGCGCGCCTCGAGGTCGCTCACGCGAAGAGCCTGGGAGGTGTCGGCCACTAGCTCCTCCGCCCGTGGCAGTTCTTGAACTTCTTGCCGGAGCCGCAGGGGCAGGGGTCGTTGCGTCCGACGTTGGCGTAGGGATCGCCGGATTCGCTCTTGCGATAGGTGCGCGGCTTCGCGGCGGCTGACGGCGCGCGCCCTCCCGCCTGTGCCACGGCGGCGCCCACCTGCGCGGGCACGGGCGTGGCGGCGGCGCTGCGCTGGGGAAGCGAACGCGTTTGCCCACTATCGCCGTCCACCTCCGCGGGGCCGGAGTAGCGCGCGCCGGCGAGGGCGCCGGGCGCCTCGGCCTCGGGCTCGGTGACCTGCACGTTCACCTCGATGCGAAGGATCGTGCGGAGGAAGTCCTCGTACATCGCCGAGACGAGCAGCTGGAAGGCGTGGAAGGCCTCCGTCTTGTACTCGACGAGCGGGTCGCGCTGGCCGAAGCCGCGAAGGCCGATGCCGGCCTTGAGGTAGTCCATCTCTTGGAGATACGTCATCCACCGGCTGTCGATCACGCGAAGCATCACCTGCTGGGCGAGCTTGTCCATGATCTCCGGGCCGAGAAGCTCGGCCTTCGCCTCGTAGCGGCCGCGCACGAAGGAGAGCACGGCCTCCTCGACCTCGCTCGCGCTCGCGAGGCCGGCGAGCGAGGGCACGTCCTCGGCGCCGGTGAGGTTCCTCATCCAGAGCTCGAGGTCGTCGAGGTCCCAATCCTTAGGGTCTGCGTGGTCGGGGCAGCGCTCGGCCACCGCCTCGCGCACGGTCTGGTCCATGACCTCGTCGAGGTGCCCCACGAGGTCCTTGCCGTCGAGCACGCGATTGCGCTCCTCGTAGATCACCTGGCGCTGCTGGTTCATCACGTCGTCGTAGTCGAGGACGTTCTTGCGCATGGAGAAGTTGATCTCCTCGACCTTGCGCTGCGCGCCCTCCACGGCCTTCGAGACCATCTTCGCCTGAATGGGCACGTCGGCGGGCAGGTCCACGCGCTCCATCATGTTGGCGATGCGATCCATCTTGTCGGCGCCGAAGAGGCGCATGAGGTCGTCTTCGAGCGAGAGGTAGAACTGTGTCTCGCCGGGGTCTCCCTGGCGCCCGGAGCGGCCGCGGAGCTGGTTGTCGATGCGGCGGGCCTCGTGGCGCTCGGTGCCGATCACGCAAAGGCCGCCCGCGGCCACCACGTGCTCGCGCTCTACGGCGCAGATGGAGCGCGCCTCGTCGAGCGCGGCGTTCTTGTCCTCGAGCGTCGCCTCCTCGGGATCAAGGCCCTCGGCGATGAGGATCTGCGTGGCGAGCTCGTCGGGGTTTCCGCCGAGGAGGATGTCCGTGCCACGGCCTGCCATGTTCGTGGCGATGGTCACGGCGCCCTCGCGTCCGGCCTGCGCGACGATCTGCGCCTCGCGCGCGTGGTGCTTGGCGTTCAGCACGTCATGCGGGATGCCGCGGCGCGCGAGCGTGCGCGAGAGGCGCTCCGAGCTCTCGATGGAGACGGTGCCCACGAGCACGGGCTGGCCCTTCGCGTGGCGCTCGGCCACGTCCTCGGCCACCGCGGCGAACTTGTGGTCCACCGAGCGATAGATCTGGTCGTCGTGGTCCACGCGGATCACCGGCCTGTTGGGCGGGATCTCCTGCACCGGCAGGTTGTAGATCTGGCGGAACTCCGCGTCCTCCGTCATGGCGGTGCCCGTCATGCCGGCGAGCTTCTCGTAGAGGCGGAAGTAGTTCTGGAGGGTGATGGTGGCGAGCGTTTGGTTCTCCTCGCGCACGGAGACGCCCTCTTTGGCCTCGATGGCCTGGTGGAGGCCCTCGGAGTAGCGCCTCCCCTCCATGATGCGGCCGGTGAACTCGTCGACGATCTTCACCTCGCCGTCGATGACGACGTACTGCTGGTCGCGATGGAAGAGGTATTCGGCCTTAAGGGCTTGCTGGAGGTGGTTCACCAGCTGGCCGGCCATGTCGCCGTAGATGTTGTCGATGCCGAGGGCGCGCTCCACGCGCTTCAGGCCCTTGTCGGTGGTGTTGATGGTGTTCTTGGCCTCGTCCATCTCGAAGTCGACGTCGCGCACGAGGCCGCGGACGGCGCGCGCGAAGTCGCGGTAGGTGGCCGCGGAGCGCGTGCCGGCGCCGCTGATGATGAGGGGGGTCCTCGCCTCGTCGATGAGGATCGAGTCGACCTCGTCGACGATGGCGTAGTGGTGGCCGCGCTGCACGCGAAGCTCGGGGCGCATGACCATGTTGTCGCGCAGGTAGTCGAAGCCGAACTCGGAGTTCGTGCCGTAGGTGACGTCGGCTTGGTAGGCCGGGCGCTTCGCCTGGAGCGGCATGCCGTTTTGCAGGAGCCCCACCTTGAGGCCCATGGCCTTGTAGAGCCGGCCCATCCACTCGGAGTCGCGCTTGGCGAGGTAGTCGTTCACCGTCACCACGTGCACGCCTTGGCCCGCGAGGGCGTTCAGGTAGACGGCGAGCGTGGCGACGAGCGTCTTGCCCTCGCCCGTCTTCATCTCGGCGATCATGCCCTCGTGGAGCGCGACGGCGCCGATCACCTGCACGTCGAAGTGCCGCATGCCGAGCACGCGGTCGCTCATCTCGCGCACGGCTGCGAAGGCCTCGGGCATGAGGTCGTCGAGCGACTTTCCGTTCTCGAGCTCTTCCTTGAAGCGGACCGTCTCGGAGGCGATGGCCTCGTCGTCCATGTCGCGATACTTCGGGCCGAGCGCGTTCACGCGGTCGGCCACCTGCTGGAATGCCTTCAGCTCCTTGTCGGAGCCGATGGAGAGGATCTTGGAAAAGAGACCGGGCATGCCCACCTTCCCTCTGAGCGAATCCCGTGGCAAAAACACCCGGCGTCGGTGCCGGGCGCACTCACCTTAGCAAACGCGCACACATGCCCTCGCGGGGCGCGCGCGATACCACAAAATGGACAGCGTGGGCCCCGTGCCCGCCAGCCGAGCACGGGGCGCATCGTCCGAGCTTAGAGGCCCGCGGCGGCGCGCATCTGTTTGCGCACCCAGTTGCCCGATTCGGTGAGCTCCCACGTATCCCAGCCGCTCGTCTTCTTGCACCAGCTTTGGATCGCCGCGCAGGTCTCGTTCTTCAGGCTGAGGTTCCAGTTCATCCAGCTCACGTTGCGGCTGTTCGCGAGGTTGATCCACTGCTGCGCTTCCCAAAGGTTATTCGCGCCGTTGCCGCTCGAGTCGCAAGTGCCGAACTCGCTGATGAAGATCGGGAGGCCCGCGTCGAGCGCCTTCGTCATCTTGTCGCGAAGATCCTGCTTGTGGGTGTTCGCGTAGAAGTGCAGGGAGTAGAGCGTGTTCTGGCCGCTCGCGCCGGTGAGGGGGTTGGCCGCCGCTTGGTCGACGTCCTGCGACCACGTGGGCGTGCCCACGATGACGATCGCGTCGGGGTCGTTCGCGCGAATCACGGGGATGATGCGCTCGGCGTAGCCCTTGACAGTCGCCCAGTCGACCCCGCCGTTCGGCTCGTTGCAGATCTCATAGAGCACGTTCACGTGGTCCTTGAACTCGCGGCTCATCTGGTCGAAGAACTCGCGCGCGTCGCCCTCGCGCGCCGTGGGGTTTCCGTTCTCGAGGATGTGCCAGTCGATGATCGCGTACATGCCGAGGTCGCTCGCCGCGTTCACGCCGCGGCGGACGATGCCTTTGAGCTCGTCTTTGTTGCCGCCGTTGCAGTAGCCCATGTAGCTCTCGGTGTACATCGCGATGCGCACGCAGTTGGCGCCCCAGTCGTCGCGAAGCGTCTTGAAGCCCGCCTCGTTCACGTAGTCCTTGAAGGGCACGCCCTCCTCCGTGAATGAGAGCCCGTGCGTGGACATGCCGCGGAGCTGGAAGTTCACGCCGTGGGAGTCGACGAGGTTCGTGCCGTGCACGGCGAGCGCACCGTGGATGTCCACGGGGGTGGTGGGCACGGGATCCTCGTTCGGGCCGATCGCGTACCACTGGATGGCCTCGCCGTTCCAGCCCTTGCCCACGTTCGTGTCGTATTCGTTTTTGTCGAGTGTCCAGAGGTGGTTCCCGCGACCGCCATTTATGGTCATGTAGGGGTTGTAGAGCCGGTAGACCGGGTAGTCGGTCTTCGAGCTGAGCGCGTAGAACGAGGTGCCCTCGTCCTTCCACCCGTTCGAGACGAGGTTCGCGATCTCCTCCTCGCTTCCGCTCATGAAGTGGTCGTCGTTGTATTTGTTCAGGAGGCGATGCACGTCCACCACGTCGGCGCCCTGGGGTTTCTGGCTCTTGCCATAGGCGCGATACGCGACGCCCTCATCCTTCCAGCCGAGGGGGAGGAGGACCTTCACCTCGCCTTCGTCGGCGGTGAAGAGGTGCTGGCCGTCCCAGGGGTTGTAGAGCCGGTAGACCGGCACGCCCTCGGCGGGCTCAGCCGCGCCTTCGTCGGCCACGGCCGCGCGCGAGAAGGCGAAGCCGAGTGCGCAGGCGAGGCCGAGCGCCACGGCAAAGAGCGCGGCGAGGCGCCTGGCGAGGTGCGTCTTTCGGGTCATGGTTCTCATCCTTTCGCTCGAAACGTGACGATGATACGGGAGCCATGCTCGGCATTTGGGTAGAACTTGTGTGCCGGGGCGCTGCCTCGGCATCTCATTGCGCAAAGCGAGCGAGGAGGCTTCGATGGCTGAACCGGTGGGACGCCCCAATCGCGTGGTCGTGTGCCTGGGGGGAAACGCCCTCGGCTCCACTCCCGAGGAGCTCCAGCATTGCATCGCCGAGACGACCCCGGCGCTCCTTCGCCTCATCGACCTCGGAAACGAGATCATCATCACCCACGGCAACGGCCCGCAGGTGGGTTGGATGCAGAAGGCCTTCGCGATCGCCCACATGGCAGACCCCGAGATCCCCGATCTCCCGCTTCCGGACTGCGGCGCCGTCACGCAGGGCTACATCGGCTACTACCTCCAGCAGGGGCTCGAGAACGAGATCCGGCGCGAGGGCAAGCCGTGGCACGTGGCCACCGTCATCACGCAGATCGAGGTGGATAAGGACGACCCCTCGTTCAAGCACCCGGTGAAGCCGATCGGCGAGTTCTACACCGAGGACCAAGCCGACATGGCGCGCCTGCTCGACCCCTCGCTCATCTTCATGGAGGATTCGGGGCGCGGCTATCGTCGCGCGGTGGCGAGCCCGATGCCGCTTCGCATCATCGAGACGCCTTCGATCATGAACCTGCTGGATAGCGGCTATATCGTCCTCGCGTGCGGGGGCGGCGGCATCCCCGTGGTGGAAGACGAGCACGGGCTCCTCCACGGCGTGAACGCGGTCCTCGACAAGGATCTCGGCGGGGAGATCCTCGCAGAGGAGTGCGACGCGGACGTGCTCTTCCTCCTCACGCAGGTGAACCACGTGTCCATCAACTTCGGCAAGCCCGACCAGATCGACCTCAGCGACCTCTCGGTGGCGGACGCGAAGCGCTACCTCGCGGAGGGGCAATTCGGCAAGGGCTCGATGGAGCCGAAGGTGGAGGCAGCGGTGCGCTTCGCCGAATCAAAGCCCGGGCGCGTGGCCATCATCGGCGCCCTCGAGCGCGCGCCGGAGATCATGCGCGGCCAGAGCGGCACGCACATCCACCTGTAGCGTTCTCGCGCCGCGAGAGACCGGCCCGCGTGCGGGCGGCGCACGGGGATTTCGATGGAGGTCGGCAAGCGCGCGTATTGTCGTAAAGCGTGCGCGCTAGAGTGGGGGCACGTGAAGAAGCCCTCGCTCAAAGGAGCCTCCATGGCCAATCCCGTCATCCGTCGGGCGCTCGTATCCGTCACCGATAAAACGGGCGTCCAAGATTTCGCGAAGACGTTGCAGGATGAGTTCGGCGTGGAGGTGATCTCCACAGGCGGCACCGCGAAGGCGCTGGTAGACGCAGGCGTAAACGTAGTGGCCATCGACGACTACACCGGCTTTCCCGAGATGATGGGCGGCCGCGTGAAGACGCTCCACCCGAAGGTGCACGGAGGCCTCCTCGCGAGGCGCGGCGACGCGGGCCACATGGCGGAGGCCGAGGCCAACGGCATCCCGATGATCGACCTCGTGTGCGTGAACCTCTATGAGTTCGAGAAGACGGTGGCGAGCCCCGACGTCACGTTCGCGGACGCCATTGAGCACATCGACATCGGAGGCCCCTCCATGCTGCGCTCCGCCGCGAAGAACGCCGAGAGCGTGACGGTGGTGTGCGATCCCGCGGACTACGAGCGCGTCCTCGCCTGCATGCGCGAGCATGAGGGCGCCACCACCGAGGAGCTTCGCCTCGAGCTCCAGCGCAAGGTCTTCGCCACCACCGCGGCCTACGACACGGCCATCAGCGCGTGGCTGGATTCCCAAGCGGCGGATGAGGCCGCGCCGGCACCCGATGCGCTCACCCTCGGCCTGCGGAAGCTCGACGAGCTTCGCTACGGCGAGAACCCCCAGCAGACGGCGGGCGTCTATGGCTTCGAGAACGCCGAGGGCGAGCTCTTCACCTCCGCGCACCCGCTCGTGGGCGCGAAGCAGCTGCAGGGCAAGCCCCTCTCCTACAACAACTACCTCGACGCGGACGCCGCGTGGAACCTCGTGCGCGAGTTCAGCGATCCCGCGTGCATCATCTTGAAGCACCAAAACCCCTGCGGCTCGGCAGTGGCGGGCGATGTGACGCAGGCCTACGACCGCGCCTACGCGTGCGATCCGAAGAGCGCCTTCGGCGGCATCATCGCGGTGAACGGCGAGGTGCCGCTTGCGCTCGTGGAGCACTTCGCGGACGTGAACAAGCAGTTCGTGGAGGTCATCATCGCCCCGAGCTTCAGCGAGGAGGCGCTCGTTCGCCTCTCCAAGCGCCCGAACCTGCGCGTGCTCGCCACCGGCGGCACGGGCAAGCAGGCGAAGATGGAGCTCAGGACCGTCGACGGCGGCGTCCTCATCCAAAACACCGACGCCGTGGGCGAGGCCCCCGAGACCTTCACCGTGCCCACGAAGCGCCAGCCCACCCCCGAAGAGCTCGCCGAGATGCTCTTCGCGTGGAAGGTCTGCAAGGGCGTGAAGTCGAACGCGATCCTCGTTTCGAAGGATCACGCGGGCATCGGCATGGGCCCCGGCCAGCCGAATCGCGTGGACTCGGCGCTGCTCGCCTGCGAGCGCGCGGACGAGGCCTGCGAGCGTCTCGGGCTCGAGAAGGGCGGCTACGTGGCCGCGTCCGACGCGTTCTTCCCCTTCTCCGACAACGTGGACGTGCTCGCCGAGCACGGGGTGACCTGCATCATCCAGCCCGGCGGCTCGGTGCGCGACGACGAGAGCGTGGAGGCGTGCGATAGGCACGGCATCGCCATGGTCTTCACCGGCGTGCGCCACTTCCGCCACTAATCTCTCGCGATGGGCTCCACCTTGGATAAGGCCTCGCCCTCGCACGGCGCGCCCGACGCGGCCGGGTCCCTTCTCGTGGACCAAGAGGGCTTCACGCTCGGAAATCCCGCCCTCGTGTGCCGCTGGCGCATCTCGCGCTCGCGGCTCCCGCTCGTGAACCGCCACATTCGCGCCCTCCGCGCGAGGCGTGTGCACGGCGAGCGCGTGACGACGGAGCTTGCCGCGTGGGTGAAGCAGCAGGTGGAATGGGGGCTCGAGGCGGCTTCGGCGAAGGAGCCGAACGGCGTCCTCATGCTCGTAGTGGACGAGGCGGGCAAGGCCGCGCTCACCGTGGGGCCCTATGAGCCGCTTCGCGGACGGGCGCTTTCCGCGCTCGCGCGACGCGCGGTGGGTGCCATGATCGAGGCGCACGCGACGGGCGTGGCGCCCGAGACGCTCTGGGTGGTGCGCGATGGCACGCTCGTGGCGGGGATCGACGAGGGGATCGTTTCCTCGGGCTCCGCCACCCTCGTGAGCGACCTCGCAGCGACTCTCGGCATCGTGGTCTCGCGCGAGAACCGCCTCGCGGCCGAGATCGTCGAGCACGCATCGCAGGTGCCCTTTGACGAGGCGTTCCTCGTCTCCGACGAACACGGGATCATCGCGGCGTCGAACGCGCGCGGCCCGCTCTCGACTCGCCTCGAGGATTCCTACGCGAAGCTCCTCGAGCGGCAGGGCTCGCACCGGCGTCGCTGAGGAAAAAGGCCGTGGAATTGCACTGTGGAGACGCAAATGCTCGCCCAGCTCGCACCCCGCGGTACGTACAATAGGCGCGATGGAAAGGTTCCACCGTATGGCCCGGTTTCCCTTGGCCGGGAAGCCTGGTGAAGGAGAGGAGAGTCAATGGCTCAGCTGACGGAAATTCGCTGGCACGCTCGCGCGGGCCAGGGTGCCGTCACGGCGTCTCGGCTCGTGGCCGAGACGGCGATGGACGACGGGCAGTACATGCAGGCCATGCCCGAGTACGGCGCCGAGCGCCAAGGCGCGCCGCTCAAGGCCTACACGAGGATCTCGCCCGAACCGATCGAGATCCACAACAACATCCTGCACCCCGATATCGTCGTCGTGCTCGATGACACGTTGCTCGAGGTCGTGAACGTGTGCGAGGGCATCAAGGAGAACGGCCACCTCATCGTGAACACGCGCATGGACGCGGAGGAGGTGCGCGCCCTCACCGGCGCTCCGGCCACCGTTTCCATCGCCACCGTCGACGCCTCCGACATCGCGATCAACACCATCGGCCGCGACATCCCCAACACCCCGATCGCCGGCGCGCTCGCCAAGGTGACGGGCGTCATCAACGTGGAATCGCTCAAGAAGTACGTCGAGAAGAGCTTCACCGGCAAGTTCTCTGAGAAGGTCATCGCCGGCAACCTCGCCTCGGTGGACCGTGCCTACCAGGAGGTGCGCGCATGAGCTGGGATTACTCAGGCAACGAGAAGTGGACGTGGGATCAGATCCCCTTGGGCGCCATGACGCTCGACGGCGGCACCGCCACGGGCCACAAGACCGGCGACTGGCGCGTCCAGCGCCCCATCTGGGACACCGAGAAGTGCAAGCAGTGCCTCATCTGCTGGATGCACTGCCCCGATTCGTCCATCAAGGTCGCGGACCAGAAGATGTGCGGCATCGACTACGAGCACTGCAAGGGCTGCGGTGTGTGCGTGGTGGCGTGCCCCTTCGGCGCCCTCTCGATGATCAGCGAGAACGACGCCCGCGAGCTTGACGAGAAGGAGGTCCAGTAATGGCAGAGGTCACCGTCCTTGCCGGCTCCGGCGACCAGATGGTTGCCGAGGCCTTCCGTCAGGCCAACCCCGACGTCCTGCCCGTGTACCCCATCACCCCGCAGACGATCATCGTCGAGGAGTTCGACAAGTTCGTGGCCGAGGGTCGCGTGCACACCGAGTTCGTGCCCGTCGAGTCCGAGCACTCCGCCATGGCCGCCGCGATCGGCGCCTCCGCGGCCGGTGCCCGCACCGTGACGGCCACCGCCTCCCAGGGCCTCGCCTACATGTGGGAGCAGCTCTACGTGGCGGCCGGCATGCGCCTGCCCATCGTGATGGCGAACGCCAACCGCGCGCTCTCCGCGCCCATCAACATCCACGGCGACCACTCCGACATCCTCGGCGCCCGCGATAGCGGCTGGATCATGTACTTCGCCGAGAACGCCCAGGAGGCCTACGACGACACGCTCATGGCCTTCCGCGTGGCCGAGCACCCCGACGTGATGCTCCCCGTGGCCACCACCCTCGACGGCTTCATCACCTCGCACGCCCTCGAGCGCTGCGAGCTCATGGACGACGAGACCGTCGCCAAGTTCGTGGGCGAGTACAAGCCCGAGCACAGCCTGCTCGACACCGACAACCCGAACTCCTACGGCATGTTCGCCAACCTCGGCAACTTCTACATGGAGACCAAGCTCGCCCAGCGCAAGGCCATGGAGAAGGCCATGCCGATCATCAAGGCCGTCGGCGAGGAGTGGGAGGCCATCTCCGGCCGTCCGTTCGACGTCGTGAAGACCTTCGGCACCGAGGACGCCGAGCGCGTCATCGTGGTCATGGGCTCCTCCACCGGCAACTGCCGCGCCGTCGCCAAGGCGCTCCGCGAGGTCGGCGAGAAGGTCGGCGTCGTCTCCCTGCGCGTCTTCCGTCCGTTCCCGACCGAAGAGCTCGCCGCGGCGCTTAAGGGCGCCAAGGCCATCGCCGTGATGGATCGAGCCGAGACCGTGGGCGGCGAGGGTGGCCCGCTCTGGCAGGAGGTCAGCGCCTGCCTGCACTCCGCCGGCAACACCGCGCCGGTGCGCGACTACATGTACGGCCTCGGCGGCGCCGACGTCACCCTCGAGCTCATCAACGACATCTTCAACGATCTCAAGACGCTCGAGGCCGACAAGGCCGCCGGCACCGTGCCTGCCGTCACCTACAAGGGCAATCGATAGGAGCGAAGGAACATGGCTAACATCAAGCAACTCTCCGAGCTCCCTCAGAGGCTTTCCCCCGGCCACTCCATGTGCGGTGGCTGCGGCGCCACCATCGCCGTCCGCCAGGTCCTCATGGGCGCCGGCAAGACGCCCGTCGTCTGCGGTGCCGCCACCGGCTGCCTCGAGGTCTCCACGACCACCTTCCCCTTCACCAGCTGGGAGGGCGGCTTCATCCACAGCACGTTCGAGAGCGCCGCGGCCACGATGAGCGGCGTTGAGGCGGCGTTCCGCGGCCTCAAGCGCGCGGGCAAGATCCCCGCGGACAAGCAGATCAAGTTCGTGGCCTTCGGCGGCGACGGCGGCACCTACGACATCGGCCTCCAGGCCCTCTCCGGCGCCCTCGAGCGCGGCCACGACTTCCTGTACGTGTGCTACGACAACGGCGCCTACATGAACACGGGCATCCAGCGCTCCGGCGCCACCCCGTACTCCGCCTGGACCACCACTTCCGAGGTGGGCAACGCCGTGCCCGGCAAGCGCCACTTCGAGAAGGACCTCACGTCCATCGTGGCCGCGCACCACATTCCCTATGCGGCGCAGGCCTCCATCTCGAACTGGAACGACCTCGTGACCAAGGCCACCAAAGCCATGGACATCGACGGCCCCACCTTCCTGAACGTGCTCGCCCCCTGCCCTCGCGGCTGGCGCGTGCCCTTCGACCAGGCCGTGAAGATCGCCGACCTCGGCGTGAAGACCAACTACTGGCCCCTCTACGAGGTGGAGAACGACGTGTGGAAGCTCACGGAGAACCGCAAGAAGCTCCCCATCGAGGACTTCCTGCAGCCCCAGGGCCGCTTCCGCCATCTCTTCAAGCCCGGCAACGAGCACCTCATCAAGGAGTTCCAGACCAACGTCGACCGCCACTACGCCTACATCCAGGCGCGCGTGGAGGGCTCCAAGGTCTACCAGCAGAAGCTCGAGGAGGCCGGCCTCCCGCTCGTCTCCGACGACGCGCTCGCCATGCAGAGCGGCTCCAAGCTGCCGTTCCAGCAGTAGGGCGCGCACGCTAGCACGCTAGCGCATCGTTCCCGAAAGAAAGTGGGGCAGTCGATCCGATCGGCTGCCCCGCTTTTCGTTTGGCGATGAGAGCGAGTCCGCCAAGGGGAGCAGCTCCGGGAGGGCGTCGACGATCCATCGGGCGCCCGCTTGGGAGAATCCGAACCGGGTTTCGCGAAGGGCGGCCACGGGGATGCCCGCCGCGCGGGCTGCGGCGATGCCGGTGTCGGAGTCCTCCACGGCGATGCAGGCTTCGGCGGGGAGCCCGAGCGCGTCAAGCGTGGCGAGGTAGATGGCGGGGTCGGGCTTGCTCCGCGCCACGTCCTCGCCGCTCAGCACGGAATCGAAGACCCCTGCGATATCGCACGCCGTGAGCACCGCCTCGATGTCTCGCGCTGGAGAGGCGGAGGCCACGGCGAGCTTGAGCCCGCGAGCCTTGAGGCCGAGAAGGACATTGCACAAGCCGGGCTTGGCGAGCGCCGCGATCTCCTCCGGCGCAGAGACGAAGTACGGCCCGATGGCGGCATCCACTCCCATGGCCACCTCATCGGGATCGGGGTCTTCGACCTGCGCCCACCAACCGGCGATGCGTGCGGAGTAGAACGAGTAGGAAGACCCCACGATGCTCCGCAACTCTTCCTCGGGGATGCGTACGCCGCGCTCGGCGAAGAAACGGCGAACGGAATCCTGGTAGGATGCCTCGCTGTCCACGAGTACGCCATCCATGTCGAAGATCACCGCTTTGAGCGCCGCCATGCAACCTCCATGCGTCTGTGAATGGTCTTAAAAAAGAAAAACATGTCTAGTATGATAGCGATACCGCAAGCCAGAGCCGACATCGAGGGAGATGGAATCGAACGTGGGCTTGTTCAAACGCAAGGCGCCTCAAGCGGCCTTCGAGGGCAGCGGCTTTACCATCACGAAGATCCTCTACCGGGCCCCGCCGCTCTCCATCATCCCATCGGTCTACCAGGACGAGAAGACGCGCCGTTGGGCCGTGCGCTTTCCCGGCCAAGAGCCGGCGATCTTCAGCTACGACGACCTCATGGGGGCCGAGATCGTCGAGCGGCAACCGGATGAGGACCTCGCCAACGTCTCCAACCGCAGACTCGCCTTCGAGATCCTCAAGAACCCCAACGCGGTGTCCAGCGCCAACGCGGCCAAGCGCGGAGTGTGCTTGGGGATATCGGTGGTCGTGTGGGTCCGCGTCGCGGGCGGCGAGGTGGCCCATCTGGAGCTCCCGATAGCCACCGAGAGCCAGAAACGCAGCTCGCTCGGCTACAAGCGCTCCCAGGGCTTTGCGAAAGAGCTCAAACTTCAATTAGATTCTATGGGGCGGTGATACGAGTCGATGGGGGAGCGTGATGTGCGAATCATCCTTGGAAGTCGTGCCGGCGGCCCCCAAAGACAAGGCAATCGAGGGCATTCGCTTCTACATCATGGAGCATCGGCTCGAACCCGGTGACGCCCTGCCATCGGAGCGAGACCTCGCCGAGATGATCGGCGTCTCCCGCATGGCCCTGAGGGGCGCCATCGCCCACTTGGTGGCCAGCCACGAACTCGTGGCGCGTCAAGGAGCGGGGACCTTCTTGGCCAAGCCGCCGATCATGCAGGTGTTCGAGGATTCGGGAAGCTTCAGCGTGAACGCGCAGGCGATGGGCTATCTGCCTGGCTCGCGGCTGCTCGAGGCCGAGGTCCTCACGGCTCCCGAGGATGTGGCCCTGCGCCTGGAGATCCCCCTGGGAGAGCTCGCCTTCCACTTGAGGCGCGTGAGACTCGTGGACGGCATGCCCTGCACCCTGGACGACACCTGGGTGAACCGCCGGCTCTGCCCCGGCATCGAGAGCCACGATTACTGCGCCGAGAGCCTGTACGAGGTTTTGGCGATCCGTTTCGACGTGCGCGTGCGCCATGGCGAGGAGCGCATCTCCATCACTACGGTTGATGCCGGGGAAGCGGTCTTGCTGGGCCTCGAGCCCGGCGATCCCGTCTTCTTCTGCTCCTCGGTGGAACGCGATGCGGAACGCGCGCCCATCGAGTACAACCGTCAGCTCATCCGTCCGGACCGCTATCGCTTCGCCAGCGATAGCGTGCCCGAGGATCTGAGGGCCGTGGTCGGCCGGGAATGGATCGACTGATGGGTCGCGAGGAGGGGGAGAGCCGCCAGCTCAAGTACTTGGAGGTGCGCGAGGCCATCGAGCACCGCATCGAGCGGGGCTACTACAAAGTGGGCACCGCCTTGCCATCCGAGCATGAGCTGGCCGCCGAGTTCTCCACCACGCGCATGACGGTGCGCAACGCCATGGACGCTCTCATAAGCTCCGGGAAGCTGCGCAAGATCAAGGGCAAGGGCTCCTATGTGAACGCCCTGGAGAACCGGGTGCACGCGAACGTCGGCTTCCGCGAGATGGTGCGCAACGCCAATGCGGAACCTTCCGTGCGCATCCTCTCCAAGTCTTGCCGAGCGGCCGGGCCTCTCTATGGCCGCATCTTCGGCATCGGATCTTCGGAGCCGCTCTTCTGCGTGCGCCGCTTGAACTGCGCGGACGGCATACCGGTGAGCATCGAGCGCACGGTGATTCCCCTGTCGCTCTTCCCGGGGATCGAGAAGAGGGATGTGGCCGCCTTCAGCCTCTACGAGACCTATGCCATGTACGGCCATGAGGTAGTGGGCGCACAGGAGGTGCTCGGCGTCACCCGTCTCGGGCAGCGCGATGCCAACCTCCTGCAGGTGGAGGCGGGCCATCCCGTGATGACCCTCGACTGCCTGAGCGTTGACGCCCAGGGCCAGCCGGTGGAGTGCGTGGCGGCTTTGACCCTCGGAGATCGCAGCACCTACTCCTACATCTACTGAGTCTCGGCGCCCATCGCGCCTTCCAGCTATCCATAGGAGCGACGTGTGCCCATGGCGGCGTCCGTGCCAAGGCCCTTGGCATCGCCGCATGGATTAGATCGATTCTCCTCTTGCAATGGTATGGAATAGTTGTAGCATGTCTCAGTAATGGTCTAGAAAAGTAAGAAATTGTATTTGAGGAGGCGTCGGATGGGACAGCATTCGCCGGTCATGTACGACTACGTGCGCTTGGCCAACCGACGCATGGAGGAGAATCTCGGCCGTGCCCGCGAGCTCGTAGCGCCTCTGGTGGCCGCCTACGCTGAGCAGTGCCCCGCGGGTCCACGCCCCCTTCGCCTCATCGCCTCGGGGTCTTCTCGCCATGCGGCGCTCTGCGCTCGCGATTTCATGCAGGGTTCGCTCCACGTGGCGGTGGAGGTGGTCTCTCCCGGCCGATTCGCGGCGTGGGATGCGGACGTTCCCTCCTCCGCCTTCGATGTCGTGATCTCGCAGAGCGGCTATTCCACGAACGCCATCGGGGCGCTCTGCGCCCTGGCCCGTCGAGGAGCCCAGGCCGTGGCGCTCACGGGCTGCGTCGATGCTCCCCTGGCATCCCATGCCCCCGTGGTCGTCGATTACGGCGTAGGGCTCGAGTCCATCGACTTCGTGACCATGGGCGTGCTCACCCTCGTGGAGTTCCTCATGCTCTTCTCGCTCCACGCGGCTCGGGCGTTGGGCCTGCTGGACGATGCAGGGCTCGTGCGGGGTCTGGCCGAGGTCGAAGACGCCATTCGCTCCCACGGCGAGGCGCTGGACGTCTCGCGGGCATTCGTGGAGCGCAACCGTCTCTCGCTCGCTCGCGTTGCGCCGACCATCGTGATCGGCGACGGACCGGGCTTCGGCGTGGCGGGCGAGGCCGCCCTCAAGCTCATGGAAACGCTCAAGATGCCGGCGATGGCCTTCGAGGGCGAGGAATTCGCCCATGGTCCATCGATGCAGGTCGCGCCGGGATACAGGGTATTCGTCATCGACGACGGCACCCAGGGCGCGCTCCATCGGCTCCTCGCCGAGGAGATGGCGCGCGTCACGGCGGACACCTGGCTCATCACCTGCGAACCCCTTGGCCTCCCCTTCGCCGTGCCCATGCCCCCCGTGGCGTCTGCGGCCACGGCGGCTCTCGTCCAGTTGCCCTTCTTCCAAACCTACTGCGCCCTGTTGGCCGAAGAGCTGCACGCCTGGGACGTGCACCCCTTCCTCGCCGGCCCGGGCGAGACGTTCGCCGCCAAGGCCGCCGGTTACGACGAGCGGCAGGAATCCCTGAAAGCCCAAGCCCGGCTCGCATGGGAGCGAGAGGGCTGAGCGATACCGCCTGTGGAGCGCATCGGGCTCGTCATGGCCGGATGCGCGAGGAGAAAGGAAGTGGGGCGATGAAGGAAACGGAGATGGTCGAGATCATGCATTTCGACCAAGACGGCTACCTGGAGGACGGCAAGGCCCTGAGGGCCGTGGGCGATGCGCTCGAGGCCATGGCAGACACCGTGGCCGACGAGGGCTACGATGCCGTCTTCCTCATGGGGGTCGGCGGCACGTGGGACGAGCTCATGCAGCTCGAGTACCTCATGTCCAAGTACAGCGACAAGGACTTCGAGGTCTACCTCATCCATGCCGCCGAGTGGCTCGTGGCGGGCCACAAGCGCATGACCGAGAAGTCCGTGGTGCTCACGGCCTCGGAATCGGGCACCACGCCCGAGATCTTGGAGGCCGTGAAGAAGCTCAAGGCCATGGGCGTGCGGGTGTTCGCCATGACCAAGCCCGAGGGCCCCATCGGGCAGGCCGTGGGCGTCGACCACTGCGTGGCCATGGCGTCCGACCATGGCTCCGGAGGATGCGAGAAGGGCTACTATCTCGCGGATCGCTTTGGCCTGAAGTTGCTCGAGCGCCGTGGCTGCTTCCCCGACTACCGGCAGTTCGTGGACCAGTGCGACGGCATCTGGGCCGATCTCCTGAACATCCGCAAGGCCTTCGAGCCCAAGGCCGAGGCGATCGCGAAGGCCTATGCGCTCGCCCCCTACACGATGTTCATCGGCTCCGGCGCCCTCTGGGGCGAGACCATCCTCTTCTCCATGTGCATCCTCGAGGAGATGCAATGGAAGCGCACCCGCTACATCACCTCGGCCGATTTCTTCCACGGCACCTTGGAGCTGGTGGAGCCGGGCGTGCCGGTGGTGCTCTTCAAGGGCGTCGACGAGTACCGCAAGCTCGACGATCGCGTGGATGCCTTCCTCAAGAGCGGCCGCACGGGCGACGCCGACATCGTGGTCATCGACGTGAACGAGTACGCCACGCCCTCCATCGACGAGAAGTTCCGCACCATCGTGAGCCCTTGGATTCTGAGCTCCCTCGTCACGGATCGCCTCGCTCGCTACTACGAGATCGTGACCAAGCACAACCTCAACTACCGCCGCTACTACCACCAGTTCGACTACTAGGCGGAGGAGCTGCCTTGACCGAGTACATCATCGCATCGCACGCCCATCTCTCCCAGGGCCTCGTGGAGGCGCTCTCGTTCCTCGCCGGCGAGCGTGAGGACGTCCACGTCCTCACCCCCTTCGTCGACGGCCACCTGGATGTCGAAGGCGAGGTGCAAGGGGCCCTCGATCGCATCCCCGACGATCGGAACGTGATCGTGTGCACCGACATCCTCGGCGGCTCCGTGAACAACGAGTTCGTGAAGGCGCTCGCCCGTCGTCCGCGCACCTACGTGGTGACCAACATGAACCTCCCCACGGTCATTTCGCTGGTCTTCTCCGGCGAGGGACGCGATCCCGAGGAGCTCATCCGCGAGGTGCTCGCCCAAACCGAGGTCCAGCCAACCTTCGTGAACGACTTCCTCGCCGAGCAAGCAGAAAACGACGACGACTTCTAACTGCGGAGGCCCCGAGCGCGCATCCGCATCGCTTCGAATGAAAGGCGAGACATCCCAATGATCCTTCTGTGCAGAGTCGATCACCGACTGCTCCATGGCCAAGTGGCGGTCTCATGGGTCCAGGGCCTGAGCGCCAACTGCATCTTCTGCGTCGGCGACCACGTGGCCACCGATCCCGTGTGGAAGACAACCCTGAAGCTCGGCAAACCTGCGGGCTGCAAGCTCGTGATCAAGAACATGGCTGACGCCATCGAGGCCATCAACTCCGGCGTGACCGACAAGTACCGCATGCTCATCTGCGTCCAAACTATCGCCGAGGCCAAGGAGCTGGCGGACCACTGCCCCGCCATCACCAGCATCAACCTCGGAAACACCAAAGCCAGCCCGAGCACGCGCGAGATCTCCCGTCAGATCTTCCTCGAACCCGATGAGGAGGAAATGCTCAAGGAACTCATCGCCCGTGGCATCGAAGTGGAAATCCGACCTCTGGCTGACGACCCGAAGGTCTTGGCCAAGGACCTGCTGTAACCGATACCCCGACGAGAGGTGCTCCTCATGGTTATGCAAGCCATACTCATAGGACTCATCGGTGCGCTGGGAAAATTCGACTACCAGCTTGGCACCCTCTATATGTTCCGGCCCATCGTCCTCTGCCCGCTCGTGGGCCTCGTCCTCGGCGACGTGCCCACGGGTCTGGCCATCGGAGCCAGTCTCGAGCTGCTCTTCATGGGCTCCATCTCCATCGGAGCCTACGTGCCGCCCGACGAGACCGTTGGCAGCGTCCTCGCCTGTGCCTTCGCCATCTCGCTCGGTCAGGGCACCGAGGCGGCCATCGCGCTGGCCATGCCCATCGCGGTGCTCTCCCTCGCCCTCTCGAACATCATGAACCCGATCTTTCCGTTCTTCGTGGATCTATGCGACACCTACGCGCTTAAGGGCACCATGAGCGGCATCTACGCGGTGCACTGGGGCATCGGCATCGTGGGCGGTTGCCTCAAGGCGTTCATCCTCTGCATGGGTGCCTACATGCTCGGCGTCGAGGCCGTGCAGGGCATCCTCGACTGGATCCCCGATTTCGTGCTCAACGGCTTCGGCGTGGCCGCGAACATCCTGCCCGCCATGGGTTTCGCCATGCTCGGCCGCCTCGTGATCACTCCGAAGCTCGTGCCGTTCTACTTCCTCGGCTTCGTGATCGCCTCCTACATGGGCGTGCCGGTGCTCGGCGTGGCGATCATCGCCATCTTCATCGGCATCGAGAAGTTCTCCCTGCTTGACGGCGGTTTCGCGCAAGAGAGCGTTGCACTGGAAGGAGATGACGACGATGACTTCTGATACCCAGATCACCCAGATGAGGGACGATGGCGGTGCCATCGCCATGGCTAAGGGCGCGCCCAACGAGCCTCTGATCAGCAAGAGAGATCTCACCAAGATGTCCCTCAACTTGGGATCCCTTGGCATGGAGTTCTCTTGGACGTACTACAAGCAGATGAACATCGCCTTCGCGCTCATGGTCGCGAAGCTGCTGAAGAAGATCTATCCCGATGACGAGCAGAAGTACAACGAGGCCGTGGAACGCCATCTGGCCTTCTTCAACATCACCGTGCAATTCGCGCCCTTCGTGGGCGGCGTGGCGCTCTCCATGGAGGAGCGCATCGCCAAGGGCGAGATCGACGCCGGCTCCGTGAATGACGTGAAGGCCGCCCTCATGGGCCCGCTCTCCGGCATCGGCGACTCGATCTTCCTCGCCACCCTTCGCGTGATTGCGGCGGCCGTGGGCATCGCGCTCTGCCAGGCCGGCAACGCCTTCGGACCCATCGCTTTCCTGCTCATCTACAACATCCCCGGTTTCTGGGTGCGCATCTGGGGCGCCCACAAGGGCTATGAGCTTGGTGTCGGCTTCCTCGAGCAGGCTACGAAGAACGGCCTCATGGAGAAGGTGCTGACGGCCATATCCATCGTGGGCGTGATGGTCGTGGGCGCCATGAGCGTGAGCATGTTCTGGGCCACGCTCCCCGTAGAGATCGGCGTCGGCGATAACATGACCACGCTCCAGGAGATTCTCGACGGCATCATGCCGGGCATCCTCGGACTCGCGGCCTTCTGGATCTACTACTGGCTGCTCTCCAAGAAGGTGAGTCCCAATTGGCTCATCATCTGGACGATGGTGATCGGCGTGGTGGGGGCGTTCTTCGGTTTCCTCGCGTAGGCCACTCTCCCTTCTCTCGGTGCGCGGCGTCCATCCTCGTGGCTGGCGCCGCGCACCTCATGTCCCGACCATCCCAAGCGCCGCTTCGGCGGCAACGAACGGACGAGAAAGACGTGCAGGTGCTCTTCCATGGGAACATTGGCGAAGCTGAAGTTGGGCATGGGCGCTCGCGAGTGGGAGCTCATCTCGATCGAGTCGCTCCAGTGGTGCGCGAACAACGCGGTCTACTTCCTCGGTCTCATCGGCGCCGCCACCTACGACCTCGCCGGCGGCGCGTTCCTCGTGGCGGGCATCACGCTCGTGAAGAACCTCTGCATGAGCCTCGGCAACGTGCTCGCCGGTCCCGCGATCGATCGTATGGGGCCGCGTCGCGTGACGCTCGTGACGATCGGCGCGAGCGTGGTGGCCTCGCTCATGGTGGGCATCCTCCCCCTCACAGTGGGACTCCTCTTCTTCGCGGCGGTCTTCCTCGGGCTCATGGGAGGCTTCATCAACACGTGCACGCACGCGTATCCCAGCTACATCCAGCCTGACGACCAAGCTCGCCAACGCTTGAACGGCTATCTCGTGCTCTTCGGCAACATCGCCTTCACGCTCGGCCCCATCGTGGGCGGAGTGCTCGTTGCCGTGTTGCCCACGAACTCGGTCTTCCTCTTCATGACGGTGCTCATGGTGCTGGCCTTCGGCGTGACCCTGCCCTGCCGCGAGCTCGTGCGACCGCCAGCGGAGGAAGTGGAGCAGGTGGGCGTGGTGAGCGGCATGGTGGAGGGCTTTCGCACCACGTTCCACGACCAAGCGCTTCGGATCATCTTCCTCGCGGGATTCTTCGGATTCTTCGCGTTCGGCGCCTTCGATTCGCTCGAATCGATCTTCTACCGAGACGTGTTGCGGGTGGACATCGAGTGGCTTGGGTGGCTCTCGGCAGAGGTGGGCATCACCTCCACCATCGGCTCATGGATCGTCACGCGCCTGCCTTCCCATTCCGTAAACCTCGGTACCCTGCTTGCCTCGCTCTCAGTGGTGGGCGTGGGCTCGATCATCTACGTGTGTACGGGAAACCTCCTCGTGGCCATCGTCGGCCAGGCGATCAACGGCTTTGGCTGGGGCTTCCTCGAGCCCGTGCAGATGACGCTCGTGCAGCGCGATACTCCGCTCGACAAGCTCGGTCGCGTGATGGGCTTCGTGCGCTTCGGCCATATGTTCGCGGGCGTGTTCCCGCTGCTCATCGCCCCGTTCCTGGCGGAAGTGGTGGGAGCGCAGGGCGTGCTCCTCGGCGCTTCGTGCGTCGTCGCCTTCGTGGGCTTCCTCTTCGTGGCGTTGAGGACCATCCGCCTGCGAGCCGGCGCCCACGGCTGGGAGTAGCTTCGGCTGAGCCGCCCTAATTACGGGTGCCGCGGCGAGGTCTCCTCGGCGCAAGCGCTGGGCTAGGATGGGTATGAGCCACACGAGCGAGGCGCGAGGGGAGGCGAGCGAGTGAATCCAGTCATCGTCATTCCGACGTTCTGGACCGACGAAGCGCACGCCACCGGCGCCTACGACCACGCCACCTACCTCTCAGACGGTGCCCCCGAGCTCGCACGGTGCCTCGATTCCCTGGAGCAGGTGCGCGGGGTCACGCGCACGCTCGTGCTCCTCGTGGCGCCGCGCGAGGTGGAGGCGGCCGCGCGCGAGCGCGTGGACGCGATCCTCGCCGAGCACCCCAACCTTGCCCCCATGGTGGTGGGGAGCGCGGAGGCCGCGCGCGTGCGCGATGCGATCTCCGAGCTCGCGCCCACCATCCCCGGCGAGGGCATCGCACTTCGCGGCTACGGTGCTATTCGCAACCTCGGGCTCTGCGTGGCGGGCATCCTCGGGCACGACGTCGTGGCCTTCATCGACGACGACGAGCTCGCGCTCGACGATTCGTTTCTCGTGGACGCCGTCTACGGCCTCGGCAACCTCACGCGCCAAGGCGAGCCGATCGTGGCGAAGAGCGGCTACTTCCTAAATGAGAACGGCTCCTGCTACGCGGCCGAGGACAACGCCTGGTACAACCGGGATTGGAATAAGGCCGCCGAGTTCAACGAGTGGATGCGCCACGCGATGACGGCGACGCGAATCAGCCGCTCGAACCACGTGTGCGGTGGCTGCATGGCGCTTCACGCCGAGGCCTACACGCGGGTGGCCTTCGACCCCTACATCACGCGCGGCGAGGACACCGACTACCTCATCAACATGCGCTTCTACGGGCTCGACGTGTGGTTCGACAACCGCTGGCGCGTGGAGCACCGTCCGCCGAGGACGGACGTGCCCTCGAAGCGCTTCGCGCAAAACGTCTATCGCTGGATCTACGAGCGCGCGAAGCTCCAGTTCGCGGCCACGATCATCGGCTTCAATCGCGTGACGCCGTCCTCGCTCATGCCCTACCCCGGGAAATGGGTCTCGCCCGCGGTGGACGAGCGGGCGAAGAAGACGGCGCTTCGCCGCGCCGTCGGTACGAGCGAGCACGGGGCGTACTACGAGATCTGGCGCAGGGGCGTGGACGAGGCCCGCGCCGCGGCCCAGGAGAACAGGACGCGCTACCTCGCCTTCCAAACCTGGTGGCCGTCGCTCATGGAGGCGCTTTGGGACGATCGAGAGCTCGCGCTCGAGCTCCTCGCGAGTGGTATCCCGAAGGCGGTTCGCGAGCTCGTGACTCCCGAGGAGACGGCGGTAATCGTGAGCGGCGCGGAGGCGGCGGAGGCGCTCCTCTCCATGGCCGAGCCCGACGAGGCGATCGCCGAGAAGGACGTGGATCTCGAGGTCCTGAGCGCGGTGGATGAGGCGGTCGAGGAGGTGGCGAGCGTCGTGGAGGCCGAGGTGGCCTCGCAGACCCTCGCCGGGGATGCGCCGGAGCCCGCGGCGTCGCAAGAGCCTCCCGACGCGCCAAAGCCGCCCGAGGATGCCCAGTGAACAGCTACCGGCAGTTCTGGACCTCGCTCAGCATCTACGTGATCGCGCTTCTCGTGATCGCCCTCGCGGGCCTTGGCGCCGCGTTCGTGTGGTGCGTGATGTCCGATCGCTGGCCGTTTGCGGCGCTTTCCGGGGCGCTCTTGGTGATCGCCGTGTTCGTGAGCGTGCAATCCCTCGCCGCGCCGGACCGCATCAAGAGCATCTCCACAGAGCAGACGCTTCGCACGGCCTCCACCACCCTCGCCTTCATTCGAGACGGCCTCACCCCCGCCGGGTGCCGCGCCGTCTGCGAGCTCCTCTGGCACGAGACGCGCGCCGAGGCCGTGGCCATCACCGACCGCGAGCACGTGCTCGCCTACGTGGGCGTGCTCGAACCGGAGTTTCCGCCGGGAAGCCCCGTGCGCACCCAAGCCACGAAGGACGTGCTCGCCGGTGGCACCACGCAGACGTTCTCCTCCATCACGCCCGCGCAGATGCAGGACCTGAACGAGATGGACACCGCCGAGCGTCTGCGCGAGGTGTCCTTCATGCCGGCGGGCATCGTGTGCCCGCTCAGGGTTCGCGGCGAAACCGTCGGCGTCATCAAGTTCTACTACTCGAATTACCGCGACATCGATCGCACGGAACGCGCCGTCTCGCAGGGATTCGCCGAGCTCCTCTCCACGCAGCTCGCCCTCTCCGAGCTCGATCGCCAATCCCGCCTGGCCACCGAGGCCGAGGTGCGCGCGCTCCAGGCGCAGATCAACCCGCATTTCCTCTTCAACACCATCAACACCATCAGTGCGCTCATCCGCACGGACCCCGTACGCGCGCGCGGGCTGCTGCGCGAATTCGCGCGGTTCTATCGCCAAACCCTCGAAAACTCCGACAGCCTCATCCCCCTCTCGCGCGAGCTCGAGCAGACGCGGCGCTACCTCATCTTCGAATACGCGCGCTTCGGCAAAGACCGCATCAGCGAGCAGGAGGAGGTGGCCGAGGGGCTCGGGGACGTGGCGGTGCCGGCATTCATCATCCAGCCGATCGTGGAAAACGCCGTGCGCCACGCCATGCGCGAGGAGGGCATGCTCCACATCGACGTCTACGCCACCACCGAGGGCGACGACCTGCTGATCTCCATCGCCGACGACGGGGTGGGCATGACGGCCGCGGAGCTCGAGCGCCTGCAGGAGAAGTGGGACGAGTCGCCCGTGCGCGAGGTGGACGATCCCTCTGCGGGCACCGGCACCGCGCTTCGCAACGTGCGCGAGCGCATCATCAAGCAGTACGCGCAGGGCTCCGGCGTCGACATCGTCTCCCGGCCGGACGAAGGCACGGTGATCACCCTTCGCCTGAACGGCGCCCTCCGCATGCCGAGGATCGAGAGCGCCTCGTAGCGCGTTTCAAGCTCGCGCGTGATTTCAAGTCGGATTTGCAAACTCGTCCATATTGGTATGAGTAATTCGCGCGCGAGGGGGTATCTTTACAATGCTTTTCAGGAATGTGTGCGTCCGGGGGAACGGCGTGCTCTTCCACTGAGAGAGGTGGCGTTCATGCTGAGTGCGATGATCGTGGATGACGAGGCTCCCGCGAGGTCGGAGCTCCGCTACCTTCTCGAGCAGTCGGGGCGGGTTGAATCCATCGTCGAGGCATCCGGGGCGCGCGAGGCCGTGCAGAAGCTCATGGATGGGCGCCCCGACGTGCTCTTCCTCGACATCCGCATGCCGAAGACCGATGGCATGTCGCTTGCCGAGGCCCTCCACAAGCTCAAGAACCCGCCCGCCATCGTCTTCGTGACGGCCTACGGCGAGTACGCGCTCAAGGCCTTCGAGGTGGAGGCCATCGACTACCTCGTGAAGCCCGTGGAGGAGGAGCGCCTGAACGCGGCGCTCGACAAGGTAGCCGCGCACGCCACGCCGCGTCGCCAGTCGCGCCCGCCGCAGGAGCGCATCCCGGTGGAGAAGAGTGGTCGCAAGGTGCTCGTGCCGGTGGATCAAATCCGCTACATCGAGGCCAAGGACGACTACTCCTGCATCTACACCGACACCGATCGCTACCTCTCCACGATCTCCCTCGCGCAGCTGGAAAACCGCCTCGGCCCGCACGGCTTCTTCCGTGTGCACCGTGGCTACATCGTGAACCTCGCCCACGTCGAGGACGTGGAGGTCGTCTCGAGCGGTATCCTCAAGCTCGGCCTGAACGGCATCAGCGGGAAAAAGGTATCCGTGTCGAGGCGTCGCGTCGTGCAATTGAAGCGGGCGCTCGGCCTCTAGGGCGAGGGGAGTGCCATGGGGCGTGCGGGGCGCCTGCGGGTGGACGTGGTGAGCGATACGCACGGCTACCTCTCCGAGGAACTTCTCGACGAGCTCAAGGGCTGCGACTACATAGTCCACGCGGGCGACATCTGCTCGCGCGCGGACCTCGAGGCGCTCGAGAAGATCGCGCCCGTGCACCTTTGCCTCGGCAACAACGACTATCCCTATGAATACGGCCCGAACATCGGGCGCGACACGCGCTTCTCCCTCGGGGACGTGCGCTTCCAGGTGGTGCACCATCGCGAGCAGGTGCGTCCGAAGACGGCCGACGTGTGCGTCTTCGGCCACACGCATCGCCCCGTGATCGAATACGCCGAGAACGGCACGCTCATCATGAACCCTGGCTCGCCCACGAGCCCTCGCTCGAAGGAGGGCCCCACGCTCGGGCGCCTCTTCATCAAAAACGGCAAGGTGGAGGATCCGGAGATCATCCAGCTTCCCATGAGCGAGGAGGACAGGGAGCGCGCGTGGTGGTGGTTCTTCTAGCGCGGCGCGGATGACCCTTGCGCGCGTGGGCGAGGCGGAACAGGCTCGGGCGGCATGAGGCGCTTCGCGATCACCTGCGTGAAGAAGACGAGCCAGAGATAGCTCACGCACCATCCGGCGACGACGTCCGAGAAGTAATGGACGCCGAGGTAGATGCGCGAGAAGCCGACCAAGAGGATGATCGCCGCGAAGCCCGCGGACTTCAGCCACTTGAGGCGCGCGTCCGTTTCGTAGCGCCAGATCATCCAGATGAAGAGCCCGTAGAAGGCCATGGCCACCATCGAGTGGCCGGAGGGAAAGCTGAACCCCTGCTCGGCGATGAGGCGGTAGCCCTCGGGGCGGGGCCGCTGCACGATCTGCTTCAGGAGCTCGTTCAGGCACACGACGAGCACGAGGTTCGCCACCGCGCAGGTGGCGGGCTTCCACCCCGGCACGAGCGCCGCCATCACGAGGAGCACGACGAGAAGCGTCGGGATGGCGGCGAGGTTGGTGATGGCGATCATCGCCGAGGTGAGCCATTCGCTTTGGAGGGGATGGACGAAGTCCAGGTAGATGGCACTGTCGAGGCGTATGAGCTCGCCCTCCACCAGCCGTTGGACCACCACGAAGAGCACGACGGCGGCCGCCACGGCGAGGATGATCCAGCCGTAGCGGCGCGCGAAATTCGTCACGCGATGCGCGTGTGCGCGTAGATGCGTGCGTGTGGCGGGAGATCCCATGCGCCCATTCTAGGGCGAAGGCTCGAGACCTAGAGCACCGAGCGCAGCTCCTGGGCGAGCTTCGCCTTGGGCACGGCGCCCACCATCGTGTGCACGGGCTTTCCGCCCTTGAAGAGGATGAGCGTGGGAATGCTCATCACCTGGAAGCGCACCGCGAGGTCTTGGCTCTCCTCGACGTTGCACTTATACACGTCCATCTCGGAGGACATCTCCTCGGCGAGCTCTTCGACGATGGGGGAGAGCAGGCGACAGGGCCCACACCACGACGCCCAGAAATCCACGAGGACCGGCTTGGTTGCTCCATTGATCGCGCTGTCGAAATTCTGCGCGGTGAGTTCGTTGACGGCCATTCCTGCCTCCGAAAGAAGAAGCGCCCCGAGGGGCGCGGCTGCGCTCGGCATTCTCTATACCCGCGTGCCGCGAGGCTATGACGCGAGATGCCGTAGACTTCGCGAAAGTTGCGTGAGCGGCGGACGCGGGAGCGAGGCGGCATGGCCAAGAGCGCGAAAGAGGCGGCGCGAGCGAAGGCGGAGGCCGAGCTTTCCATCCTCGCCGCACGAGGCGTGCGCCTCGCGGGCTGCGCGTTTCCCATGATCCTCTTCGTGAAGGGCACGCCGAGCGAGGCCGAGGCGGCGGGCGCGGAGCCTCTTTCGGGGGAAGACGGCGAGGCGCTCTTTAAGGCCACGAGCGCGCTCGGCTACGCCCCCGAGGATTGGGCGGGCTGCCTTGGCGTGCTCGAGGACGGCTCGCCCATGCCACCCGAGGTCCTCGCCCTCACCATCGCCACGCTCTCACCGCTCACCGTCGTCGCCACGGACGAGGTCGCCCGTTCGCTTCTCGCGGAAACCCTCGCCGCCGACCTCGTGGAGCTCGCGGATCTCTCCGAGGCGCTCCTCGAGCCCGGCCTCGTGGTGCAGGTGGCGGGGCTTCGCGTGATGGCGCTCGGCGGCTTTGCCGAGGCGCTCGACGATCCCGCGAAAAAGCAACTCATGTGGGCGCGCTTGAAGCGCCTTCCACCGCTCGCGGAACCATACTGAGCAAACGATGCGTTCGGCTTCTCGCGGCAAATGTTCGCGGGCTCGTGGAGTAGGCTAAGGCGTGACTGAGTAGGCCGCGCGAGCGTCGCGCGCAAGGGAAGGAATGCCATGAGCGCACCCGTCGATTGCACATCCACGAAGGCCTGGGAAGCTCTCACCTCCCACTACACGGAGCTCAAGGACGAGGGCGTGAGCCTCGTCGATTGGTTTGCCGCCGACCCCGAGCGCGTGGCGAACCTCACCTTCGACGTGGGCGATCTCCGCATCGATCTCTCGAAGAACCTCGTGAAGCCCGAGACCGTGCGCCTGCTCCTCGACCTCGCGCGCGAGTGCAAGGTGGAGGAGCGTCGCGATGCGATGTTCGCGGGCGAGCACATCAACACCACCGAGGATCGCGCCGTCCTCCACACCGCGCTTCGTCGCCCGGCCGGGGAAGCCGGCACGCTCGTCGTGGATGGCCAGGACGTCGTCGCCGACGTGCACGCGGAGCTCGAGAAGGTCTACGCCTTCGCCGAGCGCGTGCGCTCGGGCGAGTGGAAGGGCGTCACCGGCAAGCCCATCGAGACGGTGGTGAACATCGGTATCGGCGGCTCCGACCTCGGTCCGGCGATGGTCTACGAGGCGCTCAAGGTCTATAAGCAGGACGGCCTCTCCGCGCGCTTCGTCTCGAACATCGACCCGAACGACATCGCTGAGAAGACACGCGATCTCGACCCCGAGACCACGCTCTTCATCATCGTGTCCAAGACCTTCACCACGCTCGAGACCCTCACGAACGCGCGCGAGGCGCGCACGTGGCTCCTCGAGGGGCTCGAGGCGAACGGCGCCATCGACGGCGGCGCGGAGGCCCAGAAGGAGGCCGTGGCCAAGCACTTCGTGGCCGTCTCGACGGAGCTCGAGCTCGTGGCCGACTTCGGCATCGACCCCAAGAACACCTTCGGGTTCTGGAGCTGGGTCGGCGGACGCTACTCCGTGGATTCCGCGGTGGGCACCATCCTCGCGGTCGTACTCGGCTCCGAGAACTTCGACGCCTTCCTCGCCGGCATGCACGCGATGGATTCGTATTTCGCCGAGGTGCCGCTCGAGGAGAACGCCATCATGCTGATGGGCCTCATCAACGTGTGGTACCGCGATTTCTTCGGCTGCCAATCGCACGCCGTGCTGCCCTACGACCAATACCTTGCGCGCTTCCCGGCCTACCTCCAACAGCTCACGATGGAATCAAACGGGAAGTCCGTGCGCTGGGATGGCTCGGTCGTGGATTGCGCGACGGGCGAGATCTTCTGGGGCGAGCCGGGCACGAACGGCCAGCACGCCTTCTACCAGCTGCTCCACCAGGGCACGACGATCGTGCCGGCGGACTTCATCGCCTTCTGCAACACGCCCAATCCCGCGAAGGACGGCGGCCAGGACGTCCACGAGCTCTTCCTCGGAAACTTCCTCGCGCAGACCAAGGCGCTCGCCTTCGGCAAGACGGCGGACGAGGTGCGCGCGGAGGGCACGCCCGAGGCCATCGTGCCGGCGCGCATCTTCACGGGCAATCGCCCCTCCACGTCGATCTTCGGCGTGGCGCTCACCCCGTTCTCCATGGGCGAGCTCATCGCGCTCTACGAGCACATCACCTTCGTGGAAGGCGTGGTATGGGGCATCAACTCGTTCGACCAGTGGGGAGTCGAGCTCGGAAAGCAGCTCGCGAAGCAGATCACCCCGGCGCTCTCCGAGAGCGACAAGGCCCTCGCGGAGCAGGATCCCTCCACGCAGTCGCTCATCAGGTTCTACCGCGAGAACCGGGTCTTCTAATTACGGTAGCGGGGCCGAGCGTGGAGGCATATGGTTCGTCGCGCCCGGCTCCCGCTCGTACGGCCATCGTGCTTCCACCGGCCCTTTTCTCGGGTGACACACCTCACATTGGCATACGGGCTTTGATTCCGGCGGACCACTCCTCAAGGTCCGAGAAAAAGGGCCTTCTCATCGCGGCTCCCACAGGTCGCGCCGAACCATATGCATCCGCGCCCTCGGGAATCGCTACATATCGATCGTCACAACTTCGGGGTCGATGATGTCGGTGGTGTGGGTGCGCACGTAGCCGAGGGGGTCGTCGAGCGAGCCGAGGACGTCGTGCTGGCGCGCGAGCTCCTCGGTGTAGTCCTTGAGCTGGTAGACCGTGTGGCCGGTGCCGCCCGAGAAGTGGTTCACCAGCGGGATCCACGTGGGGTCGGCGATGGCGATCACGTCCTCGGCGTCGCGCGTGATGTTGCAGGTGAAGCAGCCCTCCACGTTGCTGAGGGGGTCCTGCTGGTTGCTCACGAAGTTGCCGAGTGAAAAGACGGTGAGGGTCCGGTGGCCGGCGTAGGGGTTCTCCGCGCCATCGGAGGTGGTGTCGGAAGCCTCGACCCACTCAACGGGTTCGATCACGTGGGCGCCGAAGCCAAGGATGAGGTCCACGCCGTTGTCGGCCATGAACTGCGCGCAATCTCGCTGCGATTGGTTGGGCTCAGTTGCGTACTCGTCGCCCCAGCTCATCGCCACGATCACGCACTCCGCGAGCTCGTGGGCCTTGTCGATGTCCTCCTTCACCTTGGCGCGATCGTTCGAATCGGCGACCGCCCACTTCACGTCGTCCGGCAGCACGTAGCCGTTCAGGTAGTCCTGGTAGGCGAGGAAGGCGAACGTGATGCCGTTCTTCTCGAAGATGCGGATGCGATCGCGATCCTCCTGGCTCGTGAAGGTGCCCGTCACCACGACCTCGGGGTGCTCTGCCCAGGTGGCGCTCATGTTTTGGATGCCCTCGAGGCCGCCATCCCACGCGTGGTTCGTGGCGGTCGTGGCGAGGTTGAATCCGAACGCGGCGATGTCCGCGGCGTCGTCGGAGGGCGTGTTGAAGGACGGGTAGCCGCTGATGCCGCGCTCGTCGCCCCCCATGGGGGTTTCGATGTCGATGAAGTTGATGTCATGGCTCTCGACGATGCTCTTCATGCCGGCGTAGCACACGGAGAAGTCGTAGAGGCCGTCGCCGAGAGTGCCCTCGGCGTAATCGGCGGTGTTCACGACGGGAAGGTGCATGAGGTTGTCGCCCACGGCCGAGAGCGAGACGGAGGCCTCGCCCTTCGTGGGGGTGAGCGGCTGCGCGCTCTCGTCGTCCTCGGTGGTGGGGTCGTCGGTGATGGGCGGCACGTAGAGGCCATTCATGCCCTCCGAGGGCGAGACGACGGGCGTGTTGAAGGCGCCGAGCGCAAAGGCCACCACGAGCCCTGCAGCCACGGCGGCCACGCAGCACGCGGCGATGATCACGCCCTTGTGCACGCCGGTGGGACGCTTCAAACCGCGCTTCTTCGCCGACGTGGCGCGAGAGGAGAGCTCGTACGGGTTTTCCTCCGGGCGCCGGTTGGGGTGCGTGATGGGGCGTGCGGCCGTGCCCTGCGAAGGAGTGGATGCGGTGTCTGAGCTCGAAGGATCCACATCGGGGAGATCGTGTTCGAGGCGCTTTCGACGCGTGGCGCGTCCCTCGGCGCCGCGCGCGTGGCGGATGGTCTCGATCCTCCTCCCTCGCCCCTCGCGCGAGGCGCCCTGCGATCTCGCCCGCTCGGCGATCTCCGTGGCGTCGAGTTCGGTGGTGTTGCCGCTGAGCTCGCTCTTCGCGGGGCGCGCGCTCGCCGTCTGCTCCGGGGCGTCCGCGGAGATCGTGCGGTGGGCGCGATGGAGCCCGCTCGTGTTCGTGCGCGGGGTGGGCTTTCGCTTCTGCGAGGAGGCCATGCGCGCTCCCTAGAACGTGACGTTCGGCACCGAGCGTGCCTCTGCCTCCGTGACCTCGAAGCCGGTCCGTGGCTCGAAGTGGCCGATGCCGGCGAGGATGTTTCCAGGGAAGGTTTGGATGGAGGTGTTGTAGGCGTAGACGCAATCGTTGTAGCTCTGGCGCGCGTAGACGATGCGGTCCTCGGCGTCTTGGAGCTGCGTCTGGAGCTCGAGGAAGTTCTGGCTCGCCTTGAGATCGGGGTAGCCCTCGGCCACGGCGAAGAGCTGGCGGAGCGCGGTCGTGATCTGGTTATCCGCCTCCATCACCTGCTCGGGCGTCTTCGCGGTGCTCGCCATGGCGCGTGCCTCGGTGACGGCCTCGAAGACCCCGGATTCGTGCTTGGCGTAGCCCTTCACCGTCTCCACGACGTTGGGGATGAGGTCGTTTCTGCGCTGGAGGTTCGCGTCGATGTTCTGCCAGGCGTTGTCCACGCGATTGCGCTTGGCCACGATGCCGTTGTAGATCGCGATCACGGCGATGATGATCGCCACGACGATGATGATGACGGCGATGAGCAGGATCGTTCCGGCTGACATGGAGGCTCCTTCGACGGCGCGTGAGGGGAAGGCTGGCAAAGCGCCGAAACTCCATTGTAGCCAGCGCCACGCACCGCACGAAGCGCTCGGCTCCGGAAGCGCGCGCGGCGCGGGCCGAACGTGCTGGCCGTGGCTGTCACAATGCGGGGTGGACGTGAGAGCGAGGTAGATATGGCGAGCAAGGCGAAGGCGCCGCGCGAGCGGCGAGATCCCCGGGCGATCTCCGTGCGAGGCGCGCGGGTCCACAACCTCCGCGACGTGGACATCGACATCCCCCTTGGCGAGTTCGTGGGCATCGCGGGAGTTTCGGGTTCGGGAAAGAGCTCGCTCGCGATGGGGGTCCTCTACGCCGAAGGCTCGAGGCGCTACCTCGAATCGCTTTCCACCTACACGCGCCGCCGCATCTCGCAGGCGGAGCGTGCCGCCGTCGACGAGGTGCTCCACGTGCCCGCGGCGCTCGCGCTCAGGCAACGCCCGAGCATTGCCGGCGTGCGCTCCACCTTCGGCACGTCCACCGAGCTCCTGAACCATCTCCGCCTCGCGTTTTCGCGCCTCTCGAGCCACGTGTGCCCGAACGGGCACCGCGTGCCGCCCACCACCCACGTGGCGCTCGAGCAACCGATCGTCTGCCCCACCTGCGGCGTCGAGTTCTTTGGCCCCGGCGCGGAGGCGCTCGCGTTCAACAGCGAAGGCGCCTGCCCCACCTGCTCCGGCACCGGCATCGTACGCGAGGTGAATCGCAGCGCCATCGTGCCGGACGAGACGAAGTCCATCGAAGAGGGCGCCGTCGCGAGCTGGCAGAGCCTCATGTGGTCGCTCATGATCGACATCGTGCGCGACATGGGCGTGCGCACCGACGTGCCCTTCAAGGACCTCACGCCGCGCGAGCGCGAGATCGTCTTCGACGGGCCGCCCGAGAAGCGCCACGTGGTTTATCAAAACAAAGACGGACGCTCGGGCGAGCTCGACTTCACGTACTTCAATGCCGTCTACACGGTGGAGAACTCGCTTGCGAAGGTCACGGACGAGAAGGGCCTCGCGCGCGTGGCGAAGTTCCTCGTGGAGGCGCCCTGTCCGGATTGCCATGGCACCCGGCTCTCCGCGGCCGCGCGCGCCCCTCGGCTCGGCGGCAAGAACCTCGCCGAGGCCACCGCGCTCACGCTTGATGCGCTTTGGGAATGGGTGGGCGCGGATCCCTCGAACGAGGCGGCGATACCGCGGCTCGCCGAGGGGCTCCCCGAGGAGCTCAAGCCCATGGCGCGCGCCATCCTCGCCGACATGGTGGAGCCCATGCAACGCCTTCGCGAGCTCGGCCTCGGCTACCTCTCGCTCGACCGCGCAAGCTCCACTCTCTCCACCGGCGAGCGCCAGCGCGTGCAGCTCGCGCGCGCCGTGCGCAATCGCACGACGGGCGTGCTCTACGTGCTCGACGAGCCCTCGATCGGCCTGCACCCCGCCAACATGGACGGCCTCCTCGGGGTCGTGGACGACCTCCTCGCCGATGGCAACTCCGTGGTGATGGTGGACCACGATGTGCGCGTGCTTGCCCACGCGGATTGGCTCTGCGAGCTTGGGCCACGCGCGGGCGCCGGCGGGGGACGGATAGTGGCGAAGGGCAGCGTCGAGGATCTCGAGCGTAACGAGGCGTCGATCATCGGCCCCTTCCTCAAGGGCTCGCGCCGCGTGCGGCCGCGCGCACGCGCGAGCGCCAGCGAGCTCTTCGACCTCGGGACGATCGAGCTCTCCACGAACGCCATCCACACGGTGAAGCCGCTCGACGTGCGCATCCCGAAAGGCCGGCTCACGGCGGTCACGGGCGTTTCGGGCTCCGGCAAGACGACGCTCATCTTGGAAGGGCTCCTGCCCGCGCTCCAGGCGAGCGCGGCGCAGGAGGCGCTGCCCAAGGAGGTGCGCCATCTCTCGGCCAGCGGCATTCGTCGATCCCAGCTCATCGACGCCACGCCCATCGGCGTGAACGTGCGATCCACCGTGGGCACCTACTCGAGCGTGCTCGACCTTTTGCGTCGTGCCTACGCGCGCCTTCCCGAGGCGAAGGCGGCGAAGCTCAACGCCGGCGCGTTCTCGTACAACACGGGCTCGCTTCGCTGCCCCACCTGCGAGGGCACGGGCTCCGTGAACCTCGACGTGCAATTCCTTCCCGACGTGGAGATGGAGTGCCCCGCGTGTCGCGGCTCGCGCTACGGCGATGAGGCGGAGCGCTTCCGGCTCGAGGTGGCGGGCGGCCGCGATCTCTCACTTCCGGAGTTCCTCGCACTCACGATTGACGAGGCCATCTCCGCGATCGACGGCGTCTCCTTCCAGGGGCAGCGAAGCGTCCTCTCGAAGCTCCGCGTGCTAAAGGGCCTGGGACTCGGCTACCTCACGCTCGGCGAAGCCACGCCCGCGCTCTCGGGCGGCGAGGCCCAGCGCTTGAAGCTCGCGAGCGAGATCGGCCGCGGGCAGGAGGACTCACTCTTCGTCTTCGACGAGCCCACGATCGGGCTGCATCCGCTCGACGTGGAGGTGCTCCTCGACGTGCTGCAGGATCTCGTGGCCCACGGGGCGACGGTGGTGGTGATCGAGCACGACCTCGACATGATTGCGAACGCGGATTACGTGATCGACCTCGGCCCCGGCGGGGGAGAAGCCGGTGGCCGCGTCGTCGTGGCCGGCACGCCCGAGGAGGTCGTCGCCTGCAAGGAGAGCGTGACGGGCAGGTACCTCAAACCTCAGCTGCGTTGATTTTGCCGAGGGGGCCCGTTTGGGCAGATGCGCGTGGCGCTACACGTTGAAGCGGAAGTGGCAGACGTCGCCGTCTTGCATGACGTAGTCGCGGCCCTCGATGCGAAGCTTGCCCTCGGCGCGGCAGCCCGCCTCGCCTCCGAGCTCGACGAAGTCCTCATAGCTCGCGACCTCGGCTTTGATGAAGCCGCGTTCGAAGTCCGAGTGGATCACGCCCGCGGCTTCCGGCGCCTTTGCTCCCTTGCGCACGGTCCACGCGCGCACCTCCATGGGCCCCGCGGTGAAGAAGCTCTGGAGCCCGAGGGTGTCGTAGGCCACCTGCGCGAGGCGCTCGAGGCCCGAGCGCTCGAGGCCGAGCGATTCGAGGAACTCCGCCGCCTCGGCGTCATCGAGCTCGGCAAGCTCCGCCTCCACTTCGCAGCAGATGGGGATCGGCTCTTGCCCCGCGAGCGGGGCGACGGGTTCGCCGAGGGCGTCCTCGTCCACGTTCGCCACGTAGATCACGGGCTTCATCGTGAGGAGGAAGAGGCCCTTCGCGAGCGCGCGCTCCTCGTCGGCCATCTCGAGGTCTGCCGCGCGATGGCCGTCGTTCAGCCAGGGCTCGAGGCGCTTGGCGAGGGCGAGCGTCGCGGCGGCGTCGGCGTCCTTTCGCGATTCCTTTTCGAGGCGAGGGATCTGTCGCTCGATGGTGGCGAGGTCGGCGAGCACGAGCTCGGTTTGGATCGTCTCCACGTCGCTTTCCGGGTCCACGCGACCGTCCACGTGCACGACGTCGGGGTCCTTGAAATAGCGCACGACCTCGCAGATCGCCGAGGTCTCGCGGATGTTGGCGAGGAACTGGTTGCCGAGGCCCTCGCCCTCGGATGCGCCCTTCACGAGCCCGGCGATGTCGGTGAACTCCACCGTCGCGGGCACGATGCGCCCGGGGTCGACGATCGCGGCGAGGTTTCCCAAACGCTCGTCCGGCACGTCCACCACGCCCACGTTCGGCTCGATCGTGGCGAAGGGGTAGTTCGCCGCGAGGCCGCTCCGCTTGGTGAGCGCGGTGAAGAGCGTGGACTTGCCCACGTTGGGCAGTCCGACGATGCCGATTGAAAGCGCCATGCCTACTCTCCGTTGCTCGTCGTGCCTGAACTTGCAGAAGTGCCGGAGCTCGCCGCGCCCGCGTCGCCGCCCACGGCGCCGCCCAGGCGCTCGAGGAAGTCGAGACCCTGGTTCAGCGCCTTCATCCCCTCGGCCTTGAGGCGCTCGATGTCGGCCTTCTGCTCCTGCACCGTCACCTGCGCCATCTTCGCCTCGTCATCGGGAAGCACGAGATCGGAGGCGTCGATGTAGTCCGGCTCAAGCGCTTTCGTGGGGCACACGTGCAAGCACGCCCCGCATTGCGTGCAGAAGGCGTTCTCGCAAAGCCAGCGTCCCTCGGGCGTGAGCTCGATCGCGCGCGTGGGGCACACCTTCTCGCAGGCGCCGCAGAGCGTGCAGAGATCGGGATCGCACACCGGCTCGTAGAGGTCGATGTTCTGCGCGAGCGAGGGATGCTTCTGGAGCATCGCCATGAGGATCTTTCGGCGATCGAGCAGGATGCGTCGCTGGTTCTTCGAGGTGTTGGTGCCCATGGCCTGATCGATCGTGCGCGAGAGGCGGTTCAGTTGGGCGGTGTGGCCGCGGATCTGGTTCGTCACGCGCTGCGCCATGGTGAGCGCGGGGTTCGCGCCGGTGAGCAGGCGCTGGCCGGAGTTCACGAGGTTGTCCATGAACTCCTGGCGCTGCCAGCTGCGGCGCACCTCGTGGGTGAGGTCGTCCTCGTCCACCTCGAGGCCGAGCCCGAAGCCGCACCACTCCTCGGCGCGGCCGATCGCGTCGGTGTAGGCCTCCTCGCCGGTGGTGGTGCGGCACGTTTCGCAAAGCCCGAGCGGCAGGTAGACGGACACGTTCGGGTAGTCCGCCATGATGGACGACCACACCTCGCTCGGCACCACGCCCACGCAGGGGAGGATGACCTCGTTCTTCTCCGGAATCCGATTCATGGCGCGCGTGCAGGTCACGTACGCCGTCTCATGGCTCATGGCCGCCGCGGCGATCTCGTCGTAGAGGAAGCGTGGCGCAAGCTCGCGCAAGGAATAGCACTCGTTGGGGCAGGCCTCCACGCAAAGGCCGCACTTGATGCACGTGTCCGCCATCTCGATCGAGCCCTCGTCGAGGGTGATGGCGTCTACCGGGCACACCTCCACGCAACGCTGGCACGTCTTCGGGTCCTTTGTGCGGCAAGACGTGCAGTGGATAACGCTCGCGCGCGGGCGCTTCTTGTAGTCCGCGGGGTTCCACGTGGGCTCCGAGCCGGGCTCGGCCGCGAGCGTGTTCGCGAGGTTGTTGAGGGGGTTCCCGATCGCCTGCAGATCGCCGGTGATGTCGATGAGGTCATCGAGGAAGTCGCGCTTCGGAGCGTCAGCCATGTGCCTACCTCCCTTGCAAGCCAGCCCACACAATACAGGTTTTTGCAAATGGATTGAGGTGCCCGACGAAGGCGCGCGCCGCCGGGTTCGCGAATCCCTCCCGCTAGAGCGGGTCGACCGAGTTCGCCATGTCGAGGCCGAGCACGACGATCACGTCGCTATCCGTTTCGTAGACGCCCTGCCAATCCTCGATGTCGATCGAGCCGCCGAGCGCGGAGGCCACCGCCTCGGCCGCCGCGCGGTTCTCGGGCGAGGAATACGCCACCACTGAGTAGTCGTAGTCGTTCGCGGCGTTTCCCGTGGAGGTTTCATAGCCCAAGCGCTCGAGCGACGCGGCGACACGGCTCGCAAGGCCCCCGATCCCCGTGCCGTTCAGCACGAGCACCGTGGCGTCCACGTCCTCGGGGGTGTCCGTCTGGAAGGTGAGGCTGTCCTCGCTCACCTCGCCGTTCTTGATGTTTTCGGTTTGAGAGCCCGCGAGGCCGGCCGTGAGATCCTCGTCGGCGCTCGCATAGGGCGAAAGGCCGCTATCCACCCTCGCCATCATCGTTTGCCAGGCCTCGGTGTCGAGGAGCTCGTACCAGCCCCCGTTTTGGTAGAGCGAGGTCGTGGGCGTCATGCCGGAGTAGACGTTGTTGTCGAGGTCGATGCCGCGCATCTCATCGGCGAGGTGCAGGAGGTCGCCAACGCTCATGTCCGTGGTGACCATCTCGGCGAGCTGGCTGATGGTGGAGGCGAGCGTGAGGGGGTCCACCGCCATGATCTTCTTCGCGATGGCGGCGATCACCATGCGCTGGTTCGCGGCGCGGAAGACGTCGCCGTCGCCGTAGTCGTCATACGCGTGGCGGCTGCGGCAGAGCGTGAGGGCTTGGGCACCGTCGAGGGTTTGCGGGCCGGCGGAGATGGGCTCGCCCGCGTAGGGGTCGTTGATGTCGATCGGCACGTCCACCTCGATGCCGCCGAGGCTGTCCACGAGTTCGTCGAACTCGTCGAAGTTCACCTCGGCGTAGTGCGAGATGGGCACGCCGGCAAGCTCGCTCACGACTTCGATCACGTAGGACGGGCCGCCGAACGAGTAGGCGTTGTTGAGCTTGTTCACCCCGTACTCGTCCATGTCCACGAGGAGGTCGCGGTGGAGCGAGACGAGCGTCACCTGCTTTTGCGGCGGGTCGATGCGGGCGAGGATGATCGTGTCGGAGCGATACGCGGAATCCTCTTCGCCGTATTCGGAGCTCTCCGCGCGGTCCTTGTTCTTGTCGACGCCGAGAAGCAGCATGTAGAAGGGGTCGTCCACGCTTTCGGTGTCGGTGAGGACGTTGCGGATGTTCTCGTCGACGCCCTCGTTCAGCGAGGCCTGGATCCCCATCGCCCACACGATTGCCGCGGCGGCGAGGGCGCCGATCACGCACACGCACACCACGAGGGTGATGATGAGCGCCTTCTTGCGAGAGCGTTTCTTGCGCTGCTTCGCGTAGTAGGAGACGTCGTCGCGATCCCATCCGATGGGCTCAGACGACAGGTCCTGCTCTGTCATGTCGCGCTTTTTCAAGCGGACCCCCGCACTGCTCCGAGCGAGGCCGCGGTCCGGCCTCAACTTCGACTTGCACATAATAATGCGAGGGGGCCCATGGTGGGCGGAAGTCCACAGTTTCTGACCATCTCTGTCACGCTACGATCGAAACCACGACGTTGGCGCACGGAAGCGGAGGGTTCATGCAAACGGTCTACGTGTTGGATTTCGGAGCGCAGTACGCCCAACTCATCGCGCGGCGCGTGCGCGACTTGCACGTGTATTCCGAGGTCATACCCTGCGACATCTCCGCCGAGGAGCTCGCGGCGCTGGGTCCCGCGGCCCTCATCCTCTCAGGCGGTCCGGCCTCCGTCTACGCCGAGGACGCTCCCACGATGGACCCCGCGATCTTCGAGCTGGGCGTGCCCATCCTCGGGCTCTGCTATGGCCAGCAGGTGATGGCGCTCGCGCTCGGCGGCGAGGTGGGCCACACGGACGTGGGCGAGTACGGTCCCGCGAAGCTCACGCGTGGCTGCGCGTCGGTGCTGCTCACGGGCACGCCGGACATCCAAACCGTGTGGATGAGCCATCGCGACGCCGTGTCGCGCGCGCCCGAGGGCTTCATGGTGACGGCCACCACCGAGGCGTGCCCCGTCGCCGCGATGGAGAATCCGCAGCGCAGGCTCTATGCCACCCAGTTCCATCCCGAGGTGCGCCACACCGAGGCCGGCCAGAAGATCCTCGCGAACTTCCTCCTCGCCGTGGCGGGGCTCACCCCCAACTGGACCATGGCGAGCTTCATCGAAGACCAAGTGGCCGAGATCCGAGAGACGGTGGGGGAGGGCCGCGCCATCTGCGCGCTCTCCGGCGGCGTCGACAGCGCTGTCTGCGCAGCGCTCGTACATCGCGCCATCGGCGACCGCCTGACCTGCGTCTTCGTGGACCATGGCCTTCTGCGCGCGGGCGAGGCCGAGGGCGTGGAGCGCGTCTTCGGCGACGCCTTCGGCATTCCGCTCGTAGTGGTGAACGCGCAGCAGCGCTACCTCGACCTCCTCGACGGCGTGGCCGATCCCGAGGAAAAGCGCCGGCGCATCGGCGGCGAGTTCTGGAAGGTCTTCTTCGAGGAGGCCGCAAAGCTCGGCGACGTGCAGTTCCTCGCCCAAGGCACCATCTATCCCGACATCATCGAGAGCGGTGCGCGCAAGACCGGCGGCAAGGCAGCCACCATCAAGAGCCACCACAACCTCATCCCGTTCCCGCCCGGCGTGAGCTTCGAGCTCATCGAGCCGCTCGACCATCTCTTCAAGGACGAGGTGCGCGAGCTCGGCGAAGAGCTCGGCCTTCCCTCGGAGCTCGTGTGGCGCCAGCCCTTCCCCGGTCCCGGCCTCGCCATCCGCATCCTCGGCTCCGTGACGGCGGAGAAACTCGAGCTCGTGCGCGCGGCGGACGCCATCGTGCGCGAGGAGCTCGACGCCTATAACGCGCGCCTCTTCGAAAAGACCGGCGAGCGCAACAGCGCGCACGCGTGCTGGCAGTACTTCGCCGTGTTGCCCGACATTCGCAGCGTGGGCGTGATGGGCGACGAGCGCACCTACGAACGCCCCGTGATCCTTCGCGCCGTAGAGAGCGCCGACGCCATGACCGCCGACTGGGCCCGCCTCCCGCACGACGTGCTCGCGCAGATCTCGCGCCGCATCGTGGACGAGGTCGCCGGCGTGAACCGCGTGGTCTACGACATCACGAGCAAGCCACCGGCCACCATCGAGTGGGAATAAAATTCGGGACAAAACGGTATTTCACACTCCACCCCGAAACACAACAATTCCGCAGGTCAGAAGTGGTGCGTTCGAGAAATCGGCGCACCACTTTTCTACACTAGAAAACGCTCCTTTCCGGATTATTTGTAGCGGAATTTGTGGCACCCCAGGAACACCCACAGCGGTCCTGGGAACACGAAAGGAGATAAAAAGATGAACGAAACCAAGATGACCGAACTCACCCAAGCCGAGGACATGGCCTACTTCCGAGCGGACCTCTGCCTGTACTCGCCTGAGAGCTACAGCCTGGAAGAGAAGAAGGAGATCTGCAACGACATGATGAGTACGAGCAAGGCCGTGCTCGATGCCATGCGCGAGGACTTCGAGCAGCTGCCCCCGGACGCCCGCGCCAAGCTCCTGGACATGCTCTGCGGCTCCGGCGTCGAGAGCCCCCAGTGGTGGTTGGACGTGCTCGTGGGCGAAGGAGACCCGCTCTACCGCGAGCTCGAAGCCCTGGGCTAGTCCGAGCCCACACAGCAAGCAAGGAGGCCGCCTGTCGCGAAGATAGGCGGCCTCCCGCATGCTATTCGCCCTTGGCCGCACGCTTGCCACGCTCGAACGCCTTGAACACCGGCACCACCGGCAGGAACAGCGCCATCATCGCCAGGCAGGCCACGTCGCCCAAGAGCCAGCCCGCCTGGTCGGCCAAGAACTCCAGCCGCCGCCTCATGACAGCATCTCGTTCACGCGCCGCTGTACGATCGAGTAGTAGGAGCCGAGCCGGCGCCTGCGCTCCTCGCCGTTGCCGTAGTCGCCCCGGATCACCGCGCGGGCCATCGCGTCGACGTCCATCGATGTCGAGCCCGCGCCCGTGGCGTCCAGGATCTCGTTCACGCGCCTCTGCACGGCCGAGTACCTGTCGCCCAGGCGCCGCTTCCGCTCGTCGCCGTTGCCGAACTCGCCAGCAATCACACGCCTCGCCATGGCATCCACGTCGTAGGAGCCACCGGACGACCCGCCAAGTAGGATCCGGTTGACTTCCGCTTGCACCTCGTCGTAGCGGTCGCCCAGCGCAGCCTTGCGCGCATCGCCATTTCCGAACTCTCCGGCGATGACCCTCGCCGCAAGCTCTGACACGTCGCCGGAGGGCGCACCAGAGCCGGTAGGGATTGAAGCGCTGCCCACGTCGGCCTTGCCGTTGTAGTGCAAGACGCCGTCCCAGCTGCCACGGTAGTAGTCCTGGATGCGGCTCTCGCGCCCGGTCTGGTCGCCCGGCTCGCCGTCGATGCCGCCGGTCTCCGAGCCGGTGAAGTGCCCGATCTTGCCACCTCCCAGCGACATCGCCGTGTGGTTCTCCTCGTCGAGGTAGATGTCGCCGCGAGCCGCGTTCGCGGTCACGTTCTGCCACGAGAAGAGCCCCGAGCCCACGAACATCTCGCGCATGCCGCCGGTCCAGTTGTAGCGCGTGATCAGCCCGTCATAAGGCGAGCCGACCAAAGCGAGCTCCCACGCCTCGCATACGGCGGAAGAGCAGTCGCGGTCGCCCTTGGTGACCTTGACGACGCCCGCGTCGGTCTGGACGTTGCAATGGCCGCTCGTGCCGTGCCGGCCAGGCTGGCTATAGCCGTGCTCCGCGCAGTTGCAGAGGTGCTCCATGATCTGCGCTGCCACGTTCGCCCTGCTGATAGACACTTCCTTCACCTCCCCGGCGCCAGCGGAGGCGCCGGCAACCGCGCAGAGCCCCCGCCAGTCGTCCTTGGTTCCGTAGAAGAGGTCGAGGTCCAGGTGCCCGCCGTAGCCGGGGATGCGCCCGGTGCCCGTGTACTGGAAGATTAGCGGCGAGTCCCACGCCCCGAAGTCCCAGCCGTCGGTCCAGGGCTCGGAGAGGAAGCCCGTCTCCTCGTAGTTCGGGTACTGGGCAACCCACAGGGGGTACGTCTTGGCCACGCCGGACCAGTTGTACGCGAAGCACACGCTCTTGCTCGTGTAGATGCCCGGCGTTACTCCGGTCTTGGCCTTTACGCGGTCGAGCCACTTCTTGGCCCAGGATGGCCCCAGGTTCAGCGCGTCCGCCTCCCAGTCCAGGAACGGGATCGCCTTGCCCACGTAGGGCTTGAACGCCGCGATGAAGTGGTCCGCCTCCGCCTCGGCCGAGCCCTCGTACCCATGGTCGCGCGCGTAGTGGTAGCAGCCCAGGAGCTTTCCGGCCGCCAGCGTCTCGTCGGCGTGCCGGCGGAAGCACTCGTTCGAGTAGCCCGCGCCGCCGGTCGCCTTCACGATCACGAAGTCGCAGCTCCCCATGGCAGAGACGACCAGGTCGTCCTGCCAGGAGCTGATGTCGATGCCGTTAAGCCCCACGCGCCTCACCCCTCGGGATCTCCGGCTTGTCGCCGTCGCCGCCGAGCGCGGCCATAATGGGTGAGAGCACCGCCATCACCAGCGCAACCACGAGCCCACGCATGCTCGGGTCGAGCACGCACCAGCCCATGATCAGGTCCAGGTTGGCGATCACCACGCCAAGGACCCCCTGCACGATCGTGCGCAGGAGCCTCCACTGCCAGTCGTTGCTTGCCAGGAACTCGCTCATGTCAGCCCGCCTTTCCCTTGAGGGTCTCGATGTCGTGCTTCGCCACCGCCATGTCCTGCTCGAGCCGGTAGGTGCGCTCCAGGACCTGGTTGTGCTTCTCGACCTTTGCCGTGAGGGCGTCCAGCTTGACCTCCATGACGGCCCTGCTCTTCGAGTTGGAGAGGATCACGCCAACCAGCGTGACCACCCCCGTGATGCACGCGACGATGATTGACTCCATAAAGAACTGCCTCCAAAGGTCTCGTTGTCCATCCTCAGGAGGCAGTGTCTAATGGCGTCACAAGGTGGCTTGGGGCATGGCAAATGAATTGCCCGCAGCAATTTATGTGGGTATAATCGACAAAGTCGAATCAGCCGGGGCCTTTGGCAAGCACCGGCAAGAGAAGGGACCAGGTGCATGAAGAACTAGCGATGCCCACAACCACCCGTTGATAAAGCGCTACAGCTGGCGGCCATGCCCCATCGGGTGCAGCATCGCGTGTCCATGCACGACCTCAAACTCCACATCACAAATCGAATGGACTTTGCCCTGCTGCCCCGCATGGCCTCTCGCAGAACCGGAGGCACCATGCAGCTGAACCTCTCGAACATCGAGTACACGTACCCAATGGCGGCAGATCCCGCCCTGCGCGGGGTGTCGGCGACGTTCCCCCAGGGATGGACCGGCATCGTCGGCGATAACGGTGGCGGAAAGACGACCCTCACGCTCGTGGCGTGCGGGATCCTGCGACCAGACTCGGGCTCCGTCTCGCCGTCCCTCCTGTCCCTGTACTGTCCCCAGGACGCGACCGAACCGCCGCAGAACCTTGAGGACTTCGCGCTTGCATACGACGGCCATGCGACGCGCCTCCGCCGGGACCCCGGCATCGAGGACGATTGGCCTTGGCGCTACGGCACGCTCTCGGGCGGCCAGCAGAAGCGACTCCAGGTGGCCTGCGCCCTCTGGGCCGCCCCCGACGTGCTCGCCGTGGACGAGCCGACGAACCACGTGGACGCAAGCACGCGGCATGCCATATCCTCGGCGCTCGCGCGCTTCGGCGGCATAGGGCTCCTCGTCTCCCACGATCGCGAGCTGTTGGATGCGCTCTGCACACAGTGCCTATTCGTGGCGGGCGGCATCGCGACCATGCGGCCGGGCGGCTATACCCAGGCGGAAGGCCAGGCATCGCTCGAGCGTGCGAGCGCCGTCCACGCGCGCGAGGTCGCCCGCAGGGAGAAGGCCCGGATCGAGCGCGAGGCCATTCGCCGCCGCGAGGAGGCGTCCCGCTCGGCGGGAAAGCGCAGCCTCAAGGGCGTGGGCAAGCACGACAGCGACGCTCGCTGCAAGAAGCGCATCGCCGTGGTCTCCGGCCAGGACGGCAAAGCGGGAAGGCTGTCGTCGAGGATGGAGGCCAGGCTTGCGACGGCCGAGGCAAGACTTGCGGCAACGCATGTGGAGAAGCGCTACGACGCCGACGTGTGGCTCGACGCCGCACCCAGCAGGCGAAGGGTGCTCCTGCGCATGGAACCGCAGGCGCTGGCCCTCGGCGACGCCACCTTGAGCGTGCCCGCGTTGCACATCGGCAATACCGACCACATCGGACTCGTCGGCGACAACGGCACCGGCAAGACGACGCTCATCAAGCAGGTCGTCGGCCGCCTTCCAGACGGAACGAGGACGCTCTACATCCCCCAGGAACCCAGCGAGGCGGACAAGCGCGCCGCCCTCGCCACCCTGAGTGACCTTCCGGACGTCCGCCGAGGCCGTGCACTCTCCATCGTGGCACAGCTCAACTCGGAGCCCGAACGCATCCTGGAGGGAGACACCATAAGTCCCGGGGAGATGCGCAAGCTCATGCTCGCCCTGGGCATCCTTGACAGGCCTGAGCTCATCGTGATGGACGAGCCTACGAATCACCTTGACCTCGGCTCGACCGTAGCCCTGGAACGCATGCTCGCCGCGTACCCCGCCGCGCTCCTGCTCGTGTCGCACGACGCCAAGCTGGTGGCGGCCGCGACGAGAATCACGTGGCACATTTCCGGGGCCGGCGATGAGTTTTGCCTCCTAGTTCGGTAAACAGCCGGTCATGCCGCCGTCAGGTACCCCGTCTGTCCAGCCCGGTCGATCCTCATGTACGTGTACCCGACGTTCGAGCTCGACCATGCGGTTCCGTTCCCCCCGACAAGCGCCCGGCAGCTATAAAAGCACTGCGAGCCCGTGATCCCGCTCGTGGGCAGCGCCCAGGTGGAGTCCGCGTAGATCGTCGTCATGTGCGAGCACCCCGAGAACGTGTAGAACAGATCCGTCAATGTGGACGGGTCGAAGCCCCGGAAGTCGATCGTGGTGAACGCGCACGACGAGAACGTGTAGCGCATCGACCGCACACCGCGCAGGTTTCCCAGTCCCGCGACGCTCGCGAGGTTCGTGCACGAGTAGAACAGGTAGATCAGGTTCAGGTACGAGAAAGTGGCCATGTCTGCCGCGAACGTCACGCTCGTCAGGTGCTGTCGGTGGGTCGGGCCCGTCGTGCCCGTCCAGGGCGTGAAGCCGAGGCCCACGTACTTGCCGATCGCGCAGATGCGACCGGAGGCACGGAGTGTGCGCGTCGGATCCGGAGACGAGCTCGCCGTCAGCACCGCCTCGCCGTCGTCGTAGAAGTGCGCCCAGAACCACGTGCGCGCATCGGCGTTCGGGTCGGTGAGCACGCCGCCGGTCCCGATCTTGCACACGCTCGCTCCGCTCGTGCTGGAGGGCACGAAGCCGTCCGCGCCTCCCACGAGCTTGTAGCACCCGTTGAACATGAGCGAGCCAGAGAGCCCCGTGTTGTTGAACGAGGTCGCGTAGATCGTCTCGAGCGAGGAGCAGCTGCTGAACATCTGCGCCGCGCTCGTGATACCGCTCATGTTTTCGAATCCGGAGACCTCGGTCATGCTCTGGAACGCGTTGAAGAGGTAGTCCGCCTTCCTCATGCCGACCTGCGGCCAGGAGGAATGGATCACGACCTTCTTCACCTGCAGCTTGATTGAGTCATATGGCCTGGCCGCCGCCGACGAGTAGCCCGCCGGGTCGATCTCCCAAGCGTTCACCGGTACGCCGCCAGAGTAGCAGTGGCGCCCGTCCACGTAGTTGAACTCCAGGGTGCCGAGCGAGGTGAGAACCGCCCTCGGCTTCAATCCCACGTCCCACTCGAGTGCGAGAATCGCGGCGGCCATGTCTCCCGGCTGGTAGCGGTTTGAGAGCCCGTTCTGCCCGCGAATGGCAGCGGCGATGTCCGAGAACACCGACTCCGGCAGCACGCCGGACTCGAGCTCCATGTAAGGCTGCTCCTGGTAGTCGCCGGCGTCGGTGCCGTCGAGCGCCGACACCGCGGCGGCCATCTCGCGCGGCTTGTACAGCGTGGCAACGCCTGCCTTGTAGCGGATCGCGTTGGCGATGTCGGTGAGGATGGATGTCGAGACGGTTCCAACTGCCATGACTAGAACTCCTCTTCCTCGAGGTTCGCCAGCGCGGCGATAGCATCGTCCACGTACTGCTTGGTTGCGTAGCTCGTCAGGTCGATCGAGAGCGTGCCGCCAGAATAAGAGAGCGGGCTCTGCGCGTTGATGGTGGGCGTCGTCCCCGCTGGCCCTTGCGGCCCCTGCGGTCCCGTGGCTCCCGTCTCGCCCTTGAGGTTGTGGAATGCGAATGCGAACGTCCTGGCAGACGCTGTGCCGCCGAGCGTGACGTTTACGGAGGGCGTGCCGGTAGACGAGTCGACGGTGGCTGAGGCACTGGTGATGGTCGCGTCCGCGCCGTCGTCGCCCGTGTCGCCCTTGGGTCCCTGCGGTCCGGTGGCACCGGTCGCGCCGGTCTCGCCTTGTGGTCCCGTCTCGCCCTGGGGGCCGGTCTCGCCCTGGATCCCCTGGATGCCCTGCGGCCCGCGAAGGTCGGCCGAGCTCGTGCCCGATGCGCTTGTCACGGTCAACACCGAGCCGTTCCAGCTGTGCGTGCAAGGCGTGCCGTCGGCGCCGGCAGGCCCCGTCGCACCTTTCGGCCCAGTCGGACCGGTCGCGCCGGTATCTCCCGTGTCGCCTTTCGGTCCTTGCGGTCCCGTAGCGCCAGTCAATCCCTGGATTCCCTGCGGCCCCTGGTCTCCCGTATCGCCCTTCGGCCCTTGCGGCCCAGTCGCGCCGGTGGCTCCCGTGTCGCCCTTGTCACCCTTCGGACCGGTCAGGCCCTGGATGCCCTGTGGCCCCTGCTCGCCCGTGTCGCCCTTTGGTCCCTGGGGGCCGGTCTCGCCGGTGTCACCCTTGTCGCCCTTCACGCCCTTGGCCACGTCGGCCGTAGTCGTGCCGTTCTTGTCGGTGATCGTGATGGTGCAGCCACCTTCGGTCTGCGTGACGGTGGCCGTCGGGCTGAAACCGTCTGCGCCGTCGTAGTCGCCGCGCTGTGCCGCCTCCTGGATGGCGGCAGCCACCGCGCTCGCGCTGTCTGCAGCGTCCTCAGCCGCCTCGGCCGCCTCGTTGGCAGCGTCGGCGGCCTCGTTAGTGATCTCGATCGCGCCCTCGTAGCGCTTGATGGTCTCGACAAACAGGGTGAAGCCGTCCTCGCTCTCGGTGCCGCCGATGATGACGGGCTCGACCCGGATCGTGAACGCCCTCGTGGAGATCGACTTGTCGTCCCAGCTCACCATGCACTGCGCGTCGACCGCACCCTCGGCCTCCTGCATGGCGGCCGGGTAGTAGACGACGTACTGGCCCAGCGACTCGTCGATCTCCTCCATGGGCTCGCAACCGCGCCTGCCGGTCGCCTTGTGGCGCCAGATGAAGTAAACTTCAGCCCCGGTCAGGTCGGCCGCCGCGCCTCCCTGGCGCACATGGAGCTCGAGCCCGCGCCCCTTCGCGTCTGCGGGAGACGCCACCAGGAAGTCGCCCAGGCGCTCGTCCGCCGAGTCCCATATCAACGTGTGAAGTCCGTATCCTTCGAGCATGGCACCTCCAATTTCATAATCCAACTGGGGAAATCATCAGCTCTTGTCACAACTCGTCCGAGCGTTGCGCCGCAGCTCCCACGTGCCGGCACTCCAATGCCGCGCAACGTCCGGCCCCGTCCGCGGTGCGCTTCGCGCTCACGTGCCTGCAGGCTCGCAGGGCAGGTTGGCTCCAGCGCACCGCGGCTGGGGCTGCTCAGTCAGGAATGCAGGGCATAAGGTCTTAGAAGTCCAGGTCCGCGAGCTCGTCCAGGTCGTCGATCGCCTCGGTGACGGTCTCGTTCACGCGCTCGGTGGAAGCCGCGCTCGTCAGGTTGCCGTCGATGCCGACGACGTCGTTCTGCAGCGTGGCAACGTCGGCCGCCAGGGCGCTCACCTGCTCGTAGTCGGCCTTCTGGACAGTGCCCACGGTCACACGGGCCACAACCGTCTCGCCGAACGTGCGCACACGCCGCACGATCCTCGCAGTCAAACGCCATTCGGGGTCCCGCGACGTGTCGATCACGGCCACGGTGTCTCCCAGCTCGGCGTCGTCGCCGTCGAGCGCCGCCACGTCGATCTCGTAGCTCACCTTTGGCTGCGTCGCCTCAGCTAGGGCCCGCCGCGTTAGCACGATCAGCCTCTCGGGCTCGGTAACGTCGGAGAACGTCACCTGCCCAAAGGAATGTACCCTGGCGGTGCGGTTCGCGTTCCAGCGGCCCCAGACCAGCTTCGCGCTCTCGTCGGCCACGTAGTTCAGCCCGCCGTTGATGTCGCCGAAGGTGAGCTTGCGCCGGTATCCGGCCTTGTAGTTGCCATCCTCGTCGGTGAAGGGCAGGCCCGCCCCGAAGCCGTAGAGCGCCGTGTACACGTCCTGCTCGAGCACCGTGCGCGTGCATCCGGCCATGTTCTTGCCGTAGGTGAAGCGCAGCCCGCGCCACTCGCCACGCTCCTCGTCCAGGCGGATCGCCCTCGATGCCACGCGCCCGTTCGCAACCGTGATGACCGGCGTAACCTCGCCGCCCCAAACCTCGGCGACGCGCCGGAGTGCCCAGATTGCGTTCTGGTGGTATATGAGCGCCCCGGCGGTTCCAAGGGATGCGCAGTACGCGATCGACCATCTCGTCGGCGCGAGCACCGCCGTCAGGGCCTGCCACGCCGTGCGGGAGACCAGCTGGGCCTCCTCGATGAAGTCGTCCAACATCTCACACAAGGATGATTCGGCATACACGGAACAGAGCCCCTCGAGCGGCTCCTCGGTCCTCACGACAACATGCTCGCGCCAGGTCTCACCGTCGAGCCAAAGCAGACGATCGCCCTTTGCCGGCACCTCGTAGCTGCAGAACTCGAGCGTGTCCTCGCCGTTCAGCTCCTCGGTGTGCACGAGCTCGCCGACAACGCGCAAAAGTCCGATGCGCTCGTCCCAGCGGTCGAACCAGTAGAGCGTCGGCACCATGCTCGCCATCACGCCCACCTCTCGGAGAAGCGCGTCTCCACATAGGTGCAGTTGGACGTCGATAGGATCGCCTCGCCGGGCTCGAGCGCGAAGAAGTCGCTCGCAAGCGCCACGCAGTCACGAGCGTCGGTGTCGTTGATGCGCACCGTCTCGCCCTGGCAGTCGACGATCACGGCCTCGCCGCCGGCGAACTCGTAGTCTACGCGGATGCTGCGCCCGATTGACGGCACGGAGACTTGCAGGTAGGATCCGGCAGCCGCCACGAGCCGGATCTCGGGCAGGGTCGGCCAGTTGCCGCCCACGTCGAAGCGGGCCGTGCGCTCCACGCGCTCGGCACCCCACCCGATGGGGTCGAACAGCGTGAACGTCAGCTGGCACTCGCCGTCCTCGAAGAGGTTCGACCAGTCGGCCGCGCCGACGAGGATCACGTCGCGGTATTCGACCTCCGGGTCATCGGGAAGTATCAGGTTCCCGCCGCCGGGCCACGACAGCCAGCGGCGCACCTTTGCCCGCATCTGTGCCATGCCGGTGAAGCCGGGGTTGTAGCCCATGTCCATGAAGAGCCGCACGGTCACGTCGACCGGCGGGATGTAGCCCGTGACGAGCAGCGCCCCGGCACGGCCGGGGACGCGCATGTACTCTGCGATGATGGGGTTCGCGGATCTTGCGACCACCTCCGCGCTGCAGATGTCGGAGAAGTCGTTGCCGGCGTAGACGATCGACCTCATGCGTTGCCCCTCGCTCTCCCGTAGGAGGACGCCCGCCGTTGCGACTCGCGAGCCGCGCGGTCGTCCTTGCCGAAAGGCCTTGCCCGCTTCACGACGGGCTCGGGCGTGCGCCCCGCGTTGTTCACGCGCCTGGTCTTGTCGCTCATAGGCTCCTCACCACCGTTAGCCTCACGTCGAACTGGTACACGAAGCGGCCGGACCCGTCGCGCTCCTTGAAGGCAGGCGCCGTCGTGTCCAGGCCGCAGATGCGCCAGCTGCCGTTCTCGGCGACCGGCTCCCAGCCGTAGGTGCGGATCCAGCGCTCGCAGGCCTGGGCATCCGCCTCGGCCTGGGCCTCGACCTCGCGCACGACGAGCACGGCGACAGTTACTGTCCCGCGCTCCTCGTCCTCCATCCGCGCCTCGCGCTCGAACCTACCCTCGCGCACGACGATGGGCTCGGGGTCGTCGGCCGCCGACGGAACACTTGCGAAGTAGCTTGCGAAGTCGCCCTCTAGCAGGGCCTTCGCGATAAGAAACGAAAGCTGCAAGGAGAATCACCTCACCTTGAGTTCCCAGTGGTGCACGCGCCCAAACAGGTCGCAGCAGGCGTGCGACTCGGCCACGTACATGGAGCGGCCGCCGACGGCCACCCTCGACCCAGCCACTACCTCGAACGCGCCGATGGAGTTGACCGCGTCGACGAAGACGGTCCCGCCTCCGGCGTCCGCGCTCCTGTGGTCGTCGTCCGAGACCCTCTGCGTCCGCTCGAAGCGCACGTTGCAGATCAGCTCGGGCTCGTCGTAGGTGCCGTCGGGAAGCGGCGCCCGCACGGTCATCATGTCGGGCAAGGCCGATCTCGGTATCGGGCGGATCGACCTCATCAGCAGATCCCCGAAAACGCCATGCCGGAGAGCCCGAGCTCGCGAAGCGCCGCGGCCGTCGCCAGCTCCTCGCCGGTCGTCTGTTGCGACGCGTAGTTCTTCACGCTGAACTCGCCGATCTGGAAGCCGCCCACCTCGCCCGCGCCGTATTCGGCGAAGGCGTCGACGGCGGCGCACACCGCCCGCTTGAACACGTTGCAGGTTGTCGTCGCGCCCTTCACGGCGCAGAGCCACTTCACGTGAGAGTCCGCAATGGGCAGCGATGCCGCGAAGGCGGCCTCAGAGAGACCGCCCCCGTAGGTCTGCGAGTAGAACTCGTATGTCACGGTGGACGCCACGGTTACTCCGTGGAGGCCGAGACGTACACGCCGTCGAGCTTGTTGTCGAAGAGTTCCACGATGCCGTACTTGCGATACTTCATCATGTAGCTGTCCAGCGCCTCGAGCTCGTCCGGGGAGAACACGCGCGACGCCACGTGCTTGTCGAACTTGATGACCGCGCTGCGCTCTACGACCATGAAGTTGATGTCCAGGCCGGGAGTCGTGGTCATCTCGTAGTAGGTGCCCAGGTTGGCCTTCACGGGGCTCGCGACCTCGGTGTACACGTATGGGCTCGCCGAAGTGCCGGACCCCGAGCGGGTGTAGTACGTCTTGCCGGAGTCGACCTCGGTGTCCGTGGTCAGTTCGTAGGTCGCTGCGCGCTTCTGGTAGCCGAACTGGTCGTCGTCGCCGGAGAGCAGGTCGATGGCCGTGTAGAAGCGCACCTGCGGCACCTCCACGATGCGCGAGAAGCGCTCGAGCACGCGGTTGGAGCGGTTCGGGTTCGCGTAGGAGAAGTCGTCCAGGACGCCCTTGAGCGTGGGCGTGATGAACAGGATGCGGCTGCCCAGGGTCACCTGCTTCTCGTCCATGGCGGAGGTTACCGTGCGCAGGTCCTCCAGGATGTCCTCGGCGTCGGCGGAAGCGTAGCTCTCGGACTCGACGGTGACGCCGGTGTGCCCGGCAATCTGCGCGAAGGTGAAGGCGTCGGCCTCCGGGGCCACCTGCGTGCGCTGGAGCTCGGCGCCTGCTTCCACGAAGCAGTCGTTCACGCCCGCCTCCTCGACGTCCATGACGTCTGCGAAAAGGCGGATGCCGCGGTCGTAGTTGAAGGTCTTGGTCTCGAACTCGTAGGTGATGGCGCCGGTCTTGTAGCCCACGTTTCGGGTGTAGTTGCCGAGACCGGTGACGGAGATCTTCGGGATGAGGATCTCCTTCGCGTTGTGCCCGGCGCGGACCATGCGGCGGCCGGAGTTGAGAACGCCCGAGACGGACGCCCTCTGGTACACCTCGTCGATGACCGAGGTGTAGTTGCGTGCGAATGCGATGTTGTTGCTAGGCATGGCTTAGCCCTCCTTCTTGGTGTCGTCATCGTCGGTGAGGCCCGCGATCTCGCGCCAGTGCTTGAGCGTCTTGCCCTCGTCGGAAGCAGCGCCCGCGTTGGGGAACCCGGTCGTGCCGGAGCCGCCGTTGCCGCCCTTGGCGTGCTTGCCCGCGGCCTCGAAGAGCCAGGGCTCGGCCTCTTTCAGCTTGTCCACGTCGTTGCCGTGGTCCGCGAGAAGGGCGCGTGCCGCCTTCACGTTGCGCACGCCCGCGAGCTGCAGCTTGAAGTCGATGCGGTCGGACTCGCCCTGGGCTTTGAGCTCGGCGATCTCGCCGCGCAGCTGCTCGGCCGTCTCGGCGTTCTTGGCTGCCTCGGCCACCTGCGCCTCGAGCGATGCGATCTTCTCGTCACGCTCTGCGATCTGCTTCTCGTAGTCGGGGGCCTCTACCTGCGACTGGCCCTGCTGCGTTTCCTGTTGCTGCTCCTGGCCTTGCTGTTGCGACGCGTCCTGCGCACCCTGCGTGGCTTCCTGGCCGCCATTGGTCTCACCGTCCATGTTCCGTCCTGCCTTTCGTCTCGTAAGGCGGGCAGAGACGAACAATGCCCGCACCTTTACCGGTACGGGCATCGTCGCAGCGCGTCACAAAGTCGCATTTGTTGTCGGCTGCTTTGGAAGTTGCGGCAATGTCTCGGGTACAATCTAAGGTTAACGATTTGACGGTAGAGAAATCAGAGGTCATGCACTTGGAAGAACGAAATCAAAGCCTTGAATCAACCATCCTCAAATGGGTTGCAAACCAGCCATCTTGGTGCTCTGCAGCACTACATATCGCATTGCAGGGCGAATATACTGCCGAGCAGGTGGACGCTCTTGCCATTGCCGCTTGTAAGGAAACAGGAGTTGCACTTGGCATCGATAACGTTGTTGAACCTACTGGGTTCGATGCATCTGATCTTGGCAGCATAGGGTCATCGCAGCGCGAGGTATTGCTTGAGTCGATTACTGCTGAAACTGGCATCAATGCCATAGAGCCAGGCTCCAAGCTAGACGTTGCTACCACCGGCATTACAGTCATCTATGGCAACAATGGGTCAGGCAAATCAGGTTTTAGCCGCATGATACGCAACGCATGCACCTCTCGCACGGGCTCGGAAAGCATTCTCTCAAATGTATTCGAAAGCAAGGTCACGCCTTCGGCTTCGTTCAGTGTCAAGCTCAATGGCATACCGACTTCTTTCACTTGGAAGGATGGCGAGACGTCATATCCGACGTTTCCCGAAATCGCTTACTTTGACTCCGCCTGTGCCGCCATGGAGATTGGCGACAAGGACAATGCAATCCTATACGCGCCAGGTGTAATCTCATCGCTTGCTCTACTTCCAGAGCTGATCACGGCTGTTGCCAACCGTATTCAGCAGCAAGAGAATCGGCTGACAGATTCTCTCGATGCAAGGGCCATCCCGTCTGAGCTGCGATCATTGCCGGAAGTGACGGCATTGCTGTCCTGCTCATCCGAAGCCGAAGCGACGAGGCTAATAGGAGAAGCGACACTCAGCCCCGAAGAGGTAGCAAGACGCGCGATGCTGCCCAAGCTCATAGAATCAGAGCCAAGTGTTGAGCTCCCGAAACTCGAAAGACGCCACTTCCAACTTAAGGCAATGCGTGGAAGGCTGGCGGAGTTGTATCAATGCTGTCAACCGTCGTTCGGCCAAACCTTCGAGAAGGCGCGTGCTGCAGTAGATCAGGCGATGGAGGCGGCAAAAGCGGCGAGTGCCCTCGCAAGCAATAACTCACCTTTGGATGGGTTTGGTAGCGATGCGTGGAAAGCGCTCTGGGAAGCCGCGCGCAAGTATTCGGACAGCTTCGCCTATGTGGGAAGCAGATATCCTAAGCTCCCGAAGGATTCCCTCTGCCCGCTTTGTCAGCAACCATTGGGAGTCGAAACCATGGCTCGCATGGATGCTTTCGAGTCCTATGTCAACGGCGTTGCCGAGAAGAACCTGACGGAGAAGAGCAGGACCCTGAGCGAGCTGGAGACTCGTTTTGTCAACGCCGTCAGGGCCGTTAAGAGCGACGCTTCTGGCATAGGAATATTGGCAACGGAGCAAGCAAGAAGCGAGATGGACGCGCTGATGCAGAAGCTCGAGCCTGTTGTAGCAGTGCCCGATGTAGCTATGCTCGAGTCGCTCTCTGCGCATACTCAGCAGGCCGGGAAATACGTAAGAGACGAGATTGACGCGCTTGAGCAGCGCATGACGTCGCTTCGCGAGGGCATGGAGCCAGACAATGCGGAGAAGCTAAAGTCTGAGCTGCTTGCTTTTAATGCACGCGCTTGGATTGATGCCAACAAGGAGCTGCTTGCGGGCGATGCCAAAAATCGTGAGACCAGGAAAGGACTTGAAGCCGCAAGAAAGAAATGCAATACCAGATCCGCGACGACACTCATCTCGGCAGTCTCGAAGGTCGAAGTTGTCGAAAGGATGCAATCGGCGTTCGTAGCCGAGCTCAAGAGACTCAAGGCGTCCAACCAACAAGTCGCCATATCAACACGTGCTCGTGCTGGTCAGGAGTATCAGCGCATCATGCTGGAAGGTGCAAGCGCATCTACACGAAGCGTGCTAAGCGAAGGAGAGCAGAAGATTGTTGCGCTTGCGGGATTCTTTGCGCTATTAGATGTGATGCCGGGCAACTCGACGGTGATTCTTGACGATCCAATAACGTCGCTCGATCATCTTTGGCGTGCGGCCGTCGCAGAGCGAATAGTCGAAGAAGCGAAGTCCCGCCCGGTTGTTGTCTTCACTCATGAACCCATGTTTTGTTATGCAATATCCGAGCTTTCGGCCAAACAGGTTGTCCCGGTGGCCTATCGCACCGTGCAAAAAAGAGGCGCGCTCACAGGTATTATCATTAATGAGCTTGATTGGGATGCAAGCAATGTCAAGAAGCGCATTGGAGCTCTTAGGAACAGGGCCAACGATCTTCGGCGCCTATACAAAACCAGTGTAATCAAGACTGACGCAGAGCTTGGCAAAGAACTGCGTGATTGCTATAGTGACCTGAGATCAACATGGGAGAGAGCTGTTGAGCAGGTGCTTCTGGCGGGTGTGGTCAAGAGAGCGGAGCGACCAATTCATACACAGCAGATGAAGTGGCTTTCCGACATAACTGACGAGGATATCAGGATTGTTGAAGAGAACATGACCAAGTGCTCATTGCTCACCAACGCACACGATGATCCTCTCGCAACGCCCGATTCATTGCCAACTATCCAAGAGTTCGAGAACGATGTAAACGCTTTAGACGAATGGCGAAAGACCATAGAGGATCGCCGTCGGAAGGCGCATCACCATGCATGATTTATCGATAAGGACCGCAAATCATCGGTGCGATTCTCCGAAGCGTTATGGTGGCTGGTAGGATGAATCTTCCGTGTCCGGCTGCACACGTTCTTGATGAGTGTAGCCAACACGTAGATCGTTCATTTGATTAGAAGGGGTACCGCAGTGAGCGCTGCGAATGATAATAGGTTTTGCGCAGATATGCCATACGACCGTCTCTACCAGGCATCACGAAAAGAGGCCAGTCGAAAGAAACCGGTGTTCTTCATTCACAAGTATTTCGCTAGAAGAATCACGGCGAATTTCAGGCTCGCGCTACTTGGCTACATGTCGGATGGCGAGGGCGACATCCTGGACCAATTTTACAGACCCTCAATTCAACGCGAGGACATAACGGTACTGGATCCTTTTATGGGCGGCGGCACTACGATATTTGAGGCGCTACGCTTCGGATGCAAAGTCATCGGTAATGACTTGCAGCCATTGTCGCTATTTGTGACTAAAGCACTGGTAGAACCAGTAGACGAGAGAGCTGTTAATCGCGAGGTCAAGAGGCTTGAAGAAACGGTAGGCGCCCGAATCAAGTCATACTACAAGACTACTTGCCCACACTGCGGCAAGGACGCCGATGGGATGTACTCATTCCATGTTAAGAAGGCAAAATCATGCAATTGTGACCACGAGCACCGCTTCTTCTCAAGCTTCATCATCGCTTATAAAAAGGATACTTTTACTGTCGCATGTCCGAAATGCGGCAAGTTGTCCGAAACCAAATTCAAGGAAGGTCCTTTCGAGTGCGAATGTGGTTGGTCACTCGAAAACCCTCGTAGCTCATACGTGAAAAGCGGTAGATTCACTTGCCCTGACTGTGGTGAGTCGCGTATTTTGACCGATTATGGGCCGGAGACGGGGTATCCCTTTGAGACTGACGTAATTGCCATAGAGTATTGTTGCCCGCATTGTGGCTACCATGGTTATAAACAGCCTGATTCTAGGGACATCGAACTACGGCAGAAGGCAATTAACGATTTTGCTGAACTAGAGAATAGTCTTCCCATGCCTGACCAGGTGATACCTGTCGGATACAACACGAACCAGATACTCAATCACGGGTACAGGCGTTTTCGTGATCTGTTCAATGAGCGTCAGTTGCTTTGTCTCGGCCTTCTTCTTGACGCGATAAACAAAGTCGAAGACAGAAACATCCAGCTTTGGCTGCAGCTTGCCTTCTCGGGCATGTTGGAGATGAACAACATGTTCTGCAGGTATCAGCAAAATGCCTATAAGATATGCAATATTTTCTTTAATCATGCCTATGTCCCGATATCGATGCCCGTGGAGAATTGCGTTTGGGGCGCCCATCTCGGTACCGGTACTTTCGTAAAGACGGTCCAGAAAATCTTACGAGGGAAGCGTTTCAACAAGGGAATATATGATCTCTCGGTCGCAGCGAACAGTAAGGGGAGATATGACTCAGTAAAAATGCCAAGTACGGACATCGTGCAAGCGACCCCTGTTACAGAGTTCTCAGACATGGATGCCACCCATCCACTTTTAAGGTGTGGTGACTCGAGGAATCTGTCGTTCGTACCGGATTGTTCGGTCGATATCGTATTGACCGACCCTCCATATGGAGCCAACGTTATGTACTCGGAGCTCATAGATTTCTTCCATGTTTGGAATTATCTGAGCAGCATTGCTGACGAGCTAGGCTTCACGGAGCCATTGTCGCCAAAAACGGATGAAATCGTCGTTAACTCGGTCGCAGGAAAAGACTTCTCGTATTACCAGGCTGGTCTGACTGATGTTCTGACAGAATGCCATGCAAAAGTTAAGGATGAAGGCTTCCTTGTATTCTCATTCCACGACAAAAGTCTCGATAGCTGGCTTGCGGTATTAGAGAGCATTGCCAAATCTGGCTTTAAATTGATTAAGTGCTACCCGGTGCAGGCGGAAACAAGAACAGGGGCGCATACCTCGAATAAGAATTCCATTGGTATCGACATAATGCTCGTGTCCCAAAAGACCGATAGCAAGGTTGAGGCATTCGAAAGTATGTCTGACTTGTTGAATAGTGCCTTGGACAAAGCGAAGAGCACATTACTTGAAACGCTCGATCGGCTTCAAAGGGTAGAGGCGGAAGTAACCGTACCTGATATGCAGAACATCGCTATTGCCGAGTTTTATTCCTGCCTTCCGACTCGCTATCTACTTGATGGCAATCTGCGAGATGAAAGCGTAACTGTCCTATCTACGCTTCTTTCAAGCGTAGAGGAAATAGCCTCAGACTATGAAATTACCGAGAAGCGAAACGGCTGGTGGTCAGAGATGTATAGGGAAAAATGGGAGATCTGATCGGCTAATCACTCCGGTCGCTACCTTTATAGTTTTGCGAGGAAGCGACCGAGTTAGGCTATCAGCTTCCGTAAAGAAGCTTCAACTTATGATTCCATGCATCCCTATCAAGAGTTGAGTTTTGGCCAGTCGCTGCTGCTTGCGCATGCCAGTCAGAGTGATCTATCCATCCGAACTTAATACGCTTTATTACAGGATGGCGATGCGTTTGCGTGAATTTCTCGAAATTAATAGCTAGGTAATAGCCAAACTTTGCTTTACCAGAACTGTTGTCGCTATTTGGCTGACCATAGCTCCTGTTCCCGTAGATGCTGTTCTGCGATGAGGTCTTGATTTCAAACGAGTAGTAATCGTCATTAATATAGACCACGTCCTTATCGCTTTTGTCGATTTCACCTCTCCAAATGCCAGGGTATCTTTCTGCAAAAATCGCAGCGGTTAGCATGTGAAGATAGTTGCCCAGGATTTGTGGACTAGGAAGCACATCAACCCCGATTTGAAGCTTGCCGCCGATTTTGGTCTGCATAATGCTTTCCCAAGCTTCCAGCACGACTTCAACAATCTCTTCCTCTTCCAATGGGTGCTCATCAATCAACTGTTGGGTTATGCGGTCCCATTCGCGCACAGAATGACCGTCGTATGGCGAACCCATAATTCTCAGCCTCCTCGCATGTCGTCAGCATTTCAGAGAAGAGATATTTCGCCTGTCGTGCCATTACACGGCATCAAGCAGCCGTTATCCCTTCTCATGGTATGCAATTATACCGTCAGGTGAGTTTTTCTCAGACTGTGCGACTCTGACATGTTGAAAGCGATAACAACCAATCTAAAGCGCTGCTCACAGTGCTCGACTCATCCAAGCAACTGCAGGCGCATATGGCTGTTCTATTCCATATTGAAGAGATCTGAGCCTGCTTCTCAATTCAGACAGCAGACGCTGTTTGTGTTTTGTCTGCCGCCGGGTCATGCGCACGGGCCACGCAAGCGCAGAGTCATCGAGGGTTGTCCGCGCCATGGGGCCGGCAGGCCGTGCGGCGCGGGTCGGGAAGGCCACCCGGGCAGCGGGCGGCGTGCAAGTCAACCGGGGACGGCCGGGAGCGTGGCCGGCGGCCGTGTCTTCGCGCTCCGCCTCACAGCCCCGCTGGCGCGGGTCTGTTCGTCGGGCGGCGCTCAGCCACGGCCGCCGTCCACGCTCCCGGCCTGCGCTGGCACACAGAGGGCCGTGGGCGCGTGCGTCTTCGCCACGGCGCCTCACAGCCCGCCTTGCGGCGGTCTGTTCGTCGCTGCGGGCTCAGCCGCCCACGCCCACGGCCCCCTGTGTGCCAGCACCTGCAACGTTTTCTGGCCGCCCGCTGCCCGGGTGGCCTTCCCTCCCTGCGCGCGCCGCACGGCCTGCCGGCCCCATGGCGCTGCCGTTGTGGGGCTGCGCGCTTGCGTGGCCTGTGCGCACCGTCGGCGGCAGAGCCAAAGGCCGCGGTCGTCACGCAGCAGGGGCGACCCGCAGGCCGCCCCCAGGTGATCGCGTATTCGGTTGTGGCGGCGCCGGCTACTTGACCAGCCTGAAGCCCACCCTGCCGTCGAGGCTCGTGGCGTACACCCTCGTGGCCATGGCCGCGTTCATCTCCTCCAGGCTCTCCCAGGCGCCGAAGGCCCACAGCAGGTCCTCGTACATGGTCTGGTCGGAGGGGATCAGGTCGGGGTCGACGCCGTCGAGCATCTGGCCCAGGGTCATGGTGCCGAGCCCCTCGCAGTGGTAGACGGTGTCCAGGTCGGGGAGCTTGAAGGCTGTGGCGGTCGCGGTGGTCATGGTGTCCTCCAATCGGTAGAGATTAGCAACTGATAATATGATAAGCCCAGACCAGAGTATTATCAAGTGCTAATCACCTTTCCACAGAGATTACATATTGCTAATCCCTTCCAGCTGGGATAGACTGTACGGGTACACCGGACGAGAGGAGCCAGGGCATGAGGATCACCGATGCCGTCAAGCACATGTGCGAGAAGAGCGGACAGGGCGTCGTGGGCGTCTCCCAGGCCCTCGGCAAGTCCCGCATGTACCTCTCCGCCCTGATATCCCGTGGGAGCTACCCGCGCACCGACACCCTCGTCCAGATCGCCCAGGCGTGCGGCTACAAGGTCGAGCTCGTGCGCGACGACGAGAGGATCGAGCTCGAGGCCGAGTAGGTCCCTCATTCCTTGCCCTTACCCTTGCCCGTGCCGATCTCTGCCGCCCTGGCGCGTGCGATGGACTCTTCCTCCCCATACCAGCGCATCCTGTACTCCCAGGCGCCCATGGTGACGCCCACCTCGCGCATGTCCTGCTCCTTCTCCGCTGCCGTGTCCTGGATGATGGAGTCGTCGAACTGCACGCGGACCTCGCCCTCGTCAGGGATGCCCTCGCCGAAGGATCGCGACGCGTGCATGACTGCTTTCGCTATCGAGACGATCGAGCCCTCCAGGCTATTCTCGTGCCGGCGGATGTTGCGCATGAGCGCCGAGTTGTCGGAAGAGACCTCGGTGGCCGTCTTCACATACCCCCGAGACTCGTCCATGTCGAAGTAGCTGATGCCGAAGCCGGTCAGGTCGCCAAGCATCTGCAGGGCAACGCGGAACGCCTCGATTTGCCCGCTCGTGCGAAGCGCCGGCGCGAACTCCTGGATCGTGTCCTCCGTGCTCATGACCTTGCGGAACACGGTGCAGTCCTGCTTGCCGAACGGGATGGTGACGTTCTTGTTCCCGTCCTACTCGCGGTCGAATAGGACGTCCGACAAGAACACCCTCATCTTGCTGAGGTCGATCTCGTTGATAAGAGCGTCGAAGGTGAGGTCCACCGCCTGGACGGCATCCACCGCGTCTGCGAACACGCTCTGCCCATAGGGGCTCATGTCCACGCGCGTATTGGTGACGGCCGGCTTCACGATGCCGAAGGTAGGGAAAGGACAACCGGTATCGTAGATCGGGAGGATACCCGCAGGCGCGAGCTCGTTTCCCTCATGGTCGAAGCAGACGGTGACGATCCTGTACGTCTCCTCGCTTTCATGGGCGAGAAGAGCTTCCTCGCTCTCGTGGGAAGGTGCGGATGGGGAAAGGTCCGCCGAGAAGCCCATGCCGCCGCGCAGGTGCATCTGCAGCTGGTCCACGGCCTTCCCACGGTAGAAAGCCCGCGTGACGAAGGCGCATTCCGAGATCCCGTCCTCGTCCCATGACAGCGGGATAACCATGCGTGCGTCGTAATGGCGAATGCGGACCTTCCTCTTGTCCAGGTCGAGCCAAAGGGCCCAGGCGCCCGTGCCAAGGCCAAACGCACGCACCACGTTGGCCTGCGCCGCGTTCATGAAGTTGGTAGACGAGAAGAACATGTTGATCCAGTCGGTGGCCTTCTGGTTATCGCAGACAACCTTGACTTCCTCGTTGAGGAGAAGAGAACCCCATTCCTTGCAGACCCTCATTGCCGGGTGAATGCTCCTACGGTGAACCGCATACACGCGCCCCATACCGTCCTTGTCTCGGTAGTCGTAAAACTCCCCGCGCGCCGACATCCAGTCATCCCAGCTACGAATCCAAGGCTCCATGTCATCCAGGGGAAGGATAAACCCGAGCTTGCTCAGATAGTCCTTCACATGCTCCGGTACCCAATACTCATCCAGGCCGTTCACGCCCATGCGTCACCTCCGATAGTCCAGCCGATAAGGTCAGGTGAAGCATCCGCCCGCGTCACAAACACCCACGTGCCTTAAAATGCCGAGAAGAGCATTGGTGAAGGTTTGGAAGGTGAAGATGCAGTTCGGGTTCTCGATAGTCGGTGTCGTTTTCCTTGCGATGCTGTTCATGCCGAACATCAGGTGGGCGAAGAATCAGCCCCTTGGTTACGACGAGCTGTCCAGGCGCGAGAACAAGACCCTTCTTATGTTCGAGCGGGTCGGCCAGGTGCTTGCCACCACTTCTGCCGTCGTTTTCGTGTGCCCGCGGGGCTTCTCGTTCCCATGGTTCCTCTGGCTGGTAGCCGCATTTCTGCTCATGCTCCTCTACGAGGTCGCCTGGGCCCGGTATTTCAAAGGTGGAGAAAGGCTCGACGGAATGTACCAGCCGCTAGGCCCCATTCCCATACCCATTGCGAGCCTTCCGGTGGCTGCCCTAGTGCTCTTGGGTGTCTGGTACCAATCGCCAATAACCGTGATCGCCGCCATAATCCTCGGCATCGGCCACATCGGGATCCATCTGGAGCACCTGCGTGAGCTCTCAGTGCATTAGCCAATAAGGGCGAGAAGAGCCAACGTCACCAAGGCGCACGCCAGCAGGCGCATGAACTCGAATATGGCGAGAAGTACACAAATGCCGACGGCAATAAGAATGGCGAGAAGAACGATGAGAAAAGCCATTGACTAACCTCGCAATACGTCGTCCATCATGGCATAGCGAACAGCGTCGATGCTGTGATCGTTGCCATCTGGGATCTCGTCAATCCAGTTGCCCTCCTTGTCCTTCTCGAACTCCTTCAAGGTGAATTCGGAGAAGGTCAAGGGGCATCGCTCCGGGTCAATCACGATCTCGCGCAGCCCCGCCAACCATTCGTAAGACAAGCGCCTCATCCTGGCCTTGCGCGCCGCATGCACGCGAATGCCGAGTTCGCGTCTCCACACGTTCATCTGCACCTTGCTATCAGGCGTGTCGTCGCAGTAGACAATCTGGTCGTGGAAGTACGCCTCCGCGCCCTGTTCGTCTGGGAAGGTGAGAGAATCCACCACGATCTTGCCCGTCTCCGCCGGCATCATCTTGTTTGCGGAATGCTCCTCGAAGACGAGAAGGCGCCTGGCATCAGGCTCCCAAGCACAGCGGACAAAGCGCCACGGATCCGGGAACCAGCCCCAGTCCACACCATTGCGAATACGTTGGAAGGTGCGGATGCGAGAGTCGGAAAGCTTCGCCTCGTGCACGTTGTCGAAGATGGCGCCACCGGTCCCGGTGATCTCGCCCAAATACTCCCAACGCCAGGCCTGCTCGTTCGTGTCGCGCAGGTACTCGGCCTCCTCGACAAAGGGTGCGCCCAGCCAGTCGGGATGCGTCTCAATCACATCGAGATAAGAGCTACCGCGCACAAGGGTGTCGTCACGCCTCACACGTTCCAGGCGCTCCACGTTCACCCAGCTCCACATCGTCTTCGGCGGGTTGTAGGAATAGAAGATCCAGAAGCGGTCGCCGCCACGGCGAAGAGAATTGAGAATGCTTCGCACGGCTTCGACACCCTCGAACTGGTCGAGCTCCTCGAACCACACCACGCTGCAATAGCCCTTGGTGAACTTTACGCCCTTCAATTTGAGGGGATCGTCCGCACCGCGGAACACGATGCGCTGCCCGGTAGGGGTATAGGTGATCTCCATGGGAGAAACGCGGCAGCGGAAGACACCCTCCAGGCCCAGCACCTCGATGGCCCACTGGATCTGCTGGTAGACGGAATCTCTCAGCGTGTTGGAGAAGCGCCTCACCACCACCGCGTTCGCCTTCGGGCTGGCAATGATGAGAAGAACAATGGCTATGGAGATGAACGAGCTCTTCGTGGAGCCACGCCCGCCCGGCAGCCAGTAGTGCGTGTGGCCATGGGCCATCACGTCGCCGAGCACCGGGTGGAAGCGCGGGATGACGAAGTCGGAGACGTTGGTCACTCGGAACCACCGCCCTCGCCGTCGGAGTCGTCGGCCATGGGCTCGATGACGAGACCGAGGGTCAGCTGCACCGGCGCGTTGTCGGCCTCCTCGGCCTTGCGCTCCATCTTGCCGTACTCCATGGGGTACTTGCGCTCGAGCAGCCAGGCGGCCGCAGTCCAGTACTGCGCCCGGCTCTCGGCCGCCGACTTGATGGTCGTGAGCAGGCATCTCTTGTACTGCGCCTCGGCCTTTTTTAGTTCTTCGTATAACGCGCGTTTCACTCCGGTCTTGGCGTTCTCGCCCTCCTTGAGCCAGCGGTAGAACGTCGCCTGGTGCACGCCGATCGCGGCGATGATGTCCGCGTCGCACAGTCCGTCGCGCTTGAGCTCGACGATCTGCTCGACGAGCGCGTATGTAAGCTTCAACTTCGCGGGCATGGTGCCACCTCCTCACGGTGGCATGCTCCCAGCGCGTCACAAACTCACAGGGTCGGCCTGATTGATGTGTTTTACTATGCTGGCAGGCATTGAATACGCTAATGGGAGGTGTCGCAATGCCGTACAACTACTTAGGCGACTTATACAAGTCCGAGATAGTCAGCCGCTTGCAGGAACTTGGCTACGATGTTAAGAGCGTTCATGCCTTAAACCTAATACTCGAAGAGATGGGTATCCAAGAGCACTCGGGAAATCATTGGCTTGTGACCCACGAGGGCGTGAAGTACACGATTTACAGAGACAGGGTCTTTGACGGAGACGCTTGGCATCCCGAAATCATTGATGCAATTCGCGATTATCTTGGCTAACAAGGGGTGAAAGGGTGCAAAGGGCCGAATCTTTCACCCCTTGCACCCTCCATGTCACTTGCCGTCCCTGCGGTCGCGTCTACTCTTTAGCCCGAACTTCCTGCACAGCCGGCTGTTGCGCTGCCGCATCCGGTCCCGCTCCCGGCGGATCTGGACGACCTCGGCCTCGTCCGCCTTCTCCTCGCGCTCGCGCTGCAGGATCTCGTTGAAGGCCACCTCCTCATTGAGGTGCATGATCTCCGTGCACATGGGGCAAAGGCCGCTCTGCCTGTTCAGGCGCACGCCGACGACGCCGCACTCGGGGCACACCTGCTGCACGCGCAGGCTCACGTGGCATCGGCTCGCCTGGCTCTCGATGGAGCGCGCGGAGCGGTCGGTGCCGCATTCCCTGAGCAGCGCATCGTGCACGGCCTCCACGCCCAGGTGCCCGTTGGCCCGCATCACGTCGACCTCGCGCGTGGTCCAGGCCCGCCATCCCTTCGCGCTCATGCCGGCCACCGCCCACGGTGAAGGGTTGGGTGAAAGCCTTTGACCCCCTCAAGCCTCACGGGAAGGGTGCGGGGGTGTGTGGTCGGGGCGCCCTGTCCCCGACACACATCCCCCTCCCCACAAAAAGTTCTATATATAAGGGTTTGTTTACCCCCCTTAAACATGGAAATTTGCACCCTTTCAGGCCATGGGAAGGACACCTGGCGCCCCCTCTCCACTGCCAGCGGCATCGCCAGAAGAGCCAGAAGTTGCCGCATCATTCACGACGCTGCGCACGATGAGCGCCTTGCCTGTCTTCGGGTCGAGCGTCTGCTCGAAGCGGGAGGACTCCTCGAGCCAGCGGCGCACGGTGGGCAGGCTCCATCCCAGGGACTTGCGCACTTCGTCGCGCTCGCAGCTCTCGCCGCGCCCGATGAGCCGGTCGCACACGCCCTCAAGCGAAGCCACCTTGCCCAGGTTCTCGGCCTCGGTTCGAAGCTTCCTGGCCTCGGACACGCCGCCGTAGTTGGGCTTGCAGTCGGCCAAAAGCTCGGTGTGGTCGACCTCGTGCAGCGGGAATACCAGCCACAGGTCGAGCGGGTCCTTCTGGGCGAACTCGCGCAGGGTGAACGACATCCGCCAGCCAGTGAGCCGCTTCACATCTGCCAGCTTGTGCGACTGCCGCGCCATCTCCAGCGTGCCGGACTCCAGGACCAGCTCGGTCATGTCGAGCACCGCGTCAGGCGCCCGGCCGAACACGCCAGAGCCCGAGCCGCGGTCGATCGAGCTCTTCAGGCCCTGGGCGCCCTTGGAGTGGTGGTGGCTGATGACCACCGTGCACTCCAGGTTCACGCAGATCTCGTCGAGCTTGGCGAAGAACTCGCGGATGTCCTTTGCGTTGTTCTCATCACCGTCCTGCACCATGTAGGCGGGGTCGATGATGACCATGCCGAAGTCGCCCGCCTTACACCGGCAGAAGAGCTCGGCCGCGATCTCCTCGAGCGAGCAGGGCTTGCCGCGCAGGGGCCAGAGCGTGAGGTTCTCGCGCACAGGCTGGGCGTCGGCGCTCTTAGCCTCGGCCACGCGAGACACGCGCTTCTGCAGCGTCCTCGGGTCGGTCTCCAGGTCCACGTAGAGAACTTTCCTCTGGGCGCAGCGGAAGTCGATCCACCATCCGCCGGTCGCCACGCTCACGGCCAGGTTGATGAGGCACCACGTCTTGCCTGCCTTGCTGGGCCCGGTCAAGAGCATCTTGTGCGTCTCCAGGAGCACGCCCTCGATCACCTCTGCCGGCATCTCGGGCAGCTCGTCCTTGAGCACGATGGCCTGCTGGAAGGGTGGCAGTGACGATGAAAAGCCGTTTGATGCCGCAATATCCTCGGAGACGACGGAGGCCGCGTCGTTCGCGGCCTCCACGTCGTGCATGTATGCGTCCTTGTTAGCTCCCATCTACAGCCACCTCGTGTACCACAGCGGGTAGTCGGTGGTCACCGAGCCCCGCCTCTTGTAGAACTCCCACTCCTTGCCGCGCATGGCCATGAGGTACTCGTCGGCGTCCTTGGCGCCGCCCGGGTAGGGAGGCATCACCGCATGGGGAATCTTGAGCACGTCCAGGTCGTGGCAGATCCTGTCGCGGGTCCTATGGCCCTCGTCGTCCTCGTCCATGGCCACCGTGATCTTCTTCGGCCTGAGTTCGGGAGGCGTCGCGTAGAGCACCTGCGCCAGGCGATTGGCGTTCGACACTCCGCCCAGGGCCATGGTGTCGCCGCCGGTGATCTTGGCGAGCGCCATCGCGTCAATCAGCCCCTCGGTCACGTAGACCTGATCGGCGCCGTTGGACAGGAGCCACTCGCACCACAGGGGAGTCGCCAGCCCTCGCGGGCGCCACTCCTTGTTGCGCGCGCTGCCGGGCTTGCACACGGTGCGCACCATGCAGTAGTTTGCCGTCGAGAAGTCCTTGTTCCAGAACGGTATGGTGATGAAGCCGAAGGCCTTGGGCTCGTACACGCGGAACTCCGGCATAATCTCTCGCGGGTCCTTCGTGAAGCCTAGCCCGAAGGTGGCCGCGTCGCCGTCGTCCAGGCCGCGCCAGCGAAGGTAGCGCCGGCCGATGTCGTTCTCGGTGTAGTAGAGCTGGCCGAAGGCGTTGCCGCATGCCTCGGCGCAGTCGACGCCGCCGGCCTCGCGTGGCTTGTCGAAGAGCGGCCTGGGCTTGCGCTTTGGCCGTTGCCTCGGCCGCCTGGGCTCGTCGTCATCCGTCAGCCGGTAGCCCACTGCATCCGCCACGGCCCTGGCCTGCTCGGCGAATCCGTCGACGCCGTCGAGCTCGGCGATGAGGGAGAACACGTCCCAGGTCTTGCCGCATCCGAAGCAGTGGACGGTGTTGTCGTTCTCGTAATAGTGGGCGGAGGGGTCGCGGTCGTCGTGGTTGGGCGACGGGCAGCGGAAGGACCTCCGCAGGTCTGTGATCCCGCAGCGCACTTCCAGCAGCTCGGGCATGAGCCCGCGCAATGCGTCGCGGTCGGTCTCGGTGATCATCGGCCCACCTCCCACGCTTCTGGGAAGTTGCCGCAAGGTTTATAATCGCTCGCACAGAGCGCAGAGCTCTGGTTACCGGTGGCCCGCAGCCTCGCATCCGCCAAGATTCCGGCTGTGGGTCGCCCTATTTCCAAGGCCTTCACATCGGGCCTCCCTCCTCGTCGCATTCCTCGAAGAGCTCGCGCCAGTCGCCGGCCCAGCCCACGGCTGCCGCGATAGCCTTGCCGCGCTTCGGGTAGGGAGGCTCCAGTCCGCGCACGATCCGCGACACCGCCGGGCGCGATATGCCCGTCTTCCTCGCGATCATCGCCTGGGTGCCCCGCTTCTCGCAGATCTGCCCTATGCGCAGCGTGCGCTCGCTCACGACTCGACCTTCTCGCCGAAGAGAAGGCCCTCTTTCGTCTTGGCGAACACCGCGTCACGGCAGATGCGCCAACGTCCGTTCACCTTGTCCGCGGGGATGCGGCCCTCCGTGATGCCGCGCCGGATCGAGTTCACGTGCTCTCCGGTTATCTGCGCCAGCTATTGCGGTGTCAGGAACAGCGGCAGGTCGTCGAACTTGGTTCCCATGTCGTACCTCCTAATGCTCGGTTGTCTTCTAGGCGCTACTAGGTCTACGGCCGCAAAAGCTCCGATGCGCTCCGTGGAACAGCGATTCGGTCTGTTGCTTCCGCGTGCCATAGGGTAGCACACAGAATCCCATCTGAGCTAACAGAAGTTGAAATATATGGTACAATAGCCGATAGAGGTTGTTAGAAGCGTTGCGTGGTGGTATGATTCGTTGCGTAGTGTTGAACCGTTCACGGCGGGAAAGGCACCGCTCCACCACAGAACGCACACACGAGGAGGAAACAAGACCATGGCGAAGAGCATCAAGGACCTGCGGGAGGAAAAGGGATACCGCAGCGCCCGAGAGTTCGCCGAAGCGCTGGGCATCGCGGCGTCCAGCATGTCCCGCTACGACCGAGACCCGGAGACGATCCCCATGAAGCACGCCATTGCGATGGCCGACCTTCTGGAATGCTCCGTGGACGAGATCGTTGGCCGCACCCCCGTCACTTCCGGCCGCAACGAGCTGCAGGAGTTCTACGACGGCCTCTTGCCCGAGACCCGCGCACTCATGGACGAGTTCATCGAGTTCGCCCGCGCGAAGGACGAGAAGGCGCGTCGGCAGCGCCAGGACGAGCAGGACCGCAAGTACGACGACCTGTGCAGGTACTACCAGCGCATGTTCTACGAGACGGCATACGAGGGAACCCGGTTCGGCGAGCTCGTCGCGTTCTCGACGCCGAAGGAAGAGCGCTCCGCCTTCGAGAGCTTCCTATCCGAGCAGGCGGCGGCAAAGCGCAAGCCCGGCATCGACCTGCACTGCGAGGGGCTCGAGGAAGAGCTGCGCGATGGATACCTCGACGCCGACGGCACCGAGAAGCACTGGTCGGAAGACGAGATCCAGTCGATGCTCGCAGACGAGCGTTCACGGATAGACGAGGAATACGGAAAGAAGGACGAGGAGGTGATAGCCAGGGTAATGCAAGCGTTCGACAGGCAGCATAGGGTCACCATCGAATACAGCACGATACGACTCTAGCCGCAAAAAGAGTTGGCCCGAGAGTGCTGCAACACCCACGGGCCGTGTCCAACCTAGTAGCGCCTAGAAAGGACGGTGTCATTATATGGCATCAACTAACCGCATGAACAGCGCCCAGGCGCCTGTTCCACCCAAAACATCCTTGGCGGACCTCCGCAAGGCGGCAGGATACCGCAGCAGCAAGGAATTCGCAGCCGTTCTCGGCATCCCCGCGACAACCTACTCGCGCTATGAGCGCACCCTGGCAGACCCCGACAGCGGCATCCCGCTGCGCGCTGCGTGGGCCATCGCAGACAAGCTCCACTGCTCCATCGATGCGGTCGTGGGCCGCGAAGGCGCCGACGACACGCAGGGCCGCGACCTCAACGCCGCATACCGCACACTCAGCGAAGGCGGCAAGGAGCGCTTCGACGAGTACCTGCAGTTCCTGGCCTTCCGCGACCAGCTCATCGCCACCCAGCAGGGCAGGTGAGCTCGATGGCAGAGACCAAGGGAAACGGATCCATCATCCAGCTCGAAAAGGACAAGCCGAAAAGCCGTTGCCGAAAGTGGCAGTTGCGCGTATGCATCGGGAAAGACCCCCGCACCGGCAAGTACAAGGCCCGAACCCGCCGCTTCGAGGGAACGTACACCCAGGCGAAGGCAGCACTGCGCGAGTTCATTGACGAGGTCGAGGGCGACCGAGTCCAGGGGAAGACGACCTACACCTTCGAGGAATACGCCGAGCGCTATCTCAAGCGCCGCGAGCTCAACAAGGAGATAGCGGCCACGACCCTGGAGCGTCAGCGCCAGCTCTTCAAGGCCGCCAACATGCACATCGGCAAGGCGAATCTCGCCGCCATCACGCCCACTATGCTCGATGACATGTACATCGCCATGCTCGGCGGCGACACGCTCTCCGGCAAGCCGTCGGGAGGCTCCTACGTAAACGGCATCCACGACAACATCACCCTCGTATTCCAGCAAGCAGTAAAGGAGGAGATCCTCGTGACAAACCCTTGCGATAAGGCGAACCCGCCCAAGATGGATACCAAGGCCAAGCGCGCCCTCAGACCCGCCCAGGCGCACAAGTTCATCGAAGCGCTCGACCCCGAGCCCGACCGTGAGTGCGCATACCTGCTCGCCATCACCATGGGTCTGCGCCGTGGCGAGATCTGCGGGCTCTCCTGGGGCGACATCGACTTCGATCGCAGGGTTGCCGACATACGCCACTCATACGACTACATGGGCAACCTCAAGGCCACCAAGACCAAGGCCGGCACTCGCGTGCTGCCGCTCTCGGATAAGACCATCCAAGTTCTCAAGGCCCACAAGGAGGCTCAGTTCAAGCGCTACGCCCGCACCAACCAGTGGCGCAAGCCGGAGGAGGGCTACATCGAGCAGACCGACGACAGCCCTGTGATATCCGACAACAGCGGCACCCGTGTGCTGCCCACGAGCCTCAGCCGTTGGTGGATGGAGGATCGCGCCAAGTACGGCCTCGACGGCTGGTGCCTTCACGAGTTCCGTCATACGTACCTGACCCTGCTCGCCATCAACGGCGTGCACCCCAAGGTGATGCAGGAGCTCGCCGGGCACTACAGCTCGCAGATCTCCATGGACATCTACACCCATGTGAACATGGACTCGAAGCGCGAGGCGGTAGCCGCCGTCGCGTCCGTTTTCTAGACCCACCCGAGCACTGCCAGAACCGCCTGGTACGAACTTCTGCACGATTCGTACCAGATTCGTACCAGCAAGACCGCCAAGACGAGAGGAGTTGCAATTTCAAGCTTCTGACCTGCGGGAACGCAGACGCGATTTGAAAGGAGGTTTTCATGCGTCTGTTGAGTGGGAGTAGCAGGTCGACGCTGCGGCGCTCTGGATATACCTCATCTAGTCACGATCTCGAATACTCGCGTACCTAAGCACGCGTCGCATTCGAGATCCTGCCTATCTGAGGCATCCCAGAGCGCCTCGCTGACGTTTTGCTCGTCCCTGGCTCCACCGTTCTTGGGGCAAGGATTCGCGAGAGCGCCTCGCCGGTTGTCGGCGAGTGCCTTCGTTCGCGCACGCGATGTCGTCGAGGAGACTCGTTCGCCTTTTGAGTCGCGGAGCCGCCGTACCTTCGCTTCCGCAGGTGTCCAGGCGGTGCTCCGAAGGAGCCGTTGTTGGGGGGCTGTCTGCGGATGCTGCTGAGCAATATCGCAAGTCATGACCTCAGTGTCATGAATGTACTTAAACACGACACGAACGTGACTAAAAGCCACCCAAGCAAAAGTCTCCATCTTGCGACCAGATGTGTCGGGGACAATGGAGACGCGAGGACAGACAGCACTCTCACGAAGGGCAGCATAAATGGCCGAGAACAAGAAGAACCCCAACGAGCCGCAGCGTTTAAGTGATGACGAGCTGGCAGGGGTCAGTGGCGGCTGGTCGCAAAGCGGTGAGGGCTGGTCGATGGCGGGATGGGACCAGTCTGACGAGGACGCTCTCCAGGCCGACTACGCAGCCCACGGAGCCGGGATGTCGCTCGAAGACTTCATGGCGGCGAGGGGCATATGCGGTACCGAGCTGTTGTGCCGGCAAGACTGGCTGTCAGCTCCCCGCCGCAAACGATAGTGAGCTTTCGGTGATATCGGCACATTCGCGTCTGGTTTCGCCCTATTCGCGCAAGGTCATTCTATAAAGCACATCGCCATCTGAAATAATATAAAGGCAACGAAAACCGCTGAAAAGAGCGGCTATGAAAGATGACAAGAAGAACGCAAAGCCCGAGGTCGAGAAGGTAGACGAGACCGAAGAGAAGCTTCGTGACGAAGACCTCGAAGACGCAACGGGCGCTACGTTCGTTGCGGATTGGGAACCAAAAGACGCTGGTTATTGGTTTAACAGGCACGAGTAGGATTCAACGGAAAGGACGAGCACATGTGCAAGGACGAGAAGAAAGCGACCGAAGCGAAGGTCGAAGACGAGAAGAAGCTCACCGAAGAGGAGCTTGACGAGGCTTCAGGCGGCTTTTATCCATGGAGACCAACCGAAAAAGGTGGCAAGAAGTATCCCCTTAAGCCCGAGTATCCTGACTAGGAAAGGAGCGGCCATGAAAGACGACAAGAAAAAGACAGAGACCGCAGAGGTCGAAGAAGAGGTAGTCGTAGTCGAGGAAGAGGAACTCACTGAAGAAAATCTCGACAAGGCTTCAGGCGGCGGCTCCTACAATCCCCACCCTATCCCCATCGGAAGGGATGGCAGGGTATACCCCCCTGCCCCTTGGTAATGGACGGTGCCGGATATTGTTCCGTTAAGGAGAGCCAATAATGGTTGACGAGAAGCGGGACGCAAATCCCGAGGTCGAGAAGGCAAAGCCCGAGGAGAGGCTGTCGGACGATGACCTCAAAGCCGTGACTGGCGGTGCAGAGCGAAAAAGGGATCTATATCATAAGCGGCTGACTACAGGAACCGAGAGGTCGCCTCTCTAAATCGGAAGCGAGCTACGCGAGGGACTAAGCGATAGCGAAGTGGCACGGAGCGAAGGATACAATCTTCGCTCCGTGTTTTTATGCAAAACAAAGCATTCTTGTGACTGTTGCCCGATTGCGCCAGCTCGCACCTATTAACTGGCAGCGCCGAAGACGAAGCAGATGCAGCCACTCTTACCCCTGCCGGCAATGGGGCAGCCGCTTGCCATCGTCGAACATCGAACCGAACACAATTGGCCCGCTACACTATCCAATGCCCCTCTGAGTCCAGAGGATATGGCCCCCCATAGAACCAGTAGTCAATCCAGCGGGGGTCAATGCCCCTACCTATGCCGCCAGACACCGCCGCCAGCTCCTCATCGGAAAGCTCGCCATCGGCACTGAAGCTCTGGATCTTGTCGTAGATCTCTTGCGCCTGCTCCATCGTCAGCTCTTTGCCGTAGCTGTTGGCGATGGATTGCACATCTGCAGCAGAGGTGGCTCCTACGAGCTTCTCCGCCATTTCTTCGTTCATCTGCGTTTCACCGTCCATTCTTAGTCATCGTCTGAATCGGGCCAGATGAGTCGCGGGTACAACCTGCCATCAGGTCCGATGATGGGACCGTAGTGGAAGTCGTAGTCGACGATGGGATCATCGGCGTGGCCGGAGCCGCCTGAAGCCTTGTCAAGCTCTTCTTCGGTGAGCTTTTCTTCAACGACGGTTTCCTCAACGTCTTCTTCGATTACCTTCTTCTTGTCGTCTTTCACGGTCGTTCCTTTCAGCGGACATGTGCTGTGCCTGCGAGCATGCTTGAGGGGATTACCCGCTGCAAGCGACGCGAACCGAGGCTAGGACACGAATGGTGGCTCGCATCGCACGAACGAACTGTTGGTTTTGCCGTTTGCGGTTTCTTGGGGTGGCGGAAGCCTCACGGGCCATAATCCGCCATATCACTCGCCATCAACGAAGGGATAGGGCGATGAACGAAAAAGTGACCAAGTTCTACGAGGTCGTCTCGGGAGACGACGCGCTCCAGGCCGAGCTCGTCGCCGTGACCGAGGGCGTGGACCTCGAGGGCGTCTCCGAAGAGGAGGCCCGCCAGGCCATGGCCGAGGCCGTCGCCGCCTTCGCGGCCGCGCACGACCTCGACCTCAGCGCCGAGGACATCCTCGCGGCCGAAGCCGAAGCCACCGCCGAGGGCGAGCTCTCCGAAGCCGAGCTCGAGGCCGTGGCCGGCGGCCTGGACGCCTGCGTCTGCATCGTCATCGGCGCCGTGAAGGGCTGCGGCTGCGTGGTCTTCGGCGGCGCAAAGGAAAGCGCCATCAGCAGCGACCCCACGCTCTGCCTGTTCGGCTTCGGCATGTGAGAGGCCCGCGCATCCGGGCCGCGCAGGGGTGTTGGGTGCGGGGCGATGCTCCCAGGCGCGTGATCGATGCCCGAGATGGAAAGGGGCCGAGGCAGCCACACTGCCTCGGCCCCTTTCCCTCGTTGAAAACGGTGGCGGCCACCGACGCTTCTCGTCGGCTCCTACTCGTCGGTGCCGTCGTAGAGGTGCGTGCCCTTCCGCGGTTTGCTTCGATCGTACGTCGGCGTGAAGGTGCCTCCGTCGACGTCGTCGAGGGCCGCGTCGGCGACCTTCCCCTCGGAGGCGACGGCCTTGACGTCGTCGGCGGTCTCTGGGCGAGCGCCCTTCTTCTCATCCATGCTCGACTCCCGTCTGTGGCTACCTATTGATTATCGAACTCGGGGACGATGGGGTACTGCCTGCCGCCCTTCTCGACCGGCCTGACGACGGGGGGCCAGCCGCCGGAAGCCTTGTCAAGCTCGTCTTCGTTGAGCTCCACTTCGACTACGTCGACTTCCTCGACCTTTTTCTCGGTTGCCTTCTTGTCCTCCGACATCGTGCTGCTCCTTTTCATGGGATCGATATGCTCCGAGCTGCGAGAACAGCCTGCTCTGGCCTCGCAGCCAGTTACAAAAGCCTCTCGGGCGCGCGTGGGCCGTCGGATCCCCCTGCCATGGAAAACGGGGCGCTCGCCGATGACGGACGCCCCGCGCGAGACTCAGCCTATGAGGCGCTTGCCCTTAGATGCCGCCGATGCCCGTGCAAACGTGCTCTCCAGCGGACCCGAGTTTCTTCGACTCGACGTTTTGATGTTCGCCGTACATGACACAGACGCAGCCCTTCACCACGCCGATGACGAAACACCCGCAGCCTCCACCACCGGCGACGGCCTCGAGCTCGGCTTCGGAGAGCTCGCCCTCGGAGGCCTCCACGTCGGCCGCGAGGATGTCCTCGGTGGTGAGGTCGAGGTCATGGGCGGCGGCGAAGGCGACGACGGCCTCGGCCATGGCGGCGCGGGCCTCCTCCTCGGAGACGCCCTCAACGTCAACGTTTTCGGTCACGGTGACGAGCTCGGCCTGGAGCGCGTCATCGGCGGAAACGACCTCGTAGAACTTCTGGACCTTCTCGTTCATTGGTCTTCCTTTCATCTAGGTCCACGTGCTTGGACCAATTATGCTCGCCTTGGGAGGACAGCGCGTTTCGAGCGCATGAACGGAGCGGCGGTGCGCCCATGCGTGCGCTTTCAACCGACATTCGCGCACTCGATTGGGAGGTGATTTGGGCACTTCTGTGGAGAAGTTGAATGGCAAGGCCGGTGCCCAGATGGTGCCCAGCAAAATGAAATCTGAGCCAAATCGGGATACGTGCGCAAACGAGGGCAAGCTGGGAGCTAGCTGGGGCCGGTCATCGCACATCGAGTGGGAGTGACGGGTTGACGCTGCGAGATGCTGGCTGAACCCGATCCGACCACGATCTCGGGCGCCCCAGCGCCTCTCGTTAACGTTCACTCGCCGTTGTCGTGCCCTTGCGGAGTTTCCGTGCCCGTAAGCCAGAGGGGACATCATGGTTTCGAGCGAGGATTGAGAGACGGCATCAGGTTAGGCGGATACTGGCCCATGGAACTTTGGGTGCGATAACCTCAAATCAGCTCATAGTGCGTGGCTCGACCTGAACCTACTTTGCGCAGGTAGCCCTTGTTGATGAGCGCGTTGAGGGCGCGAATGGCCCTAGCCCGTCCCATCCCAGAGGCTTCTTGCACCTCCCCACGGGTCAAGAGCCGTCCTTTGCGAAAGCATTCCAAAACCGTGGATTCTCCGGTAGACAGCGACCCCGTATACCTCAAAACGGGAAGTTCCACAGTCAGAAGGTTGTCGGAAGCGAAGAACTTCGGTGCTACCGTCGCGTCCTTGTAGGATGCCTGAATGCGTGCGATGCCAGTCCCGAACATCTCGATGTAATCCAGGCGGTAGAACACGGTGCCAATGATGGGGTTGCGTAGGATCGATACATGGCCCCCAACGTACTCTTCGAAGGAAATGTCTGTGGGGAGTCCCCCTGGGGATGTGATCCGAATGTCCTCAGCGCTGAGGCTCACCTGGATGTTTGCCGGCGAATCCCACAAGCGATGTACGAGGGCGTTGGCGATTGCTTCGCGGAACGCCTCTTCGGGGACGAGCTCGTGCGCTTCTCTCCGAGTTCCGTCCACCCTCTCATACTGGTAATACTTTCGATACATCGAGAGGGCGGCATGCAGCTGCTTCAGCGCAGATACTCCTGTGTAGCGCTCTCGATCAAGGATCTCACGTTCGCTTTCACCGAATCGCACCAAATCGATGCCTGCGAACTCGTTTTCATCTGCCATGACAGCAGCAGCGTTGTTATAGCCGTCGGCATCTGAATAAAGGTTGAGCGTCTTCAATATGTCGGCGTCGACCGTCTCCACGCCGATGCGCTCGCGTAATTCAGAACCGAGCGCATCGAATGTCAAGTTCTGCTGATGTGACCGAACCTCCTCGAACGACAGGTTTTGCCCTATTAAAACGAGTCGGTTGAGCTCGAGCCGGTCAACCTCGACATCAGCCGTATCGCTCCTGCGATAGGCCTTTCCGCGGTAGTAAAAGGGCTTGTCATGGCCCTCGTATACTGTGAGGGCAACCACTCTGCGATCGTTCATCTTGCGAATGTCGAGCGTGTAGCGTGGTATGGGCTTGAGGCTCGAGTTGACATAATTCTCGACTTCCAAGCATGTCTTTTCCGGATTAGTCACGCCGACTACGTTTCCGTCGTCATCCACGCCAAACAGGATTTCACCCGTACCGAAGTTCGCATAGGCGCTTACCGTCTTGAGGAAGGCGCGCGATACCTCACGTTTGAACTCGAGTGTCTTCGTCTCCCTCACTGCGCCTCCTCGCGTCGACTGCTTTTCCAGCCTAGTTTCGTTGCAACGTATTTGCAACGAAAGATTATCGTTCCAAATACGTTGCAACGATACGTACGAACCCAAGCTGCGGATCGCAGTGTGGGCTGCTAAATAGGGTGATGGCTATGTAGCCGACATCGCGGGCCTTGGACTGAAACCCACCATGGGGTCTCTCGAGTGGGGAATCAGCCCTCTTCGAGCTGCTCCTCGAGGTACTCGCGGAAGTAGGGGAGCTCGAAGGCTACAAGACTTTGATCGCCCACGGATCCGCGAGGTTGTCCGGCTCGCGCTGGAAGCGGAGCTCGCAGTCGCACTTGAGCTCGGCGACGATCGCGTCGATGCGTGGCACGTGCGTCGTTCCGGCGACGCGCGTTTCCTCGATGAGGGTGATGGGGTTCTCGAAGGGGATAGGCACGGAAAGCGACGCGCCAGCGGTTTCGGAGATGCCGATCAAGGCGCCGGCGCCGATGGTGGCGAGTGCGCCGGCGGCGTCGACAGGCGTGTTCACCTGTGGCTCACCTCCTCGAGGAGCGAGTGGAATCTCGCGTGGTAGGCCGCAGCGACCCTCTTTTGCTCCTCGATCTGGCGCCTCAGCTCGGACGTGCGCTTCTCCACCCAAACGCGGTCTTCGAGCTTCGCCTTCAAGCGATACGGCATCGAGCGCTTGAGCTCGGCGAGCCGCTCCTCGAGGACCTTCTGATGGGCGAGGCCGATCTCGAGCGCGAGGGCCAACTCGTCCTCGCTGAGCGCCTCGTCGCCCTCGTCCACGAGATCCTCGGTGGCGACGATCAGCGATCGGAGCAGCGCGAGGTCGCCCGCGCGGTAGGCCGACTGGGCGGCGAGGAAGAGCTTCTTTGCCCGTTCGTCTTGGCCGGGATGCGTGTCCGGATGGAGGCGCTTGACGAACTCGCGATGTACGCGCGCAAGCTCGCGCGCGTCGAAGGCGCTCATGGCAACGTGGCTTGCGCGAAACTCAACGGCATGGAGGTAGGCCGCCATGTTGGCCTGGAACTTTCGTTCCCACTCCTCGAACTCCTCGTCGAGGCGCGCCTCGAACTCGTCCGCGCCAAACGGCGCGCCAGCGTTCGCCCTCGCCTGCGCGAGCGCGAGGCGACGCTTGGCGCGACGCGCGTCGAGCTGGCATCGCAGGAGCTCGTTCTCGAAGCAGCCGATCCGCGTGGCGTAGTCCGCCTCGATCTGTGGGTTCACCTGCAAGGTGATGGTGTCGATCTCGAAGAGGAGGTCGACGATGCGCTTCTGCACTCGCCGGAGTCGCTCGCGAGAGGTAGAAACACCCATCTCTTCCTCGACGTTCATGGTGCCGCCAATCTCTAAAATGCCCGGTGGCGCTCACTTGGAATCAATTCTACGAAGCTTCCCTGACAATAATTAGAGGCCTTACTTACCATGAATTTGTAATACATTACGTATGACATAACTCGAGATTAGGAAGAGTGCCGCAACGGGTATCCATACACGAACGCGTCTTGAGGAGGCATCCGCAACTCACGGAAGAGTCGATTCTCCAAGCGTGGCAAAACCGGCTGAAATGTCAGGTTCGGATCGGACCGTGGCCACCACAGTACGTTGCGGTTGGCTTCGACGGTTCTGGCAAGCAGGTGGAGATGGTCGCTGTGTACGATCCGATGGAAGGTGACGTGCTCATCTTCCATGCGAACAGCCCAGTGAGCGCGGGAATTCGAAGGGAGCTTGGACTCTGATGGGCAAGGAAGCCAAGGTGGCAAAGCCGTTCGTGGCCGAAGGTGGCGTTGAGGTAACCGACGAGCTCCTTGACGAATGGGCGAAGCCCTACGAAATGGAAAAGGTGCCCGGGCGCTCAGGCGGGTTTGTCACCGCTCCGGGGAGGCCGCGGATCAGCGAGGAGGAGAACCGCATCATCTCCGTCAGGCTCCCGATCTCGGTGATTGAGGCAGTGGATCACAAGGCCCAACGGCTTGGGCAAACGCGTTCCCAGCGACTACGCGAAGCCATCGTCGCCGATGCGCTCAACGAAGCATGACACGACTACAGCAGTTGCATTGACCAGAGATGACGACGCCGCGGCCATATCCACCTTACGTCCTGAAAATGACCAAAAAGTGCGCAAAACGTCCTTGTTTTCGCACTTTTGGGAGAAAATCGGGATGTAAGGGCGAGATGCGGGGAAGACGATGGAGCGATTCCTGGATGCGAAACATCCCGCTCTACGCCATGGCGAACATCATGCTCTGGGGATAGGGGCAACGCCTCGCCTCGTCTTCGAAGTGACTGTCCGATCTGCTGAACGTTGCCGCCATGCATACCTATGCGGTGTGCGCGCTCGTGGCGCGCGGGGCCTTCGGGTGTATCTCGTGGCGCGGGTGGGCTTAGGGTGTAGCGATTTCGGGTGATGACGGCGTGAATCGGCTCGATTCGCACACCGCAAGCAGGGCTGTGGCGCTTTTCAGTACACCGGAAGGACACCCGCGCCATGAGAGACACCGCAAGCGAGGCCGCGGCAGCTCCACGTACACCATAAGGACACCCGCGCCAAGCACGTACACCGCAAGGCTTCGCGCGGCGCATGTGCAGCGCGAAGCACAACACCATCCCTCGCGCGGCACGCGCCTCCCGAATGTGTCCGCCATCATTCGCGCGCAACGTCGCACGCTCGGATGGGAAATAGTGAGAGGGTCGAGCGGAGCGTGCGAGAGGAGCGAGGCCATGGCGAACTTCTTCGACTACCTCGACTGGTATGGCGACCTGACCTTCGAGCAGGTGCCGTTCAACGAGGTGGACGCCCTTCTCCTCGCGAACCTCTCCTACGTGCGCCTTGCGAACGTGGTGCCGGGGCCGGGCGAGGGGAGCGTTGCCGTCGCCGAGGCCGCCCCGGCCTATCAGGCGAAGTACGGCAAGCTCACCCTTTACGCGACGCCGTCCTTCACCGATCCCGTCGTCGAGCTTCTGCCGCAGAAGATGGCGCAAGGCAAGCGCTTCGCGGGCGCGCGGCTCGCGAATTACGTGGACACGCTCGATCCCGCCACGGCCGAGCAATTCGGCGCCATCTCCATCGCCTTGGACGATGGCTCCACCTACCTCTCCTTCCGCGGCACCGACGACACACTCGTGGGCTGGCACGAGAACTTCGACATGTCCTACGAGATCACGCCGGCGCAGGTGGACGCCCGTAAGTACCTCGATGGCATCGCCTCCACCACTGATGGCCCTCTCATGCTCGGGGGCCACTCCAAGGGTGGAAACCTCGCGGTCTTCGCGGCGGCCCACGCGAGCGACGCCGCCCGCGCGAGGGTGGTGCGCATCTGGGACATGGACGGCCCAGGCTTCGCCCAGCAGGTGATTGCCCGAGAGCCCTACGCGAATGTGCAGGATCGCGTGCGCCTCTACGTGCCGCATTTCGACATCGTGGGGCAGCTCCTCTGCCGCCAAACCCCGACGAAGATCGTGTCCTCGAGCGCCAAGGGAATGCTCCAGCACTCCGCCACGAGCTGGGAGGTCATGGGGAGCCACCTCGTGGCGGTGGAGCCACAGGAGATCGACCCGATCGCGCTCTCCTACTCGAAGGACTTCAACGACTGGTTCCACGATGCGGACAACGCCACACGAAAGCGCGTCTTCAATGAGTTCTTTGCCGCTGCCGCAGTGGCGCGCATCGAGACGCTCACGCAGCTCTGCTCCGGGAATCCGCGAATGCTCATGCGGCTCCTGAACCAGATCCTCAGGCTCGACCACGACGCGCAGCACTACGTGCTCACACTCGTGACGGCTCTAGTGGGGAGCTACGCGAGCGAGGCGCGCATTGACCTCGGCGAGGATATTCACTCCCTCATCTGCCAGATGCGCCGCAGTGGCGCGCGGGCAATCGACCCAGATACCCCTCTCTCGGCGGATGAGCTCCACGAGTTCCGCAAAGGCCAGGCGAGGAGGCAGACGCTCGATGACCTCCTCGCCATCCTCGGCGACACGCGCGCCGAGTGCCTGCGCACGCTCGCGATCATGGGCGCGCTCGGCATCGGCATCGGCGCGCTGGGCGTGCTTTTGGCGCATCGCGGGAGGGCTTAGGCCACCGCACGCGTCCTTGTAGACTCTCCTTGGCATGGCATTCCGGTTGTGCGGGGGAGGGCAATGCAAGTACGCGGACGCATCACTATCGCGCTCGTCATGCTCATTGCCGCGGGGGCGCTCATCGCGTCAACCCTCTTCCCTTACCAGCGCACTTCCACGGCGCGACCCGCTGACGCATATGCAGGCGAGATCCCCCAGCTTGTGAGCCCGCTCGACGCGGATGGCGACGGCGTTGACGATCAGACGGACATCCTCCTGGGCGCGCTCGAGTACGTATCGACGCAGCCGAAATACGAGAGCCGCTATTACGCGGGCGGCTACCCCGATGACGGCTACGGCGTGTGCACGGACGTGGTGGCGTTCGCGTGCAAGGGCGCGGGCTTCGACCTCATGGAGCTCGTCACCGCAGACATAGCCGCAGCTCCTGATGCCTACTGCATCGAGCAGCCAGATCCGGCGATTGATTTTCGGAGGGTGAGGAATCTTCGCGTCTTCTTCCCGCGAAACGCGGCGACGCTTACGAACGATCTCTCAGCAATTGAGGAATGGCAGGGTGGCGATATCGTCGTCTTCGAGGACCACATCGGCGTAGTGTCGAACCGGCGAAACGAGCGCGGCGTTCCCTACGTGATCCACCACGATGGCATCTTCCAAACGGCCTACGAGCAGGACATCCTCGAATCGCGAAGCGACCTCGTGGGCCACTATCGCATGCCGTGAGGGGCGGGCGCGCTGAGCGCGCGGCAAGCTAGTCCTCGAGGTCGGGGCGCTCGACGTCCCAGATCAAGGTGGCGAGTACGTTTTCAAGCGTGAGCGGGGTTTCCATGGGAGTTCCTCTCCGTGGGGAGCGTGCGTTGCTCCTTATGGTTCCCCCAGCTTGCGCAGCTAGTTTTAGGGTTCGGTTCAGGTTTGTCGGATTTCGCGAACGCCTGAGTTAATAGTCGATGACGCCGCCCGCGGGGACGATGAGCACGTTCGGGAGCTTCACTTTCTCGGCGTCAGCCTCGTTGAAGAGGTGCCCGGGGTCCATGTGATAGGGGATCACGTGCTTCGCGTTGATGAGCTTCGCGCACTGCATCATCTCGTCGGGCCCCATGTTGTAGATGCCGTCGATCGGCAGGAACGCGTAGTCGATGCCGAGTTTCGCCATGGAGGCCATCTGGTCCGTCTTCGAGGTGTCGCCCGACGCGTAGACGAGTATGCCGTCGAAGCGCAGCAGGTAGCCCACCCCGAAGCCCTTCGGGTGGTGGCCGTTATAGGCTTCGACTGCCTGGATATCCACATCGCGGAACACCTTGTGGCCGAGCTCGGAGGCCCTCCAGCCGTGCTCGAGGAACTCCGCTTCGCGCCAGATGACGGTATCGGGCTTGTGCGCCGGCTTGTCCACCTCGTTGTGGTCGTAGTGCTCGTGCGTGACGAGGATGAGGTCGGCCGGCACGTCGTAGCCCTCGCCCGCGAAGGGGTCCACGTAGACGACCGTTCCCGCCTTGGTGATGATCCGCATGCTCGCGTGCCCCTGGTAGAGGATCTCGCCCCTCTTCGCGTCCGTCGCCATCACGCACCCCTTTTCGCCGGGCCTTTTCGCATTCCTCGCCTGAGGGTACTCCCTTGCGTTCACGTGCACCGCGGCAACCTCCACCACCGAGCGTTGTGGCGTCGATCGGGGTACGGCAGCACCTTCTCGGCTTGCGACGCTCGCCACAGCAGGCCTTGCGGTGTATCTCGAGCCGCGGGTGCCCTTGGGATGTACCGAAAGCTGCCGCGCCCCTGCTTGCGGTGTGCAAAACGGGCCGATTCGGGCCACTTTCACCCCAATTTGCTACACCCCAAGCGCACCCGTGCCACGAAGTACACCCGAAGGCGTGGCGTGGCACGCTCCGCGGGCGAGGCGATGCGTAGCTCAGATGAACGCGCGGCGGACGCAGACGATGGGGTTCCTGTATACGCTGGAGATCCTCACTCGCGGCGGCGTTGCCTCGATGATTTGATCATCGCCGAGGTAGATCCCCACATGGTCGTGGTAGAAGATCAGATCCCCGCGCGTGCGCTCGGAGAAGCTCACTTCCTTGAAGCCGCCCGATTCGATCATCGCGGTGGTCGTGACCAAATCCTCGTCGTAGTAATGGACCCACGGATTGAGCGGATCGAGATCCATGCCCGTTGCGTAGAGCGCTTGGATCACGAGCCCTGAACAATCCACGCCCACCCCGGGTGCGGCGCTGTAACCCCACTTGTAGGGCGTCCCCAGATACTCGACGGCTCGACCGATCATCGTCTCGACGCACTCTTCCTTGGTTGCCCAAGGCGAGATGCGCGATTCGGTGCGATAGCCGAAGTTTCCCTCGCCTTGATGGGGGAAATCGACCGAGCGATGGGATACCTGGAAGTATCCGGGTGGGTTTTGGAATCCGCGATAGGGGAGTTGCCACGGCTCAATCGAGAATTGCCTTGTCGCGCAGCAGAGCTCATCCGCATAGAAATGCACATGAATCAAGCCCGCGCTCATGAGCGTCTCCGTCGAGAGCGATGCCGTCCACCAGCCGTCTCCTTGCGGCGTCGCCTCATACCACCTGATGTCGTCCTGCCCGTTTTCGTCAGACCACACGGGCACGCGTACCGCATCCACGGAACCTTCCTTGCAGATTGACGCGGTGAACTCGTAGGGGCCACCGGTGATGGTCACGTAGTTATCAAGCGTGAGGTCGACGGTCGCTTGAGCCGCGAGCACGCGCAGGCCGTTTCCCGCAGTGAGGTAGCAATGGATCAAATAATGCTTTGCGAGGTCATGGTCTGCCGCCGAGACAGTGAGGCGATAGCTTCCATCCGCTTGGCGTTGCGGTTCATACCAGCGGATATCGCCTTGGTTGCCCTCGCGGTCCCACGTGGGCGCCTCCACCCTTGCGATTCCCGATTTCGAATCAATCTCGTCGATGACCACATCGAACGTGCCGGCACCGTTGTCGATCGACTCGCTGTGGATCCGCGCGGTCGGTGCGCTCACGACGAAGGAGGCCGAGGCAAGCGGCGCCCCGGTCGACGAGCCGTCGAAGGAGAGGATCGAGGCTTCAACGACGTAATCGCCGGCCTCGTTCAACCACCGATTGCCACCGCGCACGCTCCACGACCCGTCGCCATTCACCGCGGCACCGTAGAAATCAACGCCCTCAGATACCCATCCGCTCTCCACGAGCGCCTGGTGCTCATTCGCATCCGAGGTGAAGTGATGGTAAGCGGACGTGAGGTAGGGGTTGTAGAGCCTGTAGATTGGCTGCGCCATCGTGGGATCCGAATAAAACGCGAGCCCTTCCTGCTGCCAGCCGTACTCAGGAAGGCTTCGGTACTCGTTCGCGTCCGAGGTGTAGTGATGATCGTCGGTGTAGGGGTTGAAGAGCCTGTACACCGCCTTCGCGGCTCCGTCATCCTTCTGCGGCTCGACCCAGGCCACGCCCTCGTAGCGCCAACCGATGCGAGAGAGATTGCCCGCCTCGTCCACATCGCGCGTGAAGAAGTGCTCGTACGTGTACGGGTTGTAGAGGCGATGCACGGCCTGGGGTACCGCGCAGTTGTAGGGCACCTCGGATCCGCTCGGCTGGGCCGCGGCAACGAAAGCGGTCGCCGACCAAGCGCCATCCATCATGCGCGCCGCCTCGAGCTCTATGGCCGCGCTCGGGTCCCCGGATTGGGGCCATATCTTGAAGCAAATTCGGCTGGCATCGGAGATGTCGGCACCCGTGGCGGTGATCCTCACTGACTTCTCGTCGGATGCCACGCGCGCCGTGAGCACCGCCTGCGAGGAATGCGCTGGCGTGGCAAACGCCCACGACACCGCACCCAATATCATGACAACACACAGCAGAGAAGCTGAGAGCAGTTTCTTGCGTAGCCTTGCCAATCCGCCTCCACTCCGTCTCCCCGCCATAGTGCCACGAGGGCCAGAGCCTCTGTGTTCTCCCATGGCAAGGTCGTGCAATTCTATGACGCGGGAACGGCGCAGGAGGGCGGGGATGCCTATAGCCCTCGCGCTGGGATGTCTTCTGGGGTCGGCGTCCCTATAGTCCTCGCGCTGGGATGTCTTCTGGGGTCGGCGTCCCTATAGTCCTCGCGCTGGGATGTCTTCTGGGATCGGCGTCCCGATAGTCCTCGCGCTGGGATGTCTTCTGGGGTCGGGGGTGCCTATAGTCCCCGGAGCCCGG
>CANQOF010000005.1 GCA_947625405.1 uncultured Atopobiaceae bacterium | reverse complement strand
TCTGACGAGGAGCGCGAGTGGAAGAAGGTCCACAAGGCCGAGGAGAAGATCGAAAAGGCCGAGGCTCATCTCGAGAAGGTCGAGGCCAAGGAAGAGGCCCACAAGGACTACCTCGCCAAGAAGGCCGAAGATCCCCACTACAAGAAGCCGCAGAGCCAGAACGTGAAGGCCATCACCGACGCCCTCAAGGAGCCGGTCGTGTGGTCGCCCATCCTCGCCGTCATCCTCGTCATCCTCGGCGTGCGCGTCCCCGAGGCCTTCGACCCCAGCTTCGAGCTCATAGCCAAGGCCAACTCCGGCGTCGCCGTCCTCGCAGCAGGCCTCGCGCTCTCGACCGTGCGCTTTAGCCTCGGCGCAGAGACCATCTGGAACACGTTCTTCCGCCTGATCCTCACGCCCGCCGTCATCCTGGCCGCCGGCCTCATCTTCGGCATGGCCGCCGACGGCGACAAGCTCGGCATGCTCATCATGTCCGTCGCCCTGCCGCCGGCCTTCTCAGGCATCATCATCTCCGCGAGATACAACATCTACGTCCAAGAAGGGGCGAGCTCGGTGGCCGTGTCCACCGCCGGCTTCGCGGTCACCTCGATCCTCTGGATCTGGCTCGTCCCGATCTTCCAGGCGATGTTCGCGCACTAAGCTCCACTCGCCTGCCGCACTATTCGGGGGCGCCGCTTCGGCGGCGCCCCTCGGGCGTTCTACCCATGCCGCTGTTCGTTTGCTTTGAGCTTTGAGGGGAGGAGCCATGGCGCAGACCACGATCGATGTGGGCCAGATGGTGCGCCACGTGCTCTTTGCCCTCGTAATGGGCGCCGTGGGCGCGGGGGCCTCGATCACCCTCTGCGTCTGCGTCGACTTTTCGCTGAACCTTTTCTACGCCCACCCTTGGCTCGCTGTCGCGCTTCCCGCCACCGGCGCGCTCTCGCTCGTGCTCTACCACGCGCTCGACCTCGACTACGACCTCACCACCCATAAGGTCATCCACTACCTGCGCTCGAACCAGGAGATCTCTCCCAAGCTCACCCCGGGCATCCTCTTCGGCACCTGCCTCTCCGTGCTCGGCGGCGCGTCGGTGGGCAAGGAGGCCGGCGCGCTTCAGATGGGCGCCTCGCTCGGCAACCTCGTCGCGCGCCCCTTCCACCTCTCGCAGGTGCTCAAGCTCGAGAAGAAGCACGACCTCTTCGGCTACAGCGCCGCCACCGGCATGGCCGCCACCTTCTCCGCGCTCTTCTTCTCCCCGCTCGGCGCCACCTTCCTCGTGCTCGAGCTCTGCCGGTATCGCCGTGACATCACCCGCCACGCCCTCACGATCCTCCTCGCGAGCTTCGTGGGCTGCGCGATCGCCTATCCCTTCCACATCGGCGACATCCTCCCCACCGTCGCCATCCCCGCGCTCACCTGGCCCTACGTGGGAAAGAGCCTCATCGTGGGCGTCGCGTGCGCGCTCATCGGCGCGGTCTACGCCTTCCTCATCGATTGGCTCCAGCGCCACACCATCGCCATCAAGAGGAACTACTACCTCTGGGTGGTCATCGGCGGCGTCATCATCGCGGCGCTCATGCTCGGCTTCGGCTGGACGAGCTACGGAGGCGCGGGCTCGCCCCTCATCAAGATCTCCCTCGAAAACCAAGAGCCAAGCTGGGGCTTCGCGATCAAGGGCCTGCTCACCGTGCTCGCGCTTGGCCTGTGGTTCCGCGGCGGCGAGATCATGCCGACCCTCACCACGGGCGCCCTCCTCGGCGCCGCCTGCTGCGTGATGACGGGCACCGACGCGGGCTTCTCCTCTGCGCTCGGCATCATGGCGTTCTTCACCGCGGTCATCCGCGCCCCGCTCGCCTCGTTCTTCATGGGCTGCGAGATCTTCGGCTGGGCCATGGCCCCCTACTTCGCCATCGCCGTGGTCGTGGCCTACTCCATCGGCGGCGACATGGGCATCTATGGCCTTGGCGTCTCCGCCTCCATCGAGCGCGTGGGCACGCATCTCCAGGAGCGCCTCGGCAAGCTTCCCGGCGGCATCATCGTCGCGCACGCGCCCGAGACCTTCCAGCCGCTTGAGGAGCGCCATCCCCTCGAGGACCTCACCTCTGAGGTGCGCGAGAACGAGAACGACCAGCTGAGCGAGGCGCAGGCCAAGGAGGCCCTCGACAAGGCCTCTGCCCTCGAGAAACGCCTCTATCGCATCCACGAGGGCCTTCGCGCCGTGGAAGAGGCGCTGGAGGAAAGCGACAACACCACGCCCCCCGCCACGAAACTACCCGGCGCTAAATAGTCGACGCCGCTCATCGAAATGGATGTACTTGGGGTCGGGGGTGCCTATAGTCCCCACGCTGGGATGTACTTGGGCTCGGGGGTGCCTATGACCCCCGCGCTGGAATGTTACCTGGGGTCGGGGGTGCCTATAGTCCCCGGAGCCCGGTTCCCGCCCATTCGGGTTACCGGCTTTCACCGGCCCTTTTTCTCGGGTGACACACCTCCAATTGGCATACGGCTTTGGCTCCGGCGGACCACTCCTCAAGGGCCGAGAAAAAGGGCCTACTCATTGCGGCTCCCACAGGGCTCCGGGGACTATAGGCTCCCCCGCCCTCGCAAGGCATTGCGACAACAAGCTACGAGCAAGGGACGAGCAAAACGCCAGCGAGGCCTCCCATTAATCCTCGCTTCAACAAGCAGAGAGCCAGGGAATCAGCAAAACGTCAGCGAGGCTTTTCAGAGTGCCCGGGATAGGGCCGATCGCGAAGACGCGGCGTACTAAGGTACGTAAGTCTTCGGGATCGGCCCTGGATTGGATGCTATGGAAAGCCGCAGCGTCGAGCTGTAGCCGAGATCGTGGCTCGATGAGGTGCATCCAGAGTGCCGCAGCGTCAACTAACGAGTTCGCTTGTCCACAGCCTTCGAGATGGCGTTGCCGAGGGACTGGACGACCTCGACGAGGATCACGCAGAGGATGACGGCGGCGACCATCACATCGGGCTGATAGCGCTGGTAGCCGTAGCGGATGGCGATGTCGCCGAGGCCGCCCGCGCCCACGCAGCCGGCCATGGCCACGAAGCCGAAGAGCGTGATGAACGTGATGGAGGCGCCGCGCACCAGGCTTGGCAGGCTCTCCTTGAGATAGACCTTGTAGACGAGCTGCCAGGCGCTCGCGCCGAAGGCCTCCCCCGCCTCGATGAGCGAGGCGTCCACCTCGGCGAGGCTCTGCTCCACCATGCGCGCCACGAAGGGGGTCGCGCAGACGACGAGCGGCACGATGGCGCCGAGGACGCCAAGCGAGGTGCCCACGATGAGGCGCGTGAAGGGAATGATCGAGAAGAGCAGGATGATGAAGGGGATCGAGCGTCCCACGTTGATGATCCAGCCCAAGACGGCGTGCACGGGACGGTTCGGGCGAAGGTTTCCCTCGCCGGTGATGAGCACGAGGACGCCGAGCGGGATGCCGAGGACGTAGGCGAAGATGCAGGACACGGCCGTCATCACGATGGAATCCCAGGTGCCCTCGAGAAGCAGCTGGCCATACTCGGCGAAGAAGCCCATGAGCCAATCCATGCGCTAGATCACCGCCTTTTCGCGCTCGTCTTCGGAGAAGTCCTGGATGACGGTGTCGAAGAGCAGGAGGTCCTTCGTCATTTGCGCTTGTGGGTGCGCGAAGACCTCGCGTGTGGCGCCTTCCTCCACGATGCGCCCGTCGTCGATGACGGCTATGCGATTGCAGATGCGCTGCGCCACGGCGAGCGAGTGCGTGATCACGACCATGGTGACGCCAAGCTCGCGGTTCACGCGGCCGAGAAGCTCGAGGATCGACATGGTGGTGCGCGTGTCGAGCGCGCTCGTGGCCTCGTCGCAGAGCATGATGCGGGGACGGTTCGCAAGTGCGCGGGCGATGGCCACGCGCTGCTGCTGGCCGCCGGAAAGCTGCACGGGATAGGCGTCCGCGAAGTCGGAGAGATCCACCATCTTGAGGAGATCGGTGGCGCGCTCGAGGCGCTCCTCCTTGGCGACGCCGCGGATCTCGAGCGGGAAGCACACGTTTTCCGCCACGGAGCGCTGCTGGAAGAGCGAGAAGTTCTGGAAGATCATCCCGATGAATTGGCGGAGCTGGATGAGTTGGGCGCCCTTGAGGTCCGTCACGTCGCGCCCGTCGATGAGGACGCGCCCGGAGGTGGGACGCTCGAGAAGGTTCATGCAACGCACGAGCGTGGACTTGCCGGCACCGGAGACGCCGATGATGCCGAAGACGTCACCATCGGCGATCTCCAAGTTGATGCCGTGCAAGACTTCCTTCTCGCCGAAGGACTTACGGATGTCGCGAAGCTCGATCATGTCCCGTTTGCGTGAGAGGACGCGAGGCTACTCGCTGGCTTCGGTGATCTCGAACGTGGGCACCACGGCGCCGTCGTAGGTCTCCTCGATGAACTTATAGGTCTCGGGGCTCGTGAGCGCGGCGGCGAGGGCCACGATCTTGGGCTCGTTCTCCTCGCCCTCGCGCACGACGAGGACGTTCGCGTAGGTGGTGGCACCGAGGGAGTCGGCGTCCTCGGTGGCGAGCGCGTCATCAAGCGAGAGGCCGGCCGAGATGGCGTAGTTGCCGTTGATGGCCGCGAGGTCCACGTCTGGGAGCACGTTCGGCAGGTTCGCCGCCTCGATCTCCTCGAACTGCAGGTTCTTCGGGTTCTCCACGATGTCCTTCGTGGTCGCCGTCACGCCCGCGCCATCGGCGAGCTTGATGAGGCCTTCCTGCTCGAGGAGGAGCAGCGCGCGAGCCTCGTTCGTGGTGTCGTTGGGCACGGCCACGGTGGCGCCGTCGGAGAGCTCGGTGACGCTCGTGATCTTGTCGCTGAAGAGCGCGAACGGCTCGTAGTGCACGCCGGTGACGGCCGAGAGGTGCGTGCCGTTCTCCTCGTTGAAGCTCTCGAGGTAGGGGGTGTGCTGGAAGTAGTTGGCGTCGAGCTCGCCCTCCTCGAGCGCGGTGTTGGGGAGCACGTAGTCGGTGAACTCGACGACGTCGAGGGTGTAGCCCTGCTCCTCGAGCAGCTCCTTCACGGGGCCATTCAGGATTTCCGCATGGGGCGTGGGGCTCGCGCCCACGGTGATGGTGGTGTCGGTGGCTTCGGTGGACTCGGTGGTTTCGGTGGTGGTGGCCTCGGTGGTCTCCTCAGCTGCGGGAGCGCCGCCGCACGCGGCGAGGCTCAGGGCGGCGAAGGCGGAAAGGCCGAGGATGGCGGCTCGACGAGTGATGGACTTGGTCATGGTTTTCTCCTTTGAACGTGGATGCGAGATGCGAAGTTAAGAAGTACGGGAGCAGGGCAGCAGAAAAACGCTGCCCGATTGGGGCAGCTCCCGAGCACGTCGAATGGAAGGGGGTTTCGCCAACAATCACGCGGCGAACACGCGCGCCAAACGAGGTGCCCGGGAGCTCGGCATGTACATGGACATTGCCATGGTCATGGCGGGGCACCTCCTTCGGTTCGCAGTTTCAGAACGCCGGTTAGGCTAAGACTTCTTCACGAAATCGTCAAATCTACGCACCCGGAGCAGCGAAACGCCGAAGCGTTCACATGCCCTGAGCTCGTAGCTTGTTGCCGTAATGCCTTGCGAGGGCGGGGGTGCCTATAGTCCCCGGAGCCCTGTGGGAGCCGTAAAGGGAAGGCCCTTTTTCTCAGCCCTCTAGGAGTGGTCCGCCGGTAAGAAAGCCCGTATGCCAATGAGAGGTGTGTCGCCCGAGAAAAAGGGCCGGTGAAAGCCGGTTACCCGAGCGAGCGGGAACCGGGCTCCGGGGACTATAGGCACCCCCGACCCCAGAAGACATCCCAGCGCGGGGACTATAGGCTGCGAAGCACCGAGGCGTTTACTCCCCTTCGGGAGTCGGCTCTGGGGGTTGGAAAACGGGCACGACGTTGCCGCCGAAGGACTGCTCGATGTAGTCGTGGACCTCTTGGGAGGTAAGGGCCTGAGCAAGGGCTTGGAGCTTGGGCTTTTCGCCTTCGCCGGCACGCACCACGAGGAGGTTCTCGTAGACGTCGGAGAGAAGCGACGAGAGCGGCTCGGCGGCAAGGGCGTCTGAGGGCGAGTGGCCGTTTTCCATCGCGATGTTTCCCGGCATGACGACGAGATCCACCTCGGAAAGCTGCTCGGAGAGCTCTTCGGCCGGCACCTCCGTGAGCGTGATGTCGCGGCGGTTTTCCACGATGTTTGCGGGAACCGCTTGCGTGCCCGCGTCGTCCGAGAGGGTGATGAGGCGCTCCTGTTCGAGGAGGAGGAGCGCGCGAGCGCGGTTCGCGGGGTCGGCGGGAATGGCGACGGTCGCGCCCTTCTCCACCTGCCCCATCGAGGTGAGCTCTTGGGAGTAGATGCCCATCGGCTCATAGTGCACGGCGCAGAGCGATTCGAGGTTCGCGCCATTGGCCCCATTCCACTCGTCGAGGAAGGGGCGGTGCTCGTAGAACGTGGCGTCGAGCTCGCCCTCCGCGAGCGCGGAGTTGGGTTCGTCGTAGCCTTCGTATTCGATGACGTCCAGGTGGTAGCCCTCGGCTTCGAGGAGCTCCCTCACGGGACCGTTCAGGATGAGCGCGTGGGGAGTGTGCGACGCGCCCACCGTGAGATCCGTCTCGCTTTCCTCGGCGGGGTCCTGCGTCGTGCACCCGAAGAGCGCGGCGAGGGGGAAGATCCCCGCGAAACGCAGCACGTCCCTTCGGCTGAGCAGCATGGCCCTCCCCTCGCGCGCGACGTTCAGCACAGTCTAGGGGAAAGCGCTCGCGCCGCGTGGAGCGTAATCGGGCTAATCGAGCGTATCGATGATCTGGTCGATGGAGGAGCGCAACTTCTGCGTCATGCGGGGATCGTTCTTCACGTCCATGAGCATGCGCAGGCGTCGAGCGCGCTGCGAGCGGTCCGCGCGAAGGCCGTTCACGAAGCGATCGATGCTGTCGAGCGCCTCGGGGCTCACGGAGTAATGCGACCACTTGCCCTCGCGAATGGCCGTCACGATCCCCGCTTCCACGAGGATGTGCATGTGATGGGAGAGCGTGGATTGCGCGACGTGGAGCGTCTTGAGCAACCGGTTCGCCGTGATGCCGGGCGACTTCGCGATGATCTTCACGATCTCGATCCGGTTCTCATTGCCAAGCGCCTTGAGGAGGGTGGGAATATCGGCAGATCTCATACCTCCTCCTCTCATTTGGTATATCTTATACTACCCACGCTTGGACGCGCCACCGTCATCACAAGGGGATTTCACAGAAGCCCCGCGCAATTCGCGAAGCATGCTCGAGGGGCGGATGCCTGGGCGGCGAAGCGGGGCGCAAGGCGACGCGGACATACGTGCCGCGTCGCGCGCTCGCGTGGGATGACGGGGTCGGCTACCAGCGAAAACGTCGATTGAATGAAAATGGCTGGGGCTGAGGGATTCGAACCCCCATAGCTGGCACCAAAAACCAGAGTCCTGCCATTGGACGAAGCCCCAATGCGAGAGACCAAGTGTAGCAAAGGAGGCGCGCCGTCCGCGCCGCACGCGGGCGCGGCATTGGGCCCTGCGCTACCATGGAAGCGAGACGCAGCGGGCGTGAAGGCGGGCACGCGTCAAGCCGTACGCGTCGGGTGCGAAGCCTTGCGAAAGGGGTCTTTTCATGGCCTTTACCGCTCTTGTCCTCGCCGCGGGCGAGGGCACGCGCATGAAGTCCGCCCATTCCAAAACCGTCCATCCCCTCCTCGGAAAGCCCCTGGTGGCGTGGCCCATCGAGGCCGCTCGCGCCGCCGGAGCCAGCCGCATCGTGTGCGTCGTGGGCGCGGGCAAGGGCGAGGTGGCCAAGATCTGCGAGCGCCTTGGAGCCGAGGTGGTGGAGCAGGAGGAGCGCCTGGGCACCGGCCACGCCGTGCGCGTGGCCCTCGAGGCCACCGGCATCGACGACGGGTGCGTGGTCGTGCTCTACGGCGACACGCCGCTCGTGCGCTCAGAGACGATCGAGGAGCTCGCGAGCGAGGTCACCGAGCACGGACTTCCCGGCGCCGTGCTCACGATGGCGCCCACGGATCCCACGGGCTACGGCCGCATCATCCTCGACGAGGCGGGCCACATCCTCGCCATCATCGAGCACGCCGACGCCACGCTCGAGCAACGCGAGGCGCTCAAGGAGTGCAACAGTGGCGTCTACGCCTTTGACGGCGCGACGCTCGCGCGTCTCGTGGGCTCCATCCAAAACGAGAACGCGCAGGGCGAGTACTACCTCACGGACATGGTCGCGCTCATGCGAGACGAGGGCCTCGACGTGGGCCGCGTCTTCGTGGAAGACCCCAACGAGATGCTTGGGGTGAACTCGCGCGCCCAGCTCGCCGAAGCCACGAGGGCCATGCAGCGTCGCATCAACGAGCGGCTCATGGCGAGCGGCGTGACGATGCTCGATCCAAGCCTCGTGTGGGTGGGGCCCGACGTGAAGGTGGGGCAGGACACCGAGCTCTGGCCGCTCACCTTCCTCCTTGGCGCCACCACGCTCGGCAAGGGCAACGTGGTGGGGCCGAACACCCGCCTCACCGACGTGACCGTGGGTGATGAGTGCCGCCTCGAGGAGACCGTCGCACTCGACAGCGTCATCGAAAACGGCGTCACGTGCGGGCCGCGCGCCTACCTGCGCCCGGGGACGCATCTCATGCCCGGCGCGCACGTGGGCACCTCGGTGGAGATCAAGAACTCCCTCATCGGCGAGGGCTCGAAGGTGCCGCACCTCTCCTACATCGGCGATACCACGATGGGCTCCGGCGTGAACGTCGGCGCCGCATCCGTCACCTGCAACTACGACGGCTCGAAGAAACATCGCACCACGATCGGCAACGACGTCTTCATCGGCTCCGACACGATGATGGTGGCCCCCGTTTCGATCGGGGACGGCGCCATCACCGGCGCGGCGAGCTGCATCACGAAGGACGTGCCTGCCGGCGCGCTCGCCATCGAGCGCTCCGAGCAGCGCATCGTCGAGGATTACGCGGCGAAGCGCGCGGCGCGCAAGGCAGCCGAGTAGCGAGCGCCACCCGCACGACCCACCCTCCTCCCGAGAAAGGCATCAAGGCCCATGAACCGCGATCTCAACAGCCCCAAGACCATGGAGAAGCGCTTCCAGCTCTTCAGCGGCCGCTCGAACCCGGTGCTCGCGCAGCGCATCGCCACCGCCCTCGGGGTCGATCTTTCGGGCCTCACGCTCGAGACCTTCGCAAACGGCGAGATCTACGCCCGCTACGACCAGACGGTGCGCGGCACGGACGTCTTCTTCATCCAGTCCATCGTGGGTGCGAACGTGAACGACATGTTCATGGAGCTCCTCATCGCCTGCGACGCCGCGAAGCGCGGAAGCTGCCGGAGCTTCTGCGCGGTGATCCCCCACTACGGCTACGCGCGCCAGGATCGCAAGGCGGCGCCGCGCGAACCCATCACCGCGCGGCTCGTGGCGAACCTTTTGGAAACCGCGGGCGTGGACAAGGTCATCACCCTCGACCTCCACACGAACACGATCCAGGGCTTCTTCGACAAGCCTGTGAACCAGCTCACGGCGCTTCCCCTCTTCGCCTCCTACTATCGCCAGATGGACCTCGACACGAACAACCTCTGCGTCGTGTCGCCCGACGTGGGCCGCGCGAAGGCGGCGAAGAAGCTCTCCGACATGCTCGGCTGCTCCCTCGCCATCGCCCACAAGGGTCGCCCGAAGCACAACATGGCCGAGGTCACGGGCATCATCGGCGAGATCGCGGGCAAGACCTGCATCGTGAACGACGACATGATCGACACTGGCGGCACCCTCGTGGCCGGCATCAAGGAGCTGAAGAAGCTCGGGGCGGGCGACATCTACGTGTGCTCCACCCATGGCATCTTCTCTGGCCCCGCGATCGAGCGGCTCCAAGGCGCGCCCATCGTGGAGTGCGTGGTCACGGACGCCGTGCCCCTCGATCCCGCGGTGCTCGAGGCCCCCGACACGAAGATCAAGCAAATCTCCGTGGCCGAGGAGTTCGCGGAGGCCATTCGTCGCGTCTACGACGAGATCCCCGTCTCGGCGATGTTCGGCGCCGACCTCAACCTCTAGGAACCGCGCATGGCAGGAGAGCTCGAAGGGCGCGACGCGAAGAAGGCGCCCGAGGCGAAGCCGATCTCGCTTATCGTCGGGCTCGGGAACCCCGGCGAGGAGTACGACCGCACGCGGCACAACGCCGGCTTCCATGTGGTCGATCTCCTCGCGAGGGAGAGTGGCGTCTCCTATTGGAAGAACCACCTCGGCTCGGAGGTGGCCACGGCGAAGCTCGCCGGGCGCGAGGTCACGCTCGCCAAACCGCAGTCATTCATGAACTCAAGCGGTGGCCCCGTCTCGAAGCTCGCGCGCGAATTAGGGCTTTCACCTGCGGAAATACTCGTCATCCACGACGAGCTCGACATCGACGACGGCGACGTGCGAGTGAAGGTGGGCGGGGGCCATGGCGGCCATAACGGCCTGCGTTCGATCATCGACAAGCTCCAGAGCCGAGACTTCGTGCGCGTGAGGGTGGGCATCGGTCGCCCTCCGGGACGCATGGATCCGGTGGACTTCGTGCTGAGGCAGCTCAAGGGCGACGCGAGCGAGGATCACGACATCACCTGCGCCCACGCGGCCGACGCCGCGCTCGCCATTCTTGAGCGGGGCCCTGTCGCTGCCCGAGACGAGTTCAACGGTCGACATCGCCGCAACACAAAGGGGAACATTTAAGATATGCTTGCTCGTGAATGCCCGGCTCCCCGACCGTGCTCGATCTCCTGAGGCCCCACCGCGAGGACGAGGCCCTTCCCGCTAGGTTGCAGTCTCCCATTCGAAAGAACGAGAGACCGGAGTTCCCAAGAAGCAAACGGGGAGCCGGGCATCACGCGTGATTCGAAACGCTCTTTGCGAGTTGATGCCACGAAAGGGCTTTAGGGCAGCGTGACGTCGAAGCGGAGGATGCCGGAGGCGTCCTGCTCGGCGCTGATCGTGCCGCCGGATGATTCAGCGAGCTCCCGCGCGATGGAAAGGCCGATCCCGAAGCCGCCGCTCTCGCGTGCGCGTGACGTGTCGGGGCGCCAGAAGCGATCGAAGAGGTGCGAGAGGGTCTCCGAATCCATGGGCTCGGCGGGGTTTTCCGCGCGAAGCAAGAGGCCCTTGCGGCGCAAGCGCTCGAGCGAAAGCGTGATCTGCCCGCCGGGAGCGGTGTACTTCACCGCGTTATCGAGGAGCACGGAGACGATCTGTCTGAGGCCCGCGGCATCGCCGGTGTACGCGAGGTCGGGCACGATGCGGAGCGAGAGGGCATGGCCCTTCGCCTCGGCCACGTCGCGAAAGCCCTCGGCCACGTCGCTCACCGCCATCGACGCGTCGAAGGTGGCCTTCTCGCGCTCCCCCTCCTCATCGAGCCTCGAGAGCGTCACGAGCTCGTCCACGAGCTCGCCCATGCGCTGCGCCGAGGCGTCGGCCTTCGCGATCCAGCGGTTCTCCCCCACGTCCATCTTGAGGACGCCGAGGGAGGCGAGGATCACCGCGAGCGGGGTCTTGAGCTCGTGCGATGCGTCAGTCACGAAGCGGCGCTGCCTCTCATCGGCCTCGGCGAAGGGCCGCACGACCCAGCCCGAGAGCGCCCAGACGAGCACGAAGATGGCCGCGGTGCTCAACACGACCACGCCGATGGTGAGGAGCGCGAGGGTGGAAAGCGCGTGCACCTCGTCCGACGCATCGAGGAAGATCGCCTCGGAAAGCGTCTGGCCCTGCACCACGAGGTAGCGGAAATCCCCCTCCCAGCCAAAGCCCGGCCCCGCCTTCGTGGCCGCCGCCACATAGACGGGGAGGTCGGCCTGCGAGACGGACGCGATGTGCGCGAGGTTCACCTCCGCGATGGAGCCGCCCGGCTGCCAGCGCACCGAGAACCAGCGCGTGGCGAAGGAGGTCTCCTGCGTGAGCGGGCGCTCCCAGAATCCCTTGGGGCCATCCCCGACGAGGTCCTCCCAGTCGTCCACGTCGAGATCGTCGTAGTCGAGCTCCTCCTCGTCGTGGTCGTCGTCGAAGTACGGCGAGGTCGTGGTGCGCGTGCTCTGCGAGTTCGCCTCGCTGTAGTAGATGAGGGAGAGGAGATGGTCGAGGTCGCTCGTCGTGGCCACGGAGTTCGCCACGTTCACCGCGAGCCCCACGAAGACGAGCACCCCCACGACCGCGAGCATCGTGAGCGCGACGAAGCGCCGACGGAGCTTGGCGAGGCGCCCCTGCGGACGCTTCGCCCCCCTCGCGCTCGGCGTCTCGGCGCCTTGGGGATTCCTCGGATCCTCTGGCCTCACGCGCGCTCCTCCACGAGTCGGTAGCCGAGCCCGCGCGACGCCTTGATGCTCACCGCCGATCCGAGCGCCACGAGCCTCTTGCGGAGGTTCGAGATGTGCACCCACACGACGCTCACCTCGGCCTCCGCGTCCCATCCCCAGATCCGCTCGAGGATCTCCTCGGCGCTGAAGGCGCGCGACGGGTTGGCCATGAGGAGCTCGAGGATCTGGAACTCGCGGCGAGGGAGCTCCACCGAGCCCTTCGGCGCCGCGAGCGTGGAGGTGCCGGTGTCGAGCGAGAGATCGCCGAATGCGAGCACTTGCGCCTGATAGCTGCCGCGGCGGCGAAGGAGGGCGCGCACGCGCGCGAGGAGCTCGTCGGGGGCGAAGGGCTTCGGCAGATAGTCGTCGGCGCCGGCGTCGAAGCCCGCGATGCGGTCGGCCTTCTGTCCCTTTGCCGTGAGGAGCATGATCGGCGTCGCGATGCCCTCGGCGCGAAGGCGCCTCAGCACCTCGATGCCGTCCATCTTCGGCATGAGGATGTCGAGGATGATCGCGTCGTAGGCGTCCGTCTCGCCATGGGCGAGCGCCGCGGCGCCGTCGTTCACCACATCCACGGCGAAGTTATGGCGCTCGAGGTAGACGCCGATCACCTCGGCGAGATCGCGCTCATCCTCTGCCACCAAGAGCCGCATGATGCCTCCACCGTCAAAGCTCGAGTGATCCGTTCATGCGGGCCCCACTTTGCCCGCGCTGCCTAAAGACGGCCTAAAGGCGCCCCACGATCGGGCGTGCGCCGCCAGGAGTTGGGCGCGAGATAGCACGGCGACACGTAGAGCACGGCCTCCATGGAGCGAAGCACCCCGTCCACGATGCTCTCGGGAAGGCCGAGCGAGGAGGTGTGCGGCTCCACGTCCGCCACGAGCGCGGGGTCGTAGGTCTGCTCTTCGTTCGTGAAGTTCGCGAGCACTACGGCGCGCGTGCCCGCGAGGCTTCGCTCGAAGACGTAGAGGGTGTCGCTTCCCGGCATGAGGTCGCGATACTCGCCAGCGAGGAGGATCGCGAAGTGGTTTCGCAGGTAGACGAGATGGCGGAACCAACTCAGCACCGAGGCGGCGCTCTCCTCCTCGTGCGCCGCGTTTACGGTCTTGTAGTCGTCGTGCACGCGCATCCACGGCTCGCCCGTGGTGAAGCCCGCGTTCCTCGAGCCATCCCACTGCATGGGCGATCGCGCGTTGTCGCGCGAGTACTCGGCCACGAGGCGCAGGGCCTCCTCGGGCTTGATGCCGTACTCGAGCGCCTGCTGGTACTGCCCCTTCATCTCCACGTCGTTGTAGTCGTCGACGCGCGGGTAGTACTGGTTCGTCATCGCGAGCTCTTCGCCTTGGTAGATGAAGGGGGTGCCGCGAAGCGTGAGGAGCACGAGCCCGAGGAGCTTCGCCTCCACGTCGTAGCGCGCGTCGTGTGGGAAGAAGTGGTTCGGCGAGCGCGGTTGGTCGTGGTTCTCGAGGTAGACGCAGCACCACTTATCCCCCGCCGTGTTCTTCTGGATGCGCGTGATCGTGCTCGTGAGATCGGAGAGCTTCCAGCCGGGGCGCTCGAACCAATGCGGGGTGCCGCCGCGGATCACGTGGATCGCGCTGTATTCGATCACCACGTCGAAGACGCCGTCCTGCCCCACCCATTCGCCGATCGTGTCGGGCGTCACGCTCGAGGCCTCGGCGATGGTGAAGGTGTCCGTGCCATCGATCACCTCGCGCTTGAATTCCCAGAGGAAGTCCATGATGCCCGGCACGCAGGCCTCCACGTCGTGGATGGAGGCGAGGCCGTCGGGCGCGTCCACCTTGCCGTCCTCAAGCGGTGGCTTCTTGATGTAGATGATGGCGTCGATGCGAAAGCCACTCACGCCCTTATCGAGCCAGAAGCGCGCCGCGTCGTAGAGCGCGTGGCGCACGTCGGGGTTCTCCCAGTTGAGGTCGGGCTGGTAGCTCCCGAAGGTGTGGAGGTAGTACTGCTGGCGCGCCTCGCACCACGTCCACGCCGAGCCGCCGAAGCAGCCCCTCCAGTTCGTGGGTTCCGAGCCGTCGGGCTTCGGGTCCACCCACACGTACCAATCCGCCTTCGGGTTCTCGCGGCTCGAAGAGGATTCGATGAACCACGGGTGCTCGTCGGAGGTGTGGTTCAGCACGAGGTCCACGATCACGCGGATGTCGCGCTTCTTCGCCTCGGAGATGAGCTCCTCCATGTCGGCCATCGTGCCGAACTCCGGATTGACGGCGCAGTAATCGGCGACGTCATAGCCGTTGTCCTTCATCGGCGAGGGGTAGAACGGGGTGAGCCAGAGGGCGCCGATGCCAAGGCGCTCGAGGTAGTCGAGGTGCTCCGTCACGCCTTTGATCGTGCCCGTGCCTTGGCCGCGCGTGTCTTGGAAGCTCTTGGGATAGCACTCGTAGACGACGGTCTTCTGCCACCAGGCGAGGTCGTCCACGGCCTTTTGGATCTCCCGCTGGAGGCGCTCTTCGTCTGCGCACTGCGTGTGTTTCTCGGCCACGGTTCTCCCCACTCTCGTGATGGTGCTGCTCAGCTGGGCAAGTGCGCCTCATGCGGCGCCTTACGCCTCGCCCCGTTTGCGCCGTCGGTGGCGCTTCCAAATATCCCACGCGATGTAGATGGCCATGAGGAGCGCGATGCCATAGCCGATGAGCCCCACGATGGGGAGCGCGAGGATGCCGCCCGACACGCCGGACTGGATGAGGAGCGCGCTTCCCAAGAGCAGACCGGCGACGATGACGCCGAGCGTGAGGCGGTCGGCCACGTGCGAAAGGTCGTCCACGGGGTCCGTGGAGCCGGAGAAGTCCATGTTCACCTTGAGCTGACCGCGCGTGAGCATGGAGGCCACGAGCCCCAACTGCGACAGGCCGTCAAGCGTGCCGTGGAGGGCCTTTCTGCTCTGGAGCGCGAGGTCCTTGAGCTCGGTCGTGGCCTCGGCAAGCGGATCCACCTGCCCCTCGAGGTGCTCCTCCATGATGGTGATCATCGACACCCCGGGGATGAACTCGTCGAGCACGCCCTCGAGCGTCACGAGCCCGCGGGCGATCATCGTCATCGCGCCCGGAAGCTCGACGTTGAAGCGCCGCGCGAGCGCGATGAGATCGCCGAGGAAGCGCCCGATATCGAGCTCCGCGAGATCGATGGAGCCGTAGGTCTCCACGATCTGGTCGAGGTCGGAGAGCAACGCCGAGCGATCCACGTCGCCGGTCTCGCGCGATTGCGAGAGCGCGAGGAGGTCGCGCGCGAGCGAGGGCGTGTCCTTGCTCGCCACCGCGCGCATCATGCTCCGCAGGATCCCGCGGTAATACGACGAGAGCCGCCCCATCATCCCGAGATCGATCCACACGATCTTGCGGTCGCGGATCATGATGTTGCCGGGGTGCGGGTCGGCGTGGAAGTAGCCGTCGTCGAGCACTTGCTTCGCGTAGTTCTCCACGAGCTTCTCGCCAATGTCCACGAGCTCATAGCCGTTGGCCACGAGCGCATCGGGCTTCGAGATGGAGATGCCCTCCACGTACTCCATCACGAGGACCTCGCTCGTGGAGAGCGAGAGGTAGGGCTTGGGGGCCGTCACGTAGGCCACGCTTGCGTTCGCCTCGCGAAACTCGCGGAGATTCCTCGCCTCGGCGAGGAAGTCCGTCTCTTCCGTGAAGCTCTCCCAGAGCTCGTCGACCATGCCCTGGAAGTCCATCACCTGGAGGCTCTTCAAGAGCGCGCCGAACCGGCGCACGAGCTGGCGTAGCACCTCGATGTCCTGCGCCATCGTCTCCTTCACGTGCGGGCGCTGCACCTTCACGGCCACGAGCTCGCCGGAGACGAGCCGCGCCTTGTGCACCTGCGCGATCGAGGCGCTTCCGAGCGGCACGGGGTCGATCATCTCGAAGACCTCGCCGAGCGAGCGATGGTAGGCCTCCTCGAGCACCCCCTCCACCACGGAGAAGGGCATGGCCTCCGCGTTCGTGCGGAGCTCCTCGAGCACGCGACAGAAGGCGGGAGGAATGATCTCCGTGCGCATCGAGAGGATTTGCCCCGCCTTCACGAACGTGGGGCCGAGCTCCTCGAGGAGGGCCTTGAACTGCACCGGCGTGAGGCCATGGAGGACGTCGTAGCGCCGCACGATGCCGAGCACCTCGCGAAGGCGCTCCGAGCGCGCGCGGCGCTCCACCTTGGGTTCGCGCACGCGCTCGCCGACGAGGGAGAGGGTGATCTCCTCGCCGTCGGCCGTGAGCGCCTCGCCGTCGGCGGTGAGGGTCTCATCGCCCATCTTCTGCGAGCCATCGGGCTCCAGAGGGCTCGCCTCGACGTCTATCTCTGATGGGATGTGGGTGTCCACGGGAGCGCTCGCCTGCGTGCGGCCCTAGGGCATCGTGCCCTATGCCTCGTCGTCGACTTCGGAATCGGCGTCGAGGTCCACGGAGACCGCCTCGGCGGCCACCTGATCGGCGGCATCCTCTGCCGCGCCGGCCGCCTTGTTCGCCTCTTCCTCCGCCTCGTCGGCCGCGCGCTGGACGCTCGCCACGAACGAGGCGCGCTGCTCGGGCGAGAGCGTCTTCAGATACGCGCGAATGGCGTCGTTCTTCGTGTCCTCCACGCGCGTCTGGACGTTTTGGATGAGCTCGGCGTTCTTCGCCTTGCCCTCCTCCACGGTGGCCTGGCCCTTGTCCACGAGGCTCTTGAAGAGCTCGGAGCCCTTCTCCGTGGACGCGGCGATGGCGCCCACGCCCGCGAGGAAGATGGCGTGGAGCGTGTTCGCGATGTCGTCTACGCCAGGCACCTGCGGCGTGGTCTCGTTGTCCGCCATAGGGATCCTTCCTTCGGAAAATCCACAGCTACACCCTGACTATACCCACGCAAACGGGTATAGCCACAGGAAGGACGAGGGGCGAGGAGCGAGCATGCCCGGGAAGCGTCGTTTCAACGGCTACGAATACCACGTGCGCAAGCGGGCGTTTTGGACGCCGCTCGGCCTCGCCGTGCTCGTGGCCTCCCTCGGCGTGAGCAGCTTCTGCATGCTCCTGCCGCCGATCGAATCAGAAGACGCCTCGCGGCTGGCCTGGGTGCTCGACTGGTTCATCCACTTCGAGAGCGACCAGCTCATCCAGTACAAGTTCTCGAACACGCACGTAAGCGCCTCGTTCACGCTCATCGCGCTCGTGGTGATCGGCATCGTGATGCTCAGGTTCTCGCACAAGGACAACGAGGCCTTCATGGAGGCGAACCCCTATACCGACCTCGCCTTCACCCCCGAGGAGATCCACGAGGCGAGGCGCGCGCAGCGTCGCTTCATCATCCTCGGCGCGGCGATCATCGTGGGCGCCATCGTGCTCTGGTTCGCGCTCTACGAGGCGAGGCTCCCGCTTCTCGCGAACGGCTTCGGCTTCTGCGTGGCGGCGGTGGGCGTGTGGCTCATCGCGCACGGCATCCTCGGCGATCGCGTGGCGCAGAGCGTCCTCTACAACTACGAGGCGCTCCAGCGCACGAGCATCTATCGCATCGAGCAGTACTACAAGGGTCCCGAGCGAGACATCGTGCTCGAGGCCAAGTACCACGCCATGCGCTCGAAATCGGTGAACCGCGTGATCATCGTCGCCGGAGCCTTGGCCTCCGTGGCATGCTACTTCCTCCCCAGCCTCGAATCCCCGTTTTGGTGGGTGCCCCTCGCGGTGGCCCTCGCGGCGTGCGCGGTGGTGATCCACTTCGGCGTGCGCTGGGTGCTCGCCCAGGTGCAACGAAGCGAGGGCTTGCAGGGCATACGCGATCGGATGGTCCATGGGAGCACCGAGAGCGAGAGGCTCGCGAACTTCGAGACCGCCGAAAACGCCTTCGCCGAGGCGGTCGCCGCAGCGGAGGACGCTCCCACCACGGAATCCAAAGACTGATTCATTGAACCGGATGGCAAGGTTTCGGATGCGCGTCTTCGCGCGTCCGAACCTTAAGCCCATCCGGAGGGCTAAAACGGCAGCTCAGGGCGTGCGCCTCGAGCTGCACGCAAAAAGCCCACCTTGCCCTGCGCCGCGCAGAGCAAGGTGGTTTCTCGCGAACCGAAAGACTCGGGCTGAAAGTAAACCTACGACAGCGGATGCAGCAAGAGGCCGCTTCTGAGCTTGGGTTCGAACCACGTGGACTTCGGCGGCATGGTCTCGCCCGCATCAGCCACGTCCATGAGCTGGGAAACCTCGGTGGGATGCAGGAGGAACGCAACGCCCTCCTCGCCCGCCGCCACTTCGAGCGCGTGGCTCTCCTCGTTTCCCCCGATGAACGAGATGCGAGGATCCTCGCGCGGGTCGCCGATGCGGAGGATGGGGGCGAGCACGCGCGTCTGGAGCTCGTCGACGTCAAGCGCGCCTGCCGGCGCCCTTTCATCTTCGAGCAACCACCACGAGCCGTCCGTGAAGAGCCCTACCTCTCCCGGGCGAGACGGCCGAGGCGCCGAATCGCACGCCGAAGCGCGATAGCCCGCCTCGCGCACGGCGCGGAGGAGCTCGTCTTTCGAGAGGCCCGCGCGGTCGGCTACCACGCGATGGTAGGCGAGCACGGTGAGCTCGTGATCGGGATAGAGCCCCGCGAGGAAGTAGTCGTACGACGCGTCATGCGGCGCGTCGACGTCCACGCCTTCGGCCTTGCGCCGCTCAAGCGCGTGGCGAGACGCCGCGGCTGCGCGGTGGTGGCCGTCTGCGATGTAGACCCGCTCGATTGCCGCCGCCGCATCGGCGACGCCGTTCGCGGCGTCTCCCGTGAGGCGCCAGAGGCGATTTTCGACCCCGTGGGCGTCGATGAAGTCGTAGAGCGGCTCGCCCTCCACGACCTCGGCGAGCGCGCGCGTGAGCGCATCGTCCTCGCCTGCGCGATAGGTGAGGAAGACGAGGCCCGTCTGCGCGTCGAGGGCGCGGATGTGGCGCACCCTCCCCTCTTCCTTTTCGGCACGCGTGACCTCGTGCTTTGCTATCTTTCCCGAGAGATAGTCGTCCACGGCGAAGCAGCCCACGAGGCCCGTTTGCACATGGCCCCGCCACACGAGCTGGTAGACGTAGAGCGCCGGCTCCTCGTCTTCCACGAGGGCCCCCGCCGCCTCGAGGCGCGCGAGCGCCGTGCGAGCGCGATGGAAGATCGCCGGCGCGAGCGGGTTCACGTCATCGCCAAACGCGAGCTCCGGGAGATCCACCGCGAGGAAGCTCATGGGCTCGGCGGCCACAAGCTCGCGCGCCGTCGCCACATCCACCACGTCGTAGGGAAGCGACGTCACGCGACGCTCGAAGCCCGGCGCCGGCCGCTTCGCGCGAAACGGATGAATCTCCATCTTGGTGCCCCCCCTTACGAGGCGATCACCCGCACGCGACTCATGCCCTCGATCGCCTTGAGCTGCTGCACGATCTCACGCTCGAGATGCTCGTCGGTGTCGAAGAGCGTGTAGGCGAAGGCGCCCGCGTTCTCGTTCGACATGCGCTGCACGTTCGCCACGGCACCGGCGAGGATCGTCGTGATTTGTCCGATCATACCCGGCTTGTTCTCGTGAAGGCACGCGATGCGGCTCGCGCCGCGCACGGCGCCGAGCGAACAGTCGGGGAAGTTCACGGAGTGCGTGATGTTGCCGCGATTGAGGTAGTCCACCACCTCGTCGAGCGCCATGCGCGCGCAGTTCGCCGCGGCCTCCACCGTGCCCGCGCCCGTGTGGGGCGTCACGAGCGTACGGGGCATGTGCAGCGCCTTCTGCGTGGCGAAGTCGGTGATGTAGGTCTCCACCTGGCCGCTCTCGAGCGCCGCTTCCATGGCGTCCTCGTCGATCACGCCCTCGCGGGCGTAGTTCAACACGAGCGCGCCCGGCGCGAGGAGCGAGAGCTGCTCGGAGCCGATGAGGCCGATCGTCCCCTTCGTGCGCGGCACGTGGACGGTGAGGTAGTCGGCCTCGTCGATGAGATCGTCGAGCGCGTATTCCACGATCACGTCGCGGTCGAGCTCGAGCGCGTGGTCCACCGTGAGGTAGGGGTCGTAGCCGTGGGTCTCCATTCCGAGCGCCACGCAGGCGTTCGCCACCTTCGTGCCCACCGCGCCAAGCCCTATGACGCCGATCTTCCTGCCCATGAGCTCGCGCCCCACGAAGGCCTTCTTCGACTTCTCGGCGGTGTGGATGGCATCGCGATCGTTCGCATGCGCCTGCGCCCACATCACGGAATCGAGGATGTTTCGAGAGCCCATGAGCAGAAGCCCGATCACAAGCTCCTTCACGGCGTTCGAGTTCGCGCCGGGGGTGTTGAAGACGACGACGCCCCGTTTCGCGAGCTCCTCCACCGGAATGTTGTTCGTGCCCGCGCCCGCGCGCGCGACGCAGCGCACCGAGCGAGGGATCTCGATCTCATGGAGGTCCGCCGAGCGCACGATCACCGCGTCGGCGCCGTCGATGTCATCGGTGATGCGGTAGCCCTCGGGCAACTGGGCGAATTCGATGTCGTTGAAGATCTTGAGAGCGCGCATGGACATCCTTCTCTTGAAACCCGCTACTCCGTTGACGAGCTGCCCGCGTGGAGCTCCTCGAACTCCTTCATGAGGCCGCAGAGCCGCTCGACGGAGGCCTTGGGCACGGCGTTGTAGATCGAGGCGCGCATGCCGCCCACGAGCCTATGCCCGCCGAGGCCCACGAGCCCCGCCCGCGCCGCCTCGCTCACGAACTCGCGATCGAGTTCGGGAATGTTGGTGGTGAAGGTCACGTTCGCGATGGAGCGATCTTGGGGCCGCGCCACGCCCCGGAAGAGCTTCGACTGGTCGAGCACGTCGTAGAGCATTGAGGCCTTCTTGCGGTTCCTCGCCTCCATGGCCTCGAGGCCGCCCATCTCCTTCACCCACTCGAACACCTTGCCGCACACGTAGATGCCGAAGGTGTTCGGGGTGTTCAGCATGGACTGCTTCATCGCCTGGCTGCGCCAATCGAGGTAGGCGGGGCAGATGCCGAGCGCCGGGCCCTGGGCGATGAGGTCGTGGCGGCAGATGACGACGGTGACGCCCGCGGGGCCTGCGTTCTTCTGCGCGCCCGCGTAGATGACCCCGTAGCGCTCGACGTCGAGCGGAAGCGAGAGGAAGCAGCTCGAGACGTCGGCCACGAGCGGCACGTCGTCCGTCTCCGGGAGCTCATGGAACATCGTGCCGTAGATGGTGTTGTTCTGGCAGATGTGCACGTAGTCGAGGCCGCCCGCGGCCACCTCGGCGACGATCGCGGAATCGATCTCCGCCTTCGTGGGGATGGCCGAGAAGTTCGAGCCTTCGCCCGTCGCGAGGCAAACGGCCTCGCCGTAGCGCGCGCCCTCGTCCATGGCCACCTTCGAGAAATGCCCGGAGACGACGTAGCCCGCGCGCCCCGTGCGCATGAGGTTCATCGCGAGGGCGGCGAACTCGAGCGTGGCGCCGCCGGAGAGGAAGAGCACGTCGTAGTCGCCGGGAATGCCGAGCACGTCGCGCAGCGTCTCCTCGGCCTTCTCGTAGATCTCAATGAAGGAGGGGGCGCGGTGGCTCATCTCAAGCACCGAAAGCCCGTTTCCGGCGTAGTCGACGAGCTCCGCCTGGACCTCCTCGAGCACCTGCACCGGCAGCGCCGCCGGGCCCGGATTGAAGTTGTGCGCCCTGGGCATGAGACCTCCCCCATACAAGTTGACCCACGGAATACTAGCAGCAACCGCCCGCGCAATAGTAAACATCGCGCGTTTCCAATTCTTGAAGGAGCGGCGGGCTAGACTTGCGCTCAGGCATATGGGGAGCACGAGGCGAAAGGGGAGCTCCATGATCAACTACCAAAAGGTGAACGGCGACTTCGATCTCGGCGGCAAGGTGGCCATCGTCGTGGGCGGCGCGGGCGGCATCGGCGAGGCCACGGCTCGCATGTACGCCAAGAAGGGCGCGAAGGTGGCCATCGCCGACATGAAGGACACCGTGGAGCAGGTGGCGAGCTCCATCGCCGAGGAGTACGGCGTGGAGACGATGGGCGTGTTCTGCGATGTCACGAGCCAAGATTCCGTGGACTCCATGGTGAACGCGGTCGTCGAGCGCATGGGCGGCGTGGACGTGCTCGCCGCGATGCCCGGCTACGTGCACCTCACCCCGGCGAAGGACATCGCCATCGAGACCATCGAGAAGCACATCAACGTGAACGCCATCGGCGTCTTCCGCGTGTGCCAGGCCGTGGCGAACCAGATGATCAAGCAGGGACGCGGGGGCAAGATCGTCTGCGTCACCTCGCAGGCGGACTTCATCGCCATCAACGAGCACGTGGGCTACACGATGAGCAAGGCGGCGGTCGTGGGCATGATCAAGGTCTGCGCACTCGAGTGGGCCGAATACGGCATCAACGTGAATGGCGTCGCCCCCACCGTCGTGAACACCTACATGGGCGAGAAGGCCTGGCAGGGCGAGGTGAAGGAAAACATGATCCGCGCCATCCCAGCCCATCGCTTCGCCGAGACCGACGAGATCGCCGCGGCGGTGCTCTTCCTCTCCTGCGCGGAGTCGAACATGATCACCGGCGAGGACCTCGTCGTAGACGGCGGCTTCACGATCTACTAGGCATTGGCGCTGGACTTTTGAGTGGCTTTCGGACCCTCTCCCGCACGACGCGGGAGAGGGTCTCTTAGTCTCGGCTCGCATTCCATGCCTTCAGGTGTCCGTCGTGGCACGGGTGTGCTTGCGGTGTCGCAAAGCGCGCCGCACGTTGCCTTCGGGTGTATCTCGTGGCACGGGTGTGCTTGCGGTGGAGTGAATTGGGGTGATAACGGCTCGGTTCTGCCCGATTCGCGCACCGCAAGCGGGGGCGTGGCACGTTTCCCTACACCCTAAGCGCACCCGTGCCATGAGATACACCGCAAGCTTGGCTATGGCAGTCCTGCGTGCACCCTAAGGCGAAACGTTGCCTCGGGGCTTTGCGATGAGACACGCCAAGGGTTCGCTATGATGGCGCCATTCAGCGTCTGGCCGGCGTTTCTCTCGCGAGCAAGGGAGACCGGATCCATGTATTGCAACCATTGCGGCGCCGAGGTGAAGCCTGGCGCGCGGTTCTGCCCGAACTGCGGCTCTGCCGTAGAAGTCGTGGAGGTCGTGGAGAATCCCGCGGTGGCGCCCGCGCCCGCTTCGGCGCCCGAACCTCCCGTGGCTTCCGCGCCCGAGCCCGCGCCTGTGCCCGCCCAAAAGGCTCCGAGCGTGGCGCCCACGGCAAGCGCGCCCCTTGACGAGAGGCAGGCGAGGCGGTTCGCGCGCCATCGCGTGCTGGGAGGCTTCCTTCTCTTCCTCGCGTGCCTCGGCGTCGTCGAGGGCGTCTACCTGCTCGTCTCTGGGGCCACTCTCCTCGTCTACGCGCTCAACCTGCAGCCTCTGCAGGCCTTCGCCAACGAGTGGGTGCGCTATGTGATCTTCGGCGCCGTGGGAGGCTACTTCCTCGCGGGGCTCCTCCAGCTCATCTCTGCGATCCTCCTCTTCAGGCGAGGGAGGCGCTTCCTCCTCCTCTACCAGATCTCCGCGGTGGTCGACATCCTCGCGCTCGTCGCCTTGCTCGTGGTCTACCTCATGGGCGGCATGGGGATTTGGTTCACCATCGCGAGCCTCGTGGTGGTGGTCTTGGCACTCGTGCTCGTGTCGCTCTATTGCGCGAGGTCGAAGCGCGTGCGCACCTACCTCCTCGACCCCGCGGGCAACGGTGCCGTCGCCTCCTAGCACGTGCGTCATCTCCCCATTCCCCGTCCCCTTGAAACGGAGCGCATCGACCATGCAATGGCAGAGAAAACTCGCGCTTGCCCTCCTCGCCGTCCTCGTGGCCTTCGGGCTCGCCGCCACGCAGGCCTTGGCGGAGCCCTCCTCCGGCGAGAAGACGCCTCGCTACACCGTGCTCATCGTCGACGCGTCGGACGTGGAGGCGTTCTACTTCGGCGGCACGAGCGACGCCTATCGCGAGGAGTACGTGGCCGATAGCTCGTTCGAGGAAGTGAAGGCCGTGGCCAAGAAATTCCTCGACGGAGCCGCGAGCACGCTCGCGAACAACTCCATCGCCATCGTCTCCTTCGGCGACACGGGGATCGTGGAATCCGATTTCACGAATGATTTCCAGGCCCTCTCGTCGGCCATCGACGGCATCGAGCCCCCTTCCGAGGACGTGGACGAGGGCGGCCACAACATGACCGCGGGCCTCGAGGCGGCCAACCAGCTGCTCGACAAGGTGGATGACCCCAACGCCATAAAGAGCGTAATCCTCTGCACGAGCGGGAGCACGAACGACGGCGATTACGACTACGACGGCCACTACGACACGAGCGCCGTGGGCTCCAACTGGGAGAACATGGGCACGAAGATCAAGATCTACGCCTATGCCAACTGCGCGTACGACGTGGCCGAGGACATCAAGGCGGGCGACGCCACCATCTACGTCCTCGGCATCCACAAGCCCATCGAGGACCGCATGCCGGAGGAAGTGGAGGACATCGCCTCCTTCTTCCGCGTGCTATGCGGCGACCTCGCGTCGACGGAGCAGGCCTACCACGTGGTGGAGGATCCCGAGGATTTGGAATTCCAGTTCGGGCAGATCTGGTCCGACGTGCTCGGCGCCTCCACGGTGCGCATCTACAACAACTCCAACGGCTACGCGGACGGGGCTCCGCAAGAAGATCCCGACCCGAGCAGCGGGGCCACGCACGGTGGCCACTACGAGGACATGGCGTGGGGTCCCTCGCTCTTCGAGACGCCCTCAACGCAGGTCCACATGCAGCCGATCAACGACGCCTCCTACGCGAACTACCACCTCGCGATGATCTGCAGCAACCTCTCGCAAGCGGCGTACGACCCCACGTACCTCAAGCAGACCTACCAGCTGCTCGGCGTCGACGAGGGCGACTACTCGTTCTATAGCTACCCGACCGAGACCACCGATGACCCCGATACGAGCCTCAACCGCTGGAACGCGCGGCGCGGCGATACGCGCTTTGCCGGCGACGACGAGCTCGCCTTCTCCCTCGCCACGCGCGAGATGGTGGTGAACGGCGAGCCGTGCGATCTGTTGATCGTGAACCTCAAGGGCACGCAGGGCTTCTATACGGCCATCAAAGACGCCACGCCCCGGGCCGACAAGGACTTCTACGGATACGAGGCGTGGGACTGGATCTGGGAGTTCGAGGAGGACGTGTTCGCGGGGCTTGAGGACTTCCACACCCTGCACCCCGAGCTCGGCGATCGTCCGATGAAGATCCTCGTCACCGGTCACAGCCTCGGGGGCGCGGGGACGAACCTCGTGGCGGCGAAGCTGAACAACGAGGCCAACAGCGACGCGTGGTACGCCAAGAACACCGACGTCGACGACGTCTACGCCTACACCTTCGGCGCCATCGACGCCATCAACGCCGACACCACCGAGAAGACCCCCGTGGTGAACGGCTACGAGAACATCATCAACGTCTACAACCTGCTCGACACCTTCGGCGAGAACGGCGAGGGGGCCTATGGCATCCCCATTGCCACCGCGAGAGGCAACACGATCTACGGGAAGTTCGGCGTCTTCTTCACGTTCTCGAACGACATGGACGGCATCGTGCAGGAGGATTCGCCCTGGCCGACGCACGAGATCATCGGCTACATCCAGGCGGTGAAGAACGGCTGGCCCGAGGAGAACCAAGCCAAGGGCAAGAACCGCGTGGTCATCATGTGTCCCGTGGACGTGGAGCTCTACCAAGGCGACGAGCTCGTGGCCTCCGTGCAAAACGAGGAGATCACGCAAGAATCGCCCGATATCCCGATGGCGGTGGAGAACGAGGACAAGGTCTTCCTCGTGCCCGCGGACGAGGACTATCGGGTGGTGATCACGGCGAGGGACACGGGCACCATGCAGGTGGCCATAGAGTCGGCCGACGCCGAGGACGCCTATGGGGTCGCCTTTGCGAGCGTACCGCTTGAGCAGGGAAAGCGCTTCTCGAGCGAGCTTCCCGCGCACTTCCAAACCGCCGATATGGTGCTCAACGTGGTGGATGAGAACGGCCTCGTCCTCGAGCAGATCTCCCCCGACGGCACCTCGGGCGGCTACCTCACCTCGTTGAGGAGCTTTAACTGGGTGCTTCTCGCGAGGGTGCTCGTGCTCCCCGTGGCGCTCGTGGTGTTCGCCATCTCCTGGTGCGTCACGCGAAACGCGCGCAAAGCCGAGATCGACGCGAACCACGAGCAGCTGCGCTAGCGGACGCTCGCACGCGCGAGCGCGCGGGGTCAGCCGCCAAGGCGCGCCTCGCGCGCGTGCGCGGCGAAAACGCGGGACACGGCTAGTCCTTCTTCGGAGACTTCACGAAGTGGCGGGTGCTGGGCACGCCGTCGCCGGCGACCATCTGGGAGCGCTGGTTCAGCGACTTCGGGATGCCGAAGATGAAGCCGATGCCGCAGATCGTGACGATGATGCCCGCCGTGACGAGCACCGGCTGCACGCCGAAGGCCTCGGCGAGGAAGGGCGCGATCAGCAGCGGCACGACTGCCGCGAAGCGGAAGCCGATGCGCATGATGGCCATGACGCGGCCCACCGCGGGAAGGTCGGTCAAGCGCTGCACCATGAGCGCCTGCACGGGTTCGAAGGCGCCGAAGCCGGTGCCGAGGATGATCTGCCCGATGCAGGCGATCCACACGTTGTCCGTGCCCACGTAGATCACGGTGCCCGCGCCAGTGATGAAGAGCATCACCGCGAGGCCGCGAAGCGAGAGCCAGTTATCCGGGAACTTCAGCATGCAGATCGCACCGAGGACCGTGCCGAGGCCGCCCATGGCCGAGAGCCAGCCGAGCCAGTCCGCGCCCACTTGGAGGACGTCGCGGTAGAAGAGCGATTCGAGCGAGTCGAAGGCTCCGAAGGCGAAGAAGCCGAACCACCCCATCACGAGACAGAGCCAGATGGGCGCGTTGCGCACGGCGATGAGGAAGCCCTCCTTGGCGTAGGAGAGGGTGTTCATGAGGCCGTGCGGCTCTTCCTCCTCCATCTTCACGAACTTCATGCTCTCGCCGCGAGCTTTCGCCTGCTCAGCGGGGGTGATCTGCTCGTGGAGCATCCAGCAGAGCGCCATGGAGACGAGGCTCATGATGCCGTAGGGGATGAAGACCGCGCGCGGCGGCATCACGAGCACGAAGAGGCCGCCGACGAGCGGGCCGAGGAAGCCGCCGATGTTGGCGGCGGTGCCCATCATCGCGTTCGCCGTTTGGAGCTCCTCGTCGGGCACGAGGTAGGGAGGGTAGGCGTTGAAGGCCGTGGACTGCACGCCCATCCAGAAGCTCATCATGAAGGTGAAGAGGCCCAGCATGACGAGCGTATCGGGAACGAGCTGGTAGAGGAGCGAGAGGATGCCGATGAGGCCGAGCGAGACGACGGCCGTCTTGCGCGGGCCGAAGTGGTCGGTCATGGGGCCGGCGAAGATGTAGCCCACGACCATGGCCGCGTCGTAGAGGAGCATCATCGCGGCGATGCCGAAGGCGTCGCTTCCGAGCGTGTAGGTGGCGATGCCGAGGACGCCGACGAAACGCCCACCGTTCTCGCCCGTGCGGTCGAAGAGCCGCGCGATCGAGAGCAGCCATTCAGCCCGACGGTTTTCCGGCGAGGTCGATGGCGTGGTGGTTTCCGCGCTAAGCGCGCGCGATTGGTCTCTCTCACTCATGCGCGTGAGTCTAGCAAGTACGCGGCGCGGGAAACGCGACGGAAATCAGAAAATTCGGATCATTCCGCCGAAAAACTATGCCAATTTGGCCATTGCCCTAGATCTGCCGCCACGCGCGGTCGGTGAGCACGCGGCCGAAGACGATCCCCAGCGGGATGAAGAGGATGATCATGAGCGCCTGCACGAACCACTCCACGCCCTCGGTGATCTGCGTCGTTGCCATGAAGTAGACGGCGCGATAGAGGAAGAGCCCGGGGATGAGGAGGATCGCCGGCGGCACGGAGACGGCGAGCTTCGAGCAGCCGCACGCCTTCGAGAAGATGGCCGCGAGGATGCCGATGCACGTGGCGGCGAGGAATGTGGCCGCCTCCACCTCCATGCCGCAACCGGAGACGAGCAGGTACTTGATGCCGCAGATGATGGCGCCGATCACGCCGGAGATCACGCAGAATACCGGGCGACCGTTGAAGAGCACCGCGAGCATGGCCGCCGCGAGGAAGCCCGCCCCCGCCTCGACGAAGAACTGCCCGATGAAGGGAAGGCCGAGACCCTCGAGATCCTCCGGGTAGAGGCCGAAGAGGTCCGCCACGAGCCACGCAATACCCGCCGCGAGCATGAAGCCCACCACGGCGTAGAGCAAGCGCTCGAAGCCGCCGCGCATCTCGAGCCTGAAGAGGTCGAGCCCCGAGGCGAGGAGCGGGAAACCGGGAAGGCTGTAGAGAATGGCCGCGATGTAGCCCGCCTGCTTAGGGTCCGAGCCGGGCATCATCGCCTGCGCCGCGTACATGACGGCGAGGTAGCCGCCGCAGGAAACCGCCACGGCGATGCAGATGGCCACCATCGGGTTATAGCCGCGTCCGCCGAGGTAGACGTTCACGAACATGCCGAGGCCGCCGCCGAAGAACGCGCAGAGGAACTCGATCGGCCCGCCTCCGAGGAGGAAGGCGAAGGAACCGCACGCGAGCGCGCACGCGAGCGCCGTTTGGATTGGCCCCCAGGCGAGCGCGTCGTGCTCCACCGCGTTGAGCATCTCGTCGAGGCCCTTCGCGGTGAGCTTCGGGCCGAGCTCCTCGGCGTCCTCGAGCATGTGGTCCATCTGATCGATGAGCGAGGTGGAGGTGCCGGGGATGGCGACGTTCACGACCTCCGTGACGGTCCGAGTGCCGTCCGAGATCGTGGCGTCGATGGAGTTCAGGCCCACGTCCGCCTCGACCTTGAGGCCGAGGACCTCGCCGAGCTTGCACATCACCTGGTGCACGCGCCACGAGCCGGCGCCGGAATTCAGCATGAGGCGCCCCGCGCGCATGAGCGTCTTCGCGCAATACTCGATGGATGAAGGCGCCTGCGTCGCCTGCGCGTCGCGCTTCCCAACCTCGTGATGTGTGGCCATGGATCCTCCCCCGCGTCTTCGCCTCAAATATCGCTCAGCTCACACCTTATTACAGTACCCTCCCCCGCCCCGCGAGTTTGCCAAGGACTGGCAAGTGGCTTGATTGCCCCCTTTTCCTTCGCCCGAACGGGCGTGGCAAAACCCAAGACACTAGCAAGACACTAGGGACGGTTCTTCTGTCTGGAGACACTAGGGACGGTTCTTCTGTCTTGCGAGCAGCGCCTCTAGCTGGGCGAACGCCGCAAGACACTAGGGACGGTTCTTCTGTCTTGGTAAAGGCGCTGGTAGACGGCTTGCCGCAAGACAGAAGAACCGTCCCCAGCGTCTTTCCGCCGTGTTGAACTCGCTGACAAGAGCGATTTGGGAGTGGTTTCCGTTTTCCCGAATTCCCTCTTGACAAGCGAGTTACGTAATCGTTTACTTAGTGCCAGACGCGAAACGTAAACGTTTACGTTTCTTCCTCTGGGAAAGGACGAACCCATGGAGCTCTATCCGAGCATGATGTGCGCTGACTTCGGCAATCTCGCGAACGAGGTCCACGCCCTCGACGCCGCGGGCGTGGACGCGTTCCATTGCGACATCATGGACGGCGTCTTCGTGCCGAACGTCACCATGGGCACAAACGACATCCGCGCGATCAAGGCCGCCACGGAAAAGCCCGTCGACGCGCACCTGATGATCATCGATCCCCTTTCCAAGCTCGACCTTTTCATCGATGCCGGCGCGGACATCATCTACATCCACCCGGAGGCCGGAAACTTCGCCGCGAAGGCGCTCCTCGCCATCCGCGCCGCAGGGCGCAAGGCCGGCCTTGCGGTGAACCCCGAGACCCCCGTCTCCGCCGTCGAGGATCTCCTCCCCCTCGTGGACTACCTCATGGTGATGACCGTGAGCCCGGGCTTCGCAGGCCAGGCCTTCCTCGACTTCACCCTCCCGAAGATCGCGCGCTTCGCCGAGCTCAAGCAGCGCTTCGGCTATACGCTGGTGATCGACGGCGCCTGCAGCCCCGAGCGCATCTCTCAGCTCACGGAGCTTGGCGCGGACGCCTTCGTGCTCGGCACGAGCGCGCTATTCGGCAAGGGCGACTATGCGCAGAGCCTCGCGCGCCTTCGCGAGAGGCAGCTGATCGCCGCCTAGCACCCCACCGCGCACCCTAAAGAAAGAGAGGCATGAAATGAGGATCGGCATCGGCAACGACCACGTGGCCGTCGAGCTCAAGGGCATCATCAAAGCGCACCTCGAGGAAATGGGCCACGAGGTGGTGGACTTCGGCACGAACTCCCCCGAGCGCTTCGACTACCCCGTCTCGGGTTTTGCGGTGGGCAAAGCCGTGGCCGCGGGCGACGTGGACCTCGGCGTCCTCATCTGCGGCACCGGAGTGGGCATCTCCCTCGCCGCGAACAAGGTGCGCGGCGTGCGCGCCTGCGTGTGCTCCGACCCCTACACGGCCAAGCTCTCCCGCGAGCACAACAACACGAACATCATCGCGTTCGGAGCCCGCGTGGTGGGAAGCGAGCTCGCGAAGATGATCGTCGACGAGTGGCTCGCCGCCGAATTCGAGGGCGGTCGGCACGCAAAGCGCATCGCCATGCTCGCCGAGATCGAAGAAACTCAAGAATTGAACGTGTGAGGTCCCCGAACTCGACGTCTCGGGCGCCGCTCATGCAATGACGATCCGAAAGGCTGCATCCATGGCGCGCTACCAGACCTTCACGACGGTCACCGACAACGGCCCCTACGTGACGAAGCTCATCCTCGAGCTCCCCGGGGAGGTGCGCACGGAAGACGTGCGCGAGGGCATGTTCTCGGTCTACGTGGAGCGCGTCGACCCCGAAACGGGCGAGATCGCGCTCGCGAAGGAGCATCGCACCGACCCCGTGGGCAAGCCCTCGCTGGGCTACGTGGCCGTCCGCCATGCCTACGCGGCGAGCGATGCCGGCACGCGCGCCACCACGGGCGCGCACGTGGCCATTGAGCTGCCGGAATGCAAGCTCACGAAGCGCGTTGACGGCGAGATCCTCTATTCGAGCCTTCGCGAGATGCGATTTCGCGTGACGCAGACGGCTCCCATGCTCGCGCTCGCGGAAGACGAGGCACCCCTCTCGGGCCTCATCTTCGACGAGTGCGCGGGCGACGTGTGCTCCCAGCTCGCCGGCTGGGATCTCTCCGGCTGCGGCACCTTCGCGGGCATCGAGCTCGCCTATGGCCTCTACTCGCCGGACATCGCCGCAGTGAACGCGCGGAAGGCGGCCGAAACCTGGCCCTTCGCGCCCAGATGGCAGCCGCTCGAGAAAGCGCCCCTCCTCCTCTGGCTCCATGGCGCCGGCGAAGGCGGAGACGATCCCTACCTCACCGTCACCGGCAACAAGGTGGTCGCGCTTGGCGAGGGCGAGATCCAGGCCAAGCTCGGCGGCGCCGCCTACGTGCTCGTGCCCTCCTGCCCCACGTTTTGGATGGACAGCGGAAGCGGGCAGATGGAAGACGACAACCAGACCATCTACGCGGACGCCGTGATGGAGCTCCTTCGACAGGTGGTGGAAGCGCATCCCGACGTCGATCGCTCCCGCATCTATATCGGCGGCCTCTCGAACGGCGGCTTCATGACCTGCCGCCTCATCGCCGACCATCCCGAGACCTTCGCCTGCGCCGTCGCGTGCTGCGCGCCTTGGGTGGGCGAACTCGGCACGGACGCCGAATACGCGGCCATGGCGAAGACGCCGATCTGGTTCGTGCAGGTGGACGACGACCCGCTCGTCACCGCCGAGAACCACCTGAAGGCGCTTTGGCCGCGACTCCAAGCGCACCACCCCGCCGACGCGCACGCCACCTATTACGATCACATCGCCGACGAGACCGGCGCCTACCACGACGAGGACGGCCGGCCCACGCGCTACATGGGCCACGTGGTGTGGATCAACGTCTACCACGACACCGTGAAGACCGAGCTCGACGGCACGAACGTGATGTGGGACGGCTTCCCCGTCACGCTATGGCAATGGGTTGGCAAGCACACTCGTTAACGTGGCAAAGGGCGTGGAACACGGCGCTCCCTGTGGGAGCCGTGGTGAGTAGATCCTTTTTCTCGGCCCTTGAGGAGCGGTCCGCCGGAGTCAAGGCCCGTATGCCAATTGGAGGTGTGTCACCCGAGAAAAAGGGCCGGTGAAATCCGGTAATCGTTCGAGCGGGAACCGGGGGCGACGAACCATATGTTCCATGCCCCGGAGGACAATTCGGAAAGAACAAGAAAGGAACGCACGATGCAAAAGCTCCAACAGCTGCTCGCGGGCAATACCGAGAGTCACGTGATGCCCTTCCTCTGGGTGCGTGGCGAGCCGCATGAGCGCTACGCCGGCCAGCTCGACGCCATGCAGGAGGCGGGCATCCGCGAGTTCTGCATCGAGCCGCGCTTCTATGAGAACTATGGGAGCGAGCAGTGGTGGGGCGACGTCGCGTTTCTCCTCGAGGAGGGAAAGCGCCGCGGCATGGGCGTGTGGTCGCTCGATGACAGCCACTTCCCCACGGGCACCGCGAACGGCGAGGTGCAAAAGCAACACCCCGAGCTGCGCAAGCGCTTCCTGCGCCTCGCGACCTTCGACGTGCTCGGCCCCGTCGAGGGCGCCGATCTGAACCTCCGCTACACGGCCGCCGCGCCCGGCGATCGCATCCTCGGCATCTTCGCGCAGAGGCGCACCGAGGCCGACGAGCCCGACGTCACCGAGACGGTCGACCTCACGCAGGGGATCACCGAGCGCGCGGACTACCTCACCGGGCGCCCCGAGTTCGATTGGACAAACCACCCCACCGGCCACGACTATGGCCCCTGCCCGGTGGTGGCGCTCGACGGCATCGGCGAGGGCCAGTGGTACGTGAACGTGCTCTACACGAGCTTCGAGGGCGGCGAGAAGATGACCGAGGGGTATTTGAACCCGCTCGATCCCGCGGCCACGCAGGTGCTCATCGACACCATCTACCAAGAGTTCTATGACCGCTTCTCGGACTACTTCGGCACCACCTTCAAAGGCTTCTTCTCAGACGAGGCGCGCTTCGGAAACATCCACGGCTCGGAAGACGCCTCCATCGGGCGCAATCCGAGCATGGTGCTTCCTTGGCGAGAGGACCTCGCCAAGCTCCTCGCCGCGCACCTCGAGGGCACCTGCCTCGAAGGGCTCGACGCGCAGACGCTCCTCCCCTATCTTCCGCTCCTCTTCGTGGGCGATTGCGAGGCCGCGCACGTGCTGCGCTACGCCTACATGGACCTCGTCTCCGAGCTCTACGGCGAGAACTTCGAGGGCGTGATGGCCGCGTGGTGCCGAGAGCACGGCGTGGAGAAGATCGGCCACATCATCGAGGACAACAACGCCGTCGCGCGCCTCGGCTACGGCTCGGGGCACTACTTCCGCGCGCTCGAGCCCGCGAGCATGGGCGGCGTGGACGTGGTGATGGAGCAGCTCATGCCTGGCTATGACTGCGGGTACTTCCGCGGTTTCCACAAGCCGGGCTGGGAGATGGCGTTCTTCACCTACGTGCTCGGCAAGCTCGGCGGCTCGCACGCGCACCTCGACGCGAAGAAGCAGGGGCGCTGCATGGCCGAGGTCTTCGGCGCCTACGGCTGGGCCGAGGGCAACAAGCTCTGCAAGTGGATGCTCGACTACATGCTCGTGCGCGGCGTGAACTACTTCGTGCCGCACGCCTTCGACGCCACCGAGTTCCCCGACATGGACAACCCGCCGCAGTTCCACGCGTGGGGCCATAATCCGCTCTTCGACAACTTCGGCCGGCTCGTGGCCTACGGCCAGCGCGTCGCGACGCTCCTCACCGGCGGCTCCTATGACGCGCCCGTCGCGCTCTGGTTCAACGCCGAGGCCGAGTGGAGCGGGAGCTGGCAGCTCATGGAGGAGCCGGCACGCGAGCTCGGACGCGCGACGATCGAGTACGACATCGTGCCCACCGACTACCTCGACGTGGCGCGCATCGACTCCGCCGCGAAGACGTTCACCTGCGGAAGCGAGACCTTCCGCGCGCTCGTGCTCCCCTGGGGGGAGGCCATGCCAACGCGCCTGCTCGAGAAGGTGCGCGCGCTCGCCGAGGCGAAGATCCCCGTCTTCTTCGTCGACGGACTCCCGTCGCGCGCCTCCGAAGGCGAAGACGTGGACGCGCTCCTCAAGGCGCTCGCGGCTGAGGACGAGGTGCGGGTCGTCGCGCTCGGCGTGCTCGCCGAGGCCGCGTGCGAGGCGGGGCTCCGCGCGCTTTCGCCCAGCGTGGAGGTGCCGTGGCTTCGCACCTATAGCTACGCCCAAGGCGCTGATCACGTGTTCTTCCTCGTGAACGAACACTCGAAGGATCCCGTGCGCTGCACGCTCTCCGGAGCGCCCGCCGGCCACGCCTACGTCTACGACCCCTTCGCGAACACGCTCGTCGAGGATAGCCACGCCTTCGAGATCGACCTCGCCCCCTGCGCCTCGAAACTCATCATCGTGAGCGAGAAGGCGCTCGAGGGCGCCCAGCCCGCGCCCGCTCCCGTGGCGTGGACGCGCGCCATCGAGCTCAAGGACGCCACCCTCACCCTCGCCTCCATGGAAAGCAAGTGCGAGGAGTGGAACGAGCCGCGCACGCTCGAGGGACGCCCGCAGTGGGTGAGCCGCCTCGAGGGGCTCGCCTCGTTCTCCGGCAAGGCGCGCTACGCCTTCACGCTCGAGCTTTCCGAAGCCGACGCCGCGAAGCCCGCGAAGGTCGAGCTCGAAGGGGTTTCAGAGGGCGCCACGTTGACGGTGAACGGCACGGACTGCGGCACCGCGATCGTCGCGCCCTACGCCTTCCGCGCGGACGGTGCGCTCAGGGCGGGCGAGAACGAGATCGTCGTGGAGACGGACAACTCCCTCGGCCGCGCGATCGACGACTTCATGGGCGTCTACCTGCCAAACGACCCCACCGGCCTCTGTGGCGCCACCCTCTGGCTGGGGGAATAGCACACTCCCTTTGACCACGCGAACCCGCTTGCCGCACCTCCCGGTGCACCGCAAGCGGGTTCGCGCATCGAAATTGCCCTACCTGGTTGACTCCCGCATGACGAGCTCGACGGGGACGGTATCCTCGAGCTCCACATCGTTTCCCTCGATGAGGCTCAAGAGCGCATCGCACCCATGGCGCGCCATCTGTTCGGGGAAGCGCCGGACGCTCGAGAGCGCGGGCGTGGCGATGCTCGCGTAGATGGAATCGTCGAAGCCAACGACCTTCACGTCCTCGGGAACGCGGATGCCCGCGTCGCAAAGGGCGAGGAGCGCGCCCACGGCTATCACGTCGTTCATCGCGAAGATGCCGTCGAATTCCACGCCCGAGTTGATTACCTCCGAAAGCGTCTCGCGCGCCTCCTGAAAGCGACGCACACGCCCCTTGAGCTCGATGCGAAGCCCAGGATCCACCGCGAGCCCGTGGGCCTCGAGTGCCTGCTCGTAGCCTATCCCGCGGTTTTGCACGGAGATGGCGCTGTGCGCGCCCGTCATGAAGGCGATCCGCTCGCAGCCGTGCTCGATGAGATGCTCCGTGGCGAGGCGGCCGCCGCGAAGGTCATCCGAGATCACGCGCGGGATGTCCGCCGAGCGCTCGGGAAAGCGGTCGACGTAGACGATGGGCACGTTGCCCGGCACCTCGTCCTCGTCGAAGGTGGTGCGCCCGCTGATGCAGATGATGCCGTCCACTCGCTTGCTGATGAGCGTGCGCAGGTAGTGTTCGCCACGCTCGGCGTCGTTCTCGTCGTTGCAGATGAGCACCGAGTAGCCCTCGTCGGCAAAGGCGCGCTCGGCCTGGAGCGCGAGCGTGGAGAAGAAGTCGTTCGTGATGTCGGGGACGATCATCCCGATGGTGCGGGTGCGCGCTTCGCGGAGGCTCTTCGCCGCTTGGTTCGCGATGTAGCCGTTTTCCTTGATGACCTTTTCCACGCGCTCGCGCGTTTCCTCTGAAAAACCGCCGAGGCCGTTGATCACGCGCGAGACGGTGGCGATGGAGACGCCGGCAAGCTCGGCCACTTCCCGCATGGAGATGGGCCTCTTCGACTGGGCCATACGCACCTCCCTGCACCCGCGCTACGTAAACGTTTGCCCGAGTGTAGCGAATCTGCTCCCCCGCAAGACAGTAGGGACGGTCCTTTTGTCTTGCGGCAAGCCGTCTACCTGCGGCTTTTCCAAGACAGAAGAACCGTCCCTTTCGTCTTGCGGCGTTTCCGCTGCTAGAGGCGCTGCTCGCAAGACAAAAGGACCGTCCCTACTGTCTTGGCAGAGATCGCGCGCAAGCGTGCCGCAGCGTCAGCCAAACGAGAGGCGCGCGCCCTTCATGCCCGTCGGGCGGATCGGCAGCACCTGGCTGATGAAGTCGTCCATGGCGCGGCCGAGCGTCGTGTCGAGTTCCACCACGAGCTCGTTCTCGCCCTCGCAGAGCCTGCCCGTGAGGTCGAAGATGTAATCGCCCACGATCCTCGTGCCCACGCGCTCGCCATTCGCGAAGACGGTCGCGCCCTCCTGCACGCCCTCGAGCGTAAGGCGCACGCACCCGGAGGCCTCGGAGCCCGAGAGCTCGGGCTTGAAGGCGTAACGGATGAGTCCGCAGAAGGAGTCGAGTCCCTCGAGCTTGCTCACGTACGCGGGGCGCTCGAGCGTGGCGATCGGCGCCCACGCCTCGCAGCCCTCCTCCATTGGCGCGAGCGAGAGCTCGCATTCTTCGAGCTCGCGCGCGTGGTTCTCCACGAAGGTCTCGCTCGCCGAAGTGGCGCCTGAGATCGGGTCCTTCGTCACGATCACCACCTTCGAGCCGTAGGGCGCAAGGTCGAGCTCGAAGGCATGCGGATCCTCCACGAGCGTGTTCTCGAAGGCGTCGTAGACGTAGGTGTGTCCTTCCACGGCGCCCGTGAGCTCGCATTCCACGCGAAGCGACGGATGCTCGTTCACGAGGAGGTACACGAGGCCGTCGCGCTGGCCGTAGCTGTAGGTGCGAAGCCACGGCACGTCCACGCTCGGCGTGAGCTCGCGAAGCTCGGCCGCGATGAGCGCGGGCGCGAGGTCGGCCCGCTTCACCACGACCACGTTCTTCGAGCTCGCGAGCTCGGCGAGGAGCTCCGTGGCGTCGTCGCCCTCGGAGGTGCGCGTGGGCAGGCCGTCCACGAAGAACACGGGCGCCACGCTTTCGGCGATGTCGAGCGCGCGTTCGAGCACGCGCCTCGGCATGGCCTCTGCCCACGGGAGCACGAGCGCGTTGAACGTGTCCTTGCCGCAGACGAAGCACCATGCGTCGTGCACGATCATGCAGTCATCGCAGAGGTAGTCCGTGGACACGAGGTCGTACTCGATCTGCGCCCTGCCCATCGCGCGCGCCGGCTCCTCCACCTTCTGCCATTCTCCGCTCCACTCGGCCTCGGCGTTGAACCAGAGCGCCACCTGCGGGCGGTAGTAGCCGCCCGAAAGCAGCGTCGAGAGGCGCTGCGTATAGGCCATGAGCTCGCCGAAGTTTCCGGTCTGGGGGTTGTGGCCCCAGGCGGCGAGGTGCGGCGGGCAGTCGGGATCGGGGAAGTCGGCCGCGTCAAAGGCGTGCGGCACGAAGTAGTTCACGCCCCGCGAGAGCATGTAGTCGATCATCCATTTGCCGAGCTTGTTGCCCTCTTCCCAGCCGTAGGCGCCGAATACCTCGGCCATGCAGCGCCCGCGCGTGGCCTCGTTCAAGTGCGCGAGCGAGCCACCGAGTTTGCCGAGCACGTACGTGAAGAACGCCATCTCCCAGCCGGGCTTGTGGAAGCCGCGGAAGAAGCCCTCGTCGTAGCCCGGCATGAGCTGTTCCATCACCACATCCACGCCCGCCATGCTCGCGTGGGCGAGCGCGCGGAAGTAGTGGCCGGGGCCGTAGCCGAGACGCGCGGCGGCGTTGTTGTCCTCGATCACGTGCCCGATGCGCTCGACGCCGTGCGCCTCGCACCAGCGCCCGAGCACGCCGTCGAAGCTTTCAGAATAGAGCTCGGAGACGAGATCCATGTAGGCATAGCGCATGACGTGCGCCGCCTCGCTCTCGCCGAAGAAGAGAAGCGGAAGGTAGGCGAGCACGCTTTTCTCGTCGAGGCCCGCGAGCGAGGTCGTGTGCAGGCGCTCCGCGAGGAGCTTCGCGAGGTCCGCCCGCCACGGGAGCACCATCTGCGGGTTGCGCCCGATGGAGGCGTTCTCCGCGCCGTGGATGTTTCCGAAGCGCGGCTCGTCTGAGAAGAAGCCCTTGAAGGTGGTGCCGAAGTCCGCGGCAAAGTGCTCGTACACCGGCTCGTAGACCGTGTCCACGAGCACGCGCGTGGCCTCGGGGTCGATCGGGTTCAAATAGCCCTCGGTCTCCTTCTCGCCGCCGCCGAAGCTCGTGTAGAGCACGTTCACATACCAAAGCCCCTCGCCGAGGTCGAGGTCCACCACGGCGCACGGGCCCTGGTCAAAGCCCATGGGCTTGCCGTCCCAGCCTACGACCGGCTTGCCCGTCTCGTAGTCCGCGCGAGAGTGGAGCGTGTGCGTGAGGTCCACGGTCTCGGAAACGTCCGGCTCGTCAGGCGAGGTTCGTCGACACGCGAGTACCGCGAGGATCTCGTCCGTGGGGCTTGCGGCCGTGTAGCGCAGATTCAGCTCGGCGCCCTCGAGCGGCCCACACACGTCGAACGTGGCGAGGCGCAGGTAGCGCTTCTGGAGCTCGGGGTGGTGCTTCTTCACCTCGCCGTTGGCGGAGCCCGTGGGGAAGTGGCTGTCGTCGAGGAGCCACATGGCCATGCCGCGGCGCTTCGCCTCCTCGAGGAGGAAGCCGAGATCGTCGAACCAGCCGGGGCCGCCGAAGTCGTTATGCGGGCGCGCCTCCACGCAAAACTCGCGAATGCCCGCGGTCTGCATGGCGTCCAGCTGCGCCGCGTAGCGCTCATGCGGCTCGCCGTGCACCCAGAGGAAGGGCATCACATGGCTCTCGATCTCGCCCGCCAGCAACTTCTCGAGCTTTTGCATCGCGCGTTCCCCTTTCGTCCTTGTCAATGTCGCTTACAGGGCGTGGAGCATATGGTTCGGCGCGCCCTGTGGGAGCCGTGGTGAGCAGGTCCTTTTTCTCGGACCGGAGGAGTGGTCCGCCGGTACCTGAGCCCGTAGGCCAATTGGAGGTGTGTCACCCGAGAAAAAGGGCCGGTGAAAGCCGTTCACCGCTCGAGCGAGAACCGGGCGCGGCGAACCATATGCTCCACGCCCCACGCCCCGTTAACGAGAGTGCTTACCGACCCACTGCCATAAAGTGACAGGGAACCCATTCCACATCACGTTCGTGCCGTCGAGCTCGGTCTTCACCGTGTCGTGGTAGACGTTGATCCACACGAGGTGGCCAATGTAGCGTACGGGGCGGCCGTCCTCGTCGCGGTAGACGCCGGTCTCATCGGCGATGCAGTCGTAGTAGGTGGCGTGCGCGTCGGCGGCGCCCGCGGCGAGAAGGCGATCCCAGAAGCTCTTGAGGTGCGTCTCGGGCGGCACGAGCGGGTCGTCATCCACCTGGATGAACCAGATGGGGGTCTCGGCCATCTTCGCCATCTCCTCGTCGCTCGCGAGCGCACCCACCCACGGCGCGCAGCAGGCAACGGCCGCGGCGAAGGTCTCGGGGTAGTCAACGACCATGCGGCAGGTCATGAAGCCGCCGTTCGAGAGGCCGCCGATGTAGATGCGGTGCACGTCGATGTCGGGGTGCGCGAGCGTGACCTCGTCGATGAGCTCGAGGAGCGCGGGGCCGTAGATGGACTGGTTGTCGTCCGCGATCTCGCCCGCGCCGCTGTCCATCCAAAACGTCGGGCAGGAGGGCGCGAGCACATAGGCGGCGCCGCCGAGCTTCTCCTGGATCTCCGGCTCGCCGAGCGCGACGACCTTGTTGCCGGTGATGGTGCGATACGGCTCGCCGCCACCCTCGCCCGCGCCGTGCAGCCATACGACGAGCGGCACCTTCTCGAGCGGTGGCTTCACCTCGCCGAAGGGGCCGGGGTTCGCACGGCGCGCGTTCACTGCAGCGACGTCCGGCGTATAGAGGGCGTAGGCCATCTCTATGCCGTCGAAGGTGCCGGAGAGCGTGACGTCCCAGCCGGCGAGCTGCGGGCAGACGTCGCCCGCGCACTCGTCGAACACGAGGCCCACGACGGGGGCGTCGCCCGGCTTCTCGGGCGGGAGGGCACGAGTCTGCATCACGCGATAGTCGAGCTCGCGGAGGTGGCCCGCGAGGATATCGCCGTCGATGCGCTTCGTGAGGCGGATCTCGGGAAGCTTAAGCGCCACGTGCGTGCCGCCATCCTGCGGGCGGCCGTTCTCATCGCACGCGAAGGCGCGGCGCACGGGCACGAAGCCCTTCGAGGGCAGCGCCACGGGGTCCGCGCGATGCTCCTTCGCGAGCACCACCTCGCCCGTCTCAGGATCCTTGCGCTCGACGTAGACCGAGAAGAGCGCGGGATCGAGGTCGGCGTCGCGCACCGGCGAGCCGACGTTGAGGATGAGCATCGAGACGAAGGGTCCGCTATCCCCCACCGTGGTGAACGTCTTGTACGTAGCCATGAAACCTCCCTCGAATAGGGCACCGAAACGCTTCCCATGCTATCCAAAACGCCATGCGCCACCTGCGAATTCAGCGATGTTTAAAACGTTTAGTGGCCAGACGCGGCGAGGGCGCGACGAAGCAGGCAGCCATTTCACTCCCAAGGCCACACACGCGAAGCAGCAATCAAAACGCATGCCGCACGCTGCGCTTCCGCCAATCAGGAGTTGGAGTCCGGATTGGCGGATGGGTACATGGAGATCAACCGGTCACTTTGGATTGAATCCAGTCTCAGAGTAGATCCATTGCAGAATCTCACGGATATCTCACAATTTACGAGATTGATATTGTATCTCATTAATCGTGAGATTATTGTGAGATACATCATTGTAGCTATGAGAAAGGCGAGCTAGATGAGGGATCTGCCCAAGCGAGAAACTCTCATGATCGAGTTTAAGAGAGATCAGCCAAGCCCGCTCTCTCGAGACGACATCCTCGATACGGTGGTCGGATTCGCGAACACCCGTGGAGGCACTCTCTATCTCGGGGTCGAGGATGACGGAAAGGTGAGCGGAGCCAGCGACGCACACCAAGATCTGGTGGCGCTCGAAGCCATGATCGCGGATAACACGATGCCCGCCGTGCCTGCGCGAGCGTCGCTCGTCTGCGAGAACCCTGCGGTGGTCGCCGTCGATGTCCCCTGGATGAAGACGACGGTTGCCACGCGCAAGGGAAGACTCCTCAAACGTCGCATAAAGGCAGATGGAACGCCAGAGACCTGTCCGCTCTATCCTGCCGAGATCAGCACGCAACTCTCAGATCTTGGCAAAGAGGATCTGTCGCTTCGCGAGGTCGTCGGTGCCACGACAGATGATTTCGATCCAAGAGAGCTGTGGCTTCTCCGCGACATTATCCTCGGCGCTGATTCATCGGACGATTCGCTCGCGGATCTTGGCGATGAGGAGCTTCTGCTTGCGCTTCGCTTGGCGCTGCGAAGAGATGGCGGGCTTGTTCCGACGCTTGCGGGCATGCTCCTGCTTGGCAAGGAGGAGAGCCTCAGCCGCTTCGTGCGAACCCATGCGTGCAGTTTCCAAGTGCGTCAGGGAACATCCCTTCGAGACAACTGGACCGGCCACCACGCGCTCCTGAGCCTCGTGCTCACCACTTTGCCAGGTCGTTTCTCGCCATGGAACCATTCCTCGGAAATCATGGACGGGATGCGCCACATAGAGGTCCCGGACTTCGACCCATTCAGTTTTCGCGAGGTCATCGTCAACGCCTTCTGCCATCGCGACTATTCGCTGATGGGTGGTGTGCGAATAGAGATAGACGAGGCGGGCTACAGCGTCTCAAGCGCCGGCGGCTTCATTCCCGGCATCTCGGAGAAGAACCTTCTCACAGCCGAACCCGTCGGACGCAACCCGGCACTCGCGGATACGTTCAAACGTATAGGCCTCGCTGAACGCACAGGACGAGGTATCGATCGGATTTTCCTAGGGCAATTGCGCTACGGCCGACGGCTCCCCGACTACTCCGAATCGACAGATCGGATGGTGCGGGTTTTCATATCCCGTGGCGCGCCAGATGAAGGTTTCGTCAGGCTTACCATTGCCGCCTCCGACGAAGGCCATTCGCTCTCGTTGCAGGAGACTCTCGTCCTTTGGGAGCTTTGGAGTCATCAGCCGTATGGAACTCGAGGGATCACGACAGACGAGCTTGCACATTCCGTTGACATGTCAAGGACTCGTCTCGAAGAGACGTTGGATGTGCTGGAGGCGCACCATCTCGTCAACGGAGAAATCGGCACCCTACATCGGCGTTATCGCGTGAGCGAAGCGTATCTCGCACGCTTGGGAATCTCGGTACAACGTCCTTCCCGCGCGGGCGTCTCGCGTGAAAGCCAAGAGCATCGAATCCTTGAATTCGCAAGTCGCCTCGGAGCGGTGAGCACGCGAGATGTTGCCGATTATCTCGGCGTGTCACATAGCCAAGCGTATTACCTCCTGCGCTCGCTCATGGAGAAAGGTCTTATTCGGCAGGAAGGCAAGGCGCGTTCGACAATATACATTCTGAGGTGAGGACAACACGCTGTGCACGCTTTGAACGGGCGACTATGCTTACCCCTGCCTACCAGCTGTTATTGATCAGCAGATGGCGACATCCGAGCGCACCATGCCTATTCGCCATCGCGGCGCAATAGGAAGTCGTGGCTGGCGAGCCAGGCCTCTTCCTCGGGGGCGTAGGGGGACGTCGATGCGCTCGATCTTGAAGATGACGGGACGCGTGCCGTCGTTGTAGCAGTCGATCATCACGCGCTCGTCCGCGCACCAGTTGCGCATGGGCGTGCCGCCCTGGAGCGCGGTGTAGATGAAGCGCGAGATGCAGTCCCAGGCCTCCGCGCAGGGGAAACGCGGATCGAGCTTCTGGCCGAAATACCAGAAGTCGTCGCGATCGCCCTCGTTCTCGAAGAGGAACTCCTCGCCCACGTGGAAGGCCGGGCAGGGGCCTGCTTCGGGATCCTTGAGGTAGGCGCGCTGGAGCTCCTCGTCGCACGGCGTCGCGAGCGCAGTCACTTTGCAACGATGGCGCATGAGGGGTCCTCGGGAAACAATCATGGTGTAACTAAGCTCCGAGTATCCAGAGCGTACAACCATTCACGTAAGCTTGTTTAATACGCAATCGTGATTAAGCTGTTTCACGGATAAGATAGCTGTCTTCCCGTGTAACTTTTCGTGCACAACATATGGCTATTATTCCGAATGGCATATATACGTAGGGATGAAGCAAACTGAATTCAGCCATCTATCCTCATCAGTCCATCTTCAATCGCAGTGCCAAGTGCATGAAGACGATGTGCAATACTGACCGCATCTTCAAGAATGTAGCCCTTGCGCTCGTCCTTTCCCGAAGTGCTAGCAGGACGCAAGGCCATAATGGAGGGATCGGATAGCAAGTCGAAGGCGTTCTCGAGCTCCTCAACTGATGCCTTCTCTGATGAATTACGTAGAAGAAGATACATGTCGCGAGGTGATATATCACCAATCTCCTGCTGATTCTTTTTGAATTCTGCTATAACCATTGAAATAACATGAAGTTCTCTTCTCTTATGGGTAATCAGATCATCGAGACTCATACCGTCATCTACTATCTTAAACATTAAAGATAGATCATTAGGTGTAAGTCCTAGCTCAAATGATGCATGCAAATAGCGTTTTAAATTCTCTACACTGATAAGTGCGATATTCTTATCTTCTGCATAGCTGCGTATTGTTTGACCAGAAAATGCATGACCAACAACGGCTATATACGAAGCGTGATTCTTCTTTGCATGACTCTCTAATGCCACGATATTAACATCTTGATGCGTGACCCCACCAGTGCTCTTAGACTTTCCGTCTATGATCGCCTTGGTAGGTTTTCCATCAGCGTCCTTCCATTGGATGACTACATCGGTATCCCCAGAACCACCTATATGCCGTGTCTCAAATCCTAATGTCGAGAATACTTCAGCTATTACTTCCTCAAATGCGAGACCCGCTTGTTTACCATCGGCCAGAGGATCCTGCGACGTCGTTTCAAGATGAATTGCCAAAGGGAGCTCGGTAGATACTATTGGTTCGGGATCCAAAGTGGCTTCATCGATTGCCTGATTTTCATTTTCATAGATTTTTTGATCAGCAATTGGTAAAGTTTCATAAAGACTCAATCCTAATGGCGTAGTTTCAAGATGTAGGTATCTTGTTTCTTCAATGAGACCAGCTTCAAGGAGTATTTTGACGATCCATCTAACTCTAGATTCCCTTTGACCATAAAGATTTGAAGCTTGATAAAGCTCATTTCTCTTTACGCCATTACGGGCAACGCCAAGAACTTCTCCGACGAAACGAACTTTCGCGTGAAGGATTCGCACAAGATCAATGTCACTTCCAGAATTCAGCCAAGCTCTAGAGATCAGACTTGCTTGATATACGCCCCTCCTTGTCTCCTCTATTAAATCGGAAGCCTTAAGGAAAGGCATCATTGATTCCACGCTGCTCGCTTTAAGGTTGAATTTTTTCGTTATAAATTTGAATAGATCCTTCTTCTCGATTGGATCTGAGGCGATCTGCATGATTTCTCTGAGCTTATTAATAGCATCTGGACTAGGAAACCAGATGTTATATGTATTTCTATTAATATGCTCACTGGGATTCTTCTCAAGCTCAGCGAGCATATCCGCTATTACTTGCAGCGCTTCATCTATTTCGACCGCTTGATCAATAGATCCATCATCAGACAGTGCTTGCGGTGTTATTAGGTCCCAACCAGCTATAAGCTCTAATCCTTCTTCAGTTGGACCCCATTCGTGTTTAGAAAGTGCTTGGACTAGGCCCAGTACCTCAAGCCAGTTCACCCGTTCCCATACTCCACTTTCCGTTTTCCAATCCACGGCATATAGATCATTTACTATCTCATTTAGCCTACTTATCGTCATGCTTACGTTGCTCAATATGGCAACTATTTCTCCGAAAATTCTATAGCGTGATTGAAATAGAGAAGCTAAGGCTCTTTTAGTTGGATTGGCATTAAAATCAAGACCTTGCTCGGTAAGATGCAGCTCTCCCTCTTTATTATAGGTCAGACCCGATAGGCACAAGAAACGCGAGTAGCTCCTCCAAGTATCTGGATTTTGGACGGAGCTAACTTCAGGTTTGGAATCTAGATCAAGAGCTTTGTTTTGGCCAACCAAGTGTACAAGCTCGACAGTAAGTGGAAAACTGGCCTTTTTTCCTCCCTTAAGGCCCGGAATAGTGAGCGCTCTGCTCCTCCACATAATCCTCTGTTCCTCATATGTGGCAGTAGAGGTCAGACAATCGAACTGCATTTGAATGTTCATGGTAGCAGCTTTCCCGACTATTCAAAGATGGTCTTATCGTAGTATTGTAACCGTTCCTCCTGCGATTTAGAGTCATAGCCGTATCTTATTTGTCTACAACGCATTTGTGACTATTTCTACAAAGAACAACTAATCGCCTCTTTCAAGCGGTTTTGTCCCACTCACATACGGACTTACTGAGTATCGAGTTATAGTGTTCGATACTCATCGCAAGGAAATCCAGATGAGCACTTCTTGCTGGAACCGCCGAGATAACACGAGTGCAAGAATTTGCTGGAGTAAGCTTCGTGAACTAGCGCAGCAACACTCACAGTATAACGAGCGTGCCTCTGGGGTATACTCGACGTTGGCAGTGCCCACCCAAGGCTATGTCCGGCCACGCCGGTTATCCTGAAATGCGGTGGGCCATTTCCATTTATATGGGGGATCGCCATGGGCGATCAGTTCGCCCCCGGCAACAGCATCAAGAAGATCCGCCTCATGATGGGCCTCCGCCAGCGGCTGGGTGATCTGGTGTTCTCGGGCCCCTCTACTACGCCCCAAGATCTTCGCCTTCTGCGCGACGAACTCGTTGTCCGTGAGTACGCCGCGCTCGTGGAGGCTCGCGAGGCGCTCGAGCTGGCTGGCGACATCCACCGTAGGGCCGCTCGAAAGTGAGGTACCTGCACTCGCATGAAGTCAAAGCCACCCATATAGTTGATACTCGAACTCCCGGGCTTGTTCGAAATCCACACCCCGCGAAGACGAGGGGGCGTCCATGACAAGTACGCACGCCGCCGCGCATGCCGCACCGCACGCAACCATCATCACCCAGCGCACCCTCGGGGCGCTCGCCGAAGAGCAGGCAAAACGCCACCCGGGCGAGCCTCGCCGCGGTCGCCCCTCGCGCATCACGGCGACTTCCTTCCCCCTGCTCATCTCCGGAAAGCCCGCTCCGCGTTTCCACGGTCCCGCAGATGAGGAGCAGAAGGAAGTAGTCGAGATGCCCATGCTCTCCCCCACAGCCCTCGGAGACGGCGTGCTGGATCGCTTCTCGCTCCAGACGCTGCGCTTCCCCATGCGCAGCGGCCGGTACATGCAATCCATCGAGGACGCGCTCGCGAAGCCGGACGACGTGGTCGTCTCACTCTCCCCGCCCTTCGGCTGCGCATGCGTGGATCTTGAATCCGAGGGCGCCTTCGTGCCCGCCTCCTTCGCCATCATCCGCATGGATGAGGCGACGAAGGAACAGCTCGACCCCTGGTACCTCGTGGGATACCTCTCCACGACAATCGTCAAAGACGAGGTGCTTCCCGCGAAGAGCTCCCGGCGCTCGCTCTCGCTCGAGGACCTCACGTCGCTCGAGATCCTGCTGCCGCCGCTGGAAACGCAACGCGAGCTCGGCAGGCTCGTGCAACTGCGCGCCTCCGCCATGAAAGATCGCCACGCCCTCGACGCCGCCGAGCAACGCATGCTCGACAGCGCCTTTGCGAAGACTCTCGGCGAGGGAGCATCTGGCAGGCCGAAGGGCATCGAGCCGGAAGGGGGCGATCAGCGTGGCTGAGGAAGAGACCACCGGAAGGCATGGCGATCGTGAGCCCGAGCGGCAGAGATGGGCAAGGTTCTCGAGCGATCCCTACGCCTTCATCGGCTTAGGACACTACGTGGAAGATGCCATCTGCGCGCCCGAGGGCGCATCCGGCACGGCACCATGGACCATGGAGGCGCTCAAGGAGAAGGCCGAGCTCATCGGCATCGGCAGCGAGACCCGCGCCTCCTACGACGACGCGCTCGTCTCCCTCATCGAGCGCCTGCCCGTCGATGACGCGGGCCTGCGCGCCCTCCTTTCCGCCATCGCCACAAGGGAGATCGTCCAAACGGAGGAACACGACGACATGCCCGCGGGCTGGCTCGCGGATAGGGACCCCGCGAGGTACAGGCCGCTGCTCATGAGCTTGATGCGGCTCGTGGGCGTGCCGATAGCGAACGTGCCCGCAGCGGTGCCGGAGCTCCTCGCTCGCCTAGGCGCCCACGCGAACGGCGATGACGCTGCGTGGGTGCTAGGCGCCGAGCAAGCACCCGCCTTCGCCAAGCTCTTGGCCGCCAATGCGCACCTCGGGACGCTCTTCCTCAATCGCAAGGCCATGGCGGCCGCGCAGATGGCGCTCGCGGTGGCGGACCCCTCGCTCAGTATCACGCGCACGGCGTGCCTGGGCGAGCTGCCCCTGCCTGAAAGCCTGCGAGAGCTCTCCGAAAGACCGGAGGACGAGCACGAGCCCATCATCCCGCCCAAGGTCCTGCTCGTCCTTCCCGAGGTCCTGAGCAACGTGATCTACCACGAGTTCATCCCCGAAGGTGAGGAGGATGCCAGCGCAAGCGATGCCTATTACGAGTGGCGAGACCGACTGATGGACGAGGTGCCCGGCATCGACGAGGACGACTCCATCACCCTCGCCGCCGCGCGGAGCATCGTGAAGGCCTCTCACGGCAAGGCCATCCTCGCGCTCACCGGACGTTTGCTCCCAGGAGGTTTCCACCAAGATCTGCGGCGGATGCTCGTGGAGGAGGGGCTCGTGGCCGCCGCGATCGACTTCGGCGACACCACGCAGCCACCCGCCGCGAGAAGCGAACTCTCCCTTTGGATCCTCGACGGCAATCGGAGTGCGAGCGATCCCGTCTACCTCATGAAGCTCGGCAGCCCCGCGCAAAGGGAGCGCTTCCCGCACCTCTTCGACGAGCACGACGATGCCGGCCGCGGCGCCGACGTCGCGCGCCTGGCGCAGGCCATCGAGGACTATGAGGAGATCCCCTTCGTGGGCGCTCGCGTAGAGCCCCGCGTGATCCTCGGGCAGACGAACGCGAGCCTGCGCTTCGACGACTACGAGACGAGCGTGGACGTGCGTAAGTCGATGGGCAACCACCTCTCCTCCGCCGAGTCCGAGCTCGATTACGCGAAGCTCGTCAAGCAATGCGGGCACAGCGCGCGAGCGTTCGCCAAAGCCCACGAGCATTTCATGAAGTCCCACTAGCCGCATGAACGAGCCGGCGCGCAAGGTGAATCTCACGATGCCCGCGTGGCTGGTGGAAGGTCTGGATCAGGCAGCGCGCCACTTCGCCGTGCCCCGCCAGGCCATCATCACCATCTGACTCGCGGAAAGCTCCAGGAGGGGTTCTGAGAGCTACCCGTGAGCCTGGCGTTTTACCGCCACATTACCGCCATGGCGGCACCGCCCTGGCCTCCCCGCGCCGCTGAAGGGTTTACTAAACGTGACGAACCCACAGGTAAGGGGCCATAGATTCAAGAATAGGCATGGCGTTTCGCCCATCCCCCCCCACCCCGCCACCAGGAGGCACGCATGGCAAAGCTCAAGGCTCGCGCGATCTTCACGAACGACGGCGAATGCGACGACATGAACTCGTTCGTCCACCTGTTGCTCTACGCGAACGACATCGACATCGAGGGCATCGTCTCCTCGAGCTCGTGCTTCCACTTCGCGGGCGACCCCGAAAAGGGCGTCGAGCCTAAGCGCTGGGCGGACCCCGTGTGGATGTGGGAGGACGTCGACGCCTATGCCGAGGTCTACCCGAACCTCGCGGCGCATGACCCCGACTACCCCACCCCGGACGCGCTTCGCGAGGTGCTCGCCGTGGGCAACGTGAAGACGATGAACGACATGGCGGAGCCCACCCTCGGCTCAGAGCTCATCCGCGAGGCCATCTTCAAGGACGACCCGCGCCCCCTCTGGCTCCTCGCGGGCGGCGGCACGAACACGATCGGCCGCGCGCTCATGTCCATCGAGGAGGAGTTCAAGGGCACGGACCTGTGGCAGGAGGTCTACGAGCGCGTCTGCTCGAAGGCGATCATCTACATGATCGTCACGCAGGACGACACGTATAAGGACTACATCGCCGGTGCCTGGCCGGACCTCCCGATGCTCCACTGCACGAACATCATGGGCATCGCCTTCATGTTCAACGACGAGCTCGACCCGCCCGAGGCGCTTCACGTCTTCGAGGGCACGTGGATGCACAAGCACCTGCTCTCCAAGGGCCCGCTCCTCGCGAAGTACCACACCTGGGCGGACGGCCACGTCTACCCCGGCGAGGAGCCGCGCTCGCAGTTCGGCTCGAACCCCGATCTCCTCGGCGGCAACTGGTGGGGCAAGGAGGATCGCGAGCGGTACTACATGATCAGCGAGGGCGATTCGCCTTCCTTCCTGCACCTCATCGACGTGGGACTCCGCTCCACCGAGGACCCGTCCTGGGGCGGCTGGGGTGGCCGCTTCACGCGCGATCCCGAGAACGAGTTCAACCCCAAGGCGGATTACTGGAAAAACGGCGAGGACGGCGGGCATCCGACGGTGAAGCCCGTGGCCTACCAGTTCTCCCGCTGGATCAACGACTGGATGAACGAGTTCGCCGGACGCGCCGAATGGTGCGTGACGAACGACTTCAGCAAGGCGAACCACCGTCCTGAGCTCGAGATCGAGGAGGGTCTCGACCTCACCGCCGCGCCCGGCGAGACGCTCACGCTCACGGCCAAGGCGGAGGACCCCGACGGCGACGAGCTCGCGATCACGTGGTTCGACTACCCCGAGGCCGGCACCTACGGCAAGTCGATCGACCTCGCCGCGCAGGGTCCCGTGGCCGAGCTCACCATCCCCGCCGACGCCCCCGCCGGCTCCACGATCCACGTCATCTGCCGCGCGAGCGACGAGCCCGCCCACGAGGACGGCTTCATGTGCGCCTACCGCCGCGTCGTGGTGACGGTTCGCTAACGGGAAAGAAGCTCAGCCACTCTCCTAGGCGCCACGGGAACGACCAATCCCCGTGGCGCCTTCTCTTTGGCGAGTGCTCTCAGAAATCCATCGCGCCGGGCACGACGGCGTCGGTCTCGGCCTCGGCTTCCGTCGTTGCGAGCTCCTTCTGCGTGAAGCCGAAGAGGTACGTGACGATCGCGCTCACCACGACGGCGAGCACCGCCGTGCCCACTCCGAAGGCCACGTTCATGAGGCCGCCGGGCAGGTAGTTCAGAAAGACGAGGAAGTTCGAGCCGCCCCCCGCGATGTAGTACGTCACACCGAGCAGGCATGCCACCACGGAGCTCACCGCACCGCCCACGAACATGCCGAGGAACGTGCGGCGATAGCGCATGTTGATGCCGAAGAGCGTGGGCTCCGTCACCCCGCCCACGATCGCGGCCACGAGGTAGCCGAGCGACTGCGCTTTCTGGTCCTTGTCGCGCAGGCGCAAGAAGGCGCCGAGCGCGCAGCCCCACACGGCAAACGAGCAACAGTTCGCCGCCACGAAGATGTAGGGGTCGTAGCCCACCTGGATGATCTGCACCTGCGCGAGAAGGATGATCGGCATGTGGATCTGCGCGATGACGAAGAGTTGCCAAAACGCCCCCATCACCGCCATGAAGATGAGGATCGCGAAGCCGCCGAGATCCGCGAGCGCGAAGAGGGCCGTCCCTATGGCGCTGCCGATGAGGTTTCCGAGTGGTGCGAGGATGATGAGCACGGTCGGCACGCTGATCACCATCGTCAAAAACGGCGTGAAGATCGTCGAGAGCGCGTCTGGCATCCAGCCCTTGATCCACTTCTCGATGACGTAGATGAGTGGCACGGCGAGCATGATCGGCAGCACGGACTGGCTGTAGTTCGCCGCGGCGATCTCGATGCCGTAGACGCTGATGGTGCCGCCGCCCTCCTGCGCGGCCGCGGCGATGATGCCGAGGGAGATGAGGATGCCGCCCATGAGCGCCCCGAGCACGGGCGTGGCGCCGATCTTTCGCGCCGCCGTGAACCCGAGGTAGATGGGGATGAAATAGAAGCAGGCGTCGAAGAGGATGGTGTTGAAGAAGAGGTAGGTGGGGCTCTCGGGCGAGATGAGGTTCAGCAGATCCGGCCCGAGCACCACCGCGAACGAGCGGAAAAGCCCTCCCGCCATGATGAGCGGGATGAGCTGGATCATCGAGCCCGTGAAGAAGTCGAGCACCTTGTCGGCCGCGCGGCGCACCGGGCCCTTGGGCTTCGCGTCTTCGTCGTTTTCGGGGACGAGGTCTTCGGCCACGAGGGGGTTCTCGGTCTCAGCCATGGTGCCTCACGCTTTCTCCGCCACGAGGAGCCAGTCCTCGATGCTCGGCTTCTCCGGGAGCGTCCATGCACCGTCGATGGTAGCGTCCTCGGGCGCGCCGAACTCTCCCGTGCGCGGGTCGAACCACGTGAGACGCCACGCACCTGGCGTGAGGCCCTCCACGGAAAGCGGTTTGCGCACCGATTCCGAGTAGTAGGCCACGAGACGACTGCCATCCTCGGCGATTGACGCGAGTGGTTTCGCACGGCCGAGCACGGCGCTTCCCGCGTCTCCCGCGTAGGGCACGAGGCGCGAGAAGTCCACGTCCTCGTAGAAGCGCCGCATGATGCCCATCTGCTGCCCGCCGGGCGCGTCGATGGCGTCCACCCAGGTCACGTGGCCGCGGTTGAAGGTGTTCGTGAGGTACTTCATCATCGCATCGCGCTCGAACTGCGCCGCGTCCCAGACGTTGTCCCAGATGCCCTGCGCGCCGTAGGTGTAGCCGGCGGCGCCGAGCTGGATCGCGGTGTAGGCCACGCGGCGAAGCATCACCGGCGTTATCTCCCTCGGGCCGTTTACCTCGAGCGAGGAGCAGAGCTCATACATCGATTCGCCCTCGATGAAGGGCTTGTCGTCGTGCGCGGCAAAGAACTCGCGATAGTCCGCCTCGGCGACGACGAAATCGCCGTGGCCGGCTTGGTTCAGCGTGAAGTCGAACCAGTCCTCGTCTTGGTAGTAGCTCGCGAAGGGGCGCTCGTTCGTGTAGTGCGCCGTCTGGAGGTGGCCGTAACCGTCGCAGTCCTCGAAGACCTTCGCCACCTCGCGCCAGCGGTTGATGAGCGTCTCGCGCGTCACGGGGTTGTAGCCCGCGATCTCGCCCGCGAGCGTCCAGACCACGGGGTAGGCGCCATAGCGTGCCACGAGGTAGCGAGCCGCGGCGGCCATCGCATGGGGTGCTTCGGGCGCGAGGATTGAATCGTTCCAGGCGATGCCGAGGGCGTTCACGAGTCCCGCGTTCGCCACGTACGCCATGCGGCGGTCGAGCTCTTGCTGGTAGAAGGCCACATTCGGCACGAGGTGCTCGAGGTCGCCGTCCACCCAGTAGCGGTTCACGCCTTGGAAGTCCGTCCGGAGGTTCGTCTGGTAGACCGTGAAGCCCTGCGCCACGCGGCGATCGACCATGCCGCAAAACATCGAGCTCATCTCCGGGTGGTTCGATTCATCCCAGCGCTCGCCGTAGGCGAACTCCCAGTGCGTGTCGCCGAGCCAGAAGAACGGCGTGCCGTCGGCGTAGGCGAGGTGGCGATGGTCGTCGCCCACGCGGATGAAGCCGTGGCGATAGAGCATGAGGCCACCCTCGTAGGGTGCGGCCTCGAGCGTGCCGGAGTGGCCATCGAGCGCGACGTCGTCTGCGCAGGAGGTCTCCCAGCGCCAGACGCCCGGCTCCGTGGGCGCGAAGCTCACGCGGAAGACGCGCCCGCCGTCCCAGTACGCCTCGCGGCGGATCACCCGCCCCGATGGCCCCTCGAAGTGCGCCCAGCAGTGCACATCCTCAAGCGGGTTCTCCGGCACGCGCGAGGCCGCGAAGCTCAAGGTTTCCGGCATCCAGCAGGTGGCCATATCTTCCCGTCCCTTTCGCCAGATAAAGGAACGTGGGGCGGCTGCTCCTCCGGCAACCGCCCCACGTTGGTCAACTCATTACCTCACAAACTCCGCGAGGATCTCCCACAAACTTCGCGAGGGTTTCTGGGGTGCCCCAGATGCGGGGGATTTTGAGTGCATAGCGTACTAAGTACGTGAGCACTCAAAATCGCTCGCAGATGGGGTGCACCAGGAAGCCGCAGCGCTTAGTAGTCCATCGTGCCGGGCACCACGGCGTCGACCTCGGCCTCTTCCTCGCTCGTGCCAAGCTCCTCGGCGGTGAAGCCGAACATCATGACGACGATGCAGGCAACCACGATGGAGCAGGCGGCGCCGATGAGCATGCAGATGAGGTTCTGCGTGCCACCCTGCATGTACTGGAGGGCGATGAGGAAGTTGGTCGCGCCGCCGCCGGGATAGACGACCACGCCGAGGAGGCCGGAGAGCACGGCGCCCGCGGCACCGCCGGCGAACATGCCGAGCATGGTGCGACGATAGCGAAGAACGACGCCGAAGAGGCCGGGCTCAGTCACGCCACCGAGGACCGCAGCCACGAGGTAGCCCCAGCAAAGGCTCTTCTCTTCCTTGTCACGCAGGCGAAGCGCCGCACCGAGGACGCAGCCCCACACCGCCCACATGGCGCAGTTGGTGGAGACGAAGATCACGGGGTCCATGCCGGCTTGGGCGAGCTGGACGATGGCGACCATGATGATCGGCATGTGCATGCCGGCCACGACGAAGAGCTGCCAGAGGGCGCCGATGACGGCCATGACGAGGAAGGTGAAGACGCCACCGAAGTCGGCGAGGCCGAAGAGCGCGGCGCCGATGCCGTTACCGATGAGGGCGCCGAGCGGCGCGAGGATGATGAGGGAGATCGGGACGACGATCACCATCGTGAGGAACGGGGTGAAGATCGTGGAGAGCGCGTCGGGCATCCACATCTTGATCCACTTCTCGATGAAGTAGATGCACGGCACGGAGAGCATGATCGGGAGCACGGACTGGCTGTAGTTGGCCGCCGCGATTTCGATGCCGTAGACGCTGATGACGCCGCTTCCACCCTCAGACGCCGCGGCGATGATGCCCGGGGAGATGAGGATGCCGCCCATGAGGGCGCCGAGCACCGGCGTGGCGCCGATCTTACGGCAGGCACAGAAGCCGAGGTAGATGGGCAGGAAGTAGAACGCCGCGTCGTACATGATCGTGTTGAAGAAGATGTAGGCGGCGCTGTCCTCGGCGAGGACGTTGAGCATGGTCGGGCCGAGCACGACGGCGAAGGTGCGGAAGAGACCGCCTGCCATCATGAGCGGGATCAGCTGGACCATGGAGCCGGAGAGGAAGTCGAGCGCGTTGTTCCAGACCTTCTTCGGCGTGAGCGGTTCCTTCACCGCGTCGTCGAGGTTCTCGTCCACGGAGCCGCCGCCGGCGACGCCCATGCTCGTAACCTCCGCGTAGACCTTCGGCACGTTCTGGCCGATGATCACCTGGAACTGGGGGCCGGCCCACACGGCGCCAAGGACGCCCTTGACGGCCTTCGTGGCGTCCTCGTCCACGAGGCTCTTGTCCTTCACGGTGAGACGAAGGCGCGTCATGCAGTGCGTGGCGCTGCCCACGTTCTCGGGACCACCGACTGCGGCAAGTACGCCTTCGGCGATCGCTTTGTTGTCAACGGCCATAGGGTTCCCCTCTCTCGTGGCCGGTCTCTACACGAACTGAACACACATGGAAACACATACGCACTGTATAAAGCAGCGCTTTCAGGGTTATGCAGTTTCAGGTTTAGTAAACCCTTTAATCCCTCTCCCTTCATACGTAAACGTTTACTTACTGCCTGCACGCAGTCTAGCACACTACGTAAACGTTTGCGCAACTAGTTTCTGTGCACAGTTTGATACAAAGCGGATTCCCACCTCGCGAGGCGCTCCTCGCGCTCGGCCTCGCCCATCTTCGGGAGGTACGTCTCGCGTTGAATAGCCTCGTAGATGGCGTTTCCGCGGTAGACGCCCGCGGAGGAGCCGGCCACGTAGGCTACGCCGCCCGCGGAGAGCTCGGCCAAGCTCGAGACCACGACCTCCACCTCGGCGAGATCCGCCTGGAGCTGCATGAGGTAGGCGTTATGCGAGGGGCCGCCGTCCGCACGGAGCTCGACCACCGGGAAGCCGCTGTCCGCGCGCATGGCGCGCACGAGCGAGGTGTCCTGGAGGCAGATCGAATCGACGACCGCCTTCACCATCTCGTTCCTGCCGGTCGTGCGCGTCACTCCCGTGAGGAGCCCCGTCGCGTCGCCATCCCACCACGGCGCCCCGAGGCCGGTGAACGCCGGCACGAAGACCGCGCGATCCTTCGGGTTCGCCTTCCGGCAGATGTCCTCCGTCTCGCCGGGCTCGTGGATGAGCTTCATGTCGTCGATGAGCCAGGTGATCACGGCGCCGGAGTAGTTGATGTTGCCCTCGAGGATGTAGCTCACCTTGCCGCCGAAATCCCAGGCGATCGAGCTCACGAGGCCGTGCGTGGAGCGGATGAGGCGCTCGCCCGTCTGGAGCACCACCGAGGAGCCCGTACCGTAGGTGGCCTTGAGCTCACCCGCGTCGAGGCAATTCTGCGCGGCGAGCGCGGCCTGCGAGTCGCCGAGCACGCCGCACACCGGGATGGGCTCGTCGAAGAGCCCGCCCATGGTCGTGGTGCCGAAGACGCTATCGGAGTGCACGACCTCGCCGAGGGCGCTGATCGGCAGGCCGAAGAAGTCGCAGAGCTCCTCGCTCCACGCCACCTCGCGAAGGTCGAGGAGCTGCGTGCGGCACGCGTTCGAGGGCTCCGTCTTGAAGGGGTGCTCGCGGCAGATCTTGAAGGCCACCCAGGAATCAATCGTGCCCAAGGCGAGCGTGCCGCGCGCGGCGGCGTCCGCCACGGGAGGGATGTTCTCCATGAGCCACGCCATCTTCGAGGCGGAGAAGTACGGCGAGAGCTCGAGGCCGGAGAGCTCGCGCACGCGCTCCACTTGCCCGGGCTTCTCGGCGGCGAGGCGGGCGCAGAGCTCCTGCGCGCGGCCGTCTTGCCACACGATGGCGTTCGCGAGCGCCTGGCGCGTTTCGAGGTCCCACGCGAGGCAAGTCTCGCGCTGGTTCGAGAGGCCCACGCAGGCCACCTCGCCCTCGAGCACGCCCGCCTGCGCGCAGGCGTCGCGGCAGACGGCGAGCACGTTCGTGATGATCTCCTCGGGGTCATGCGAGACCCACCCCTTGTCGTTCACGATCTGGCGGTGCGGCCGCGAGGTCTTCACCACGGCGTTTCCGCGAGAATCGAAGAGCACTGCCTTCGTACCCTGCGTGGACTGGTCGATCGCGAGGACAAAGGGCGTGTTTTCCCGCATGGCTCCTCCTTACGAGGGCGAGGTGTGGCGTGGGCGATACGCGTTACTTGGCGGCCGCGAGGAACTCCTTCGCGCGCTTCGCGATGCCCGCGGCGTCGAGGCCGTAGCGCGCGAAGATCTGCGCCTTAGTGCCGGTCTTCACCGGGGCGTCCGGAAGCGCGAGCGTCTTCATCGGGCGGGGGCACTTCTCACCCACCACCTGCGCCACCATGGAGCCGAGCCCGCCGAAGGGCGCCGCCTCCTCGGCCGTGAGCACGACCTTCGCGCCCTTCGCGGCACGAAGCACCGCCTCCTCGTCGAGCGGCTTCACGCAATACATGTCCACGACCGTCGTGGAGATGCCCTCGGCTTCGAGCGCCTTCGCGGCCTCGAGGCAGGCGTGCACGAGCTCGCCCGTGGCGATGAGCGCCACGTCGGAGCCCTCGCGAAGCACGTTCGCGCGGTTGAGCTCGAAGGGGCAGTCGTCCTCGGCGTAGACGTCCGGCACGACGCTTCGGCCCACGCGCACGTACGCGCACTTCTCGTCGTCGAGGAGCGCGTTCATGAGCTTACGCGTCTGGTGCTGGTCGCTCGGCAGGTAGACGCGCATGTTCGGCACGGCCGCGAGCGCGGCGATGTCCTGCGCCGACTGGTGCGTCATGCCGAGCTCGCCATAGGAGACGCCGCCGGAGATGCCCACGAGGATGACGTTCGTATCCGAATAGGCGCAGTCAACGCGCGCCTGCTCGTAGGAGCGGGTGGCGAGGAAGCTCGCCGGTGACACGGCCACGGCCTTCTTCCCGCAGGCGGCGAGCCCCGCGGACATGCCCACGAGGTCCTGCTCGGCGATGCCCACCTCCACGGCCTGCTTGGGGTAGGTCTCGAAGAAGGGGTCGAGTGCCGCGGAGCCACGGGAATCGGAGCAAAGCACGACGATCTCGGAGTCCGTCGCCGCGCGCTTCATGAGCACGTCCGCGATGACGGCGCGGTTTGCGAGGTTAGCCATTGCGCACCTCCTCGGCGCGGGCCTTGAGCTCGCCCTTGATGGTCTCGTACTGCTCGGCGTTCGGCACTTGATGGTGCCAGCCGGCCTTGTTCTCCATGAGGGGGCTGCCGTAGCCCTTCACCGTGTTCGCGATAATCATCGTCGGCTGGCCCTTGGTGTTCTCGGCCTCGGTGAAGGCCGCGTCGAGCGCCGAGAGGTCATTGCCATCGCACTCAACGACATGCCAGCCGAAGGCCTCCCAGCGCTCCTTCAGCGAGTCGAGCTTCATCACGTCTTCCGTGTCGCCGGAGATCTGTAGGTGGTTGCGGTCGATGAGGCCGCAGAGGTTGTCGAGCGCAAAGTTCGAGCCGCTCATCGCCCCCTCCCACACGGACCCCTCGGCGAGCTCGCCGTCGCCCATGAAGCAATACGTGCGGTAGCTGAGCTCGTCCATCTTCGCGGCAAGCGCCATGCCGCAGGCGATCGGGAGGCCATGGCCGAGCGAGCCGGTGTTCATCTCGATGCCGGGGATGCCGTGGTTCGGGTGGCCGATGTAGGGGCTGCCGTCCTTGGCGTAGTTCTTGATCACGTCCTTCACGTCGATGAAGCCCGCTTCAGCGAGCACCGCGTAGAAGGCCTCCACCGCGTGGCCCTTCGAGAGCAGGAAGCGATCGCGGTTCGCGTCATCTTGCTGCTCGGGGCTCATGTTCAGGTGGCGAAAATAGAGCACGATCAGGGCATCGATCACGCTGAAATCCCCGCCGAGGTGGCCGGTCTTTCCGTTGTAGACCATGTCGAGCGCCTGCTGGCGAAGTGGCCAGCGCAGCTGCTCAAGTTCTTCGAGTGGACGCATCATTCTCCCCTCAAGTAGGCCTTGACCTCTTCCTCGATCGGGTCGTAGAGATCGGGCAGGATCCCGAGGTACTTCCCGCACGCTTCATAGAGGATCGGCACGACGTTTCCGTGGATGGCGGTGCAGTGGTGGATGTAGGGGCCCTCGACGATCTTCGCCTCGAGGCGCTTGATGTTGGCGACCTTGATCCAAAGGTAGGTGCCCTTGCCATTCGGGCCGTCGATGCCCTCGGCGTTGCCGAGGAGCAGCGAATACTGCCCGTGGTCGCCGTCGAAGCGCGCGATCGTGAGCTCGCCGTGCTTGGCCTCGGCGGTGACGGCGCCGTTGTAGTTGAACGCGAGCGGCACGCACACCTTCGGGCGCTCGCACGCCACGGAGCACGGCCAGGGGCCGCAGTGCTGCAGGAGCTCGCCGTTCGGCTCGTCGGGGTGGCGGATCGTCCAGTCGGCGAAGAAGCTGCGGCGCTCGTTCATGGCCGCGGCCTCCACGAGGAGCGAGGTGATGGAGCCGTGGACGTCCGTCTCGCAGGAGATGGGGTAGCCCTCCTCGTTCAAGATCGAGTTCGCCGCGCAGGGCATGATGCCGAGCTCGTGCTGGAGCTCGTTCCAGCACTGGATGCAGCCGGCGGTGCAGTGGTAGGCCTTGAGCATGCGGCGCATGGAGACGGCCATGCCGGCCACGGTCTCGAGCTGCTCCTCGGAGCAGTTGACGTCGTAGCGCTCGCGGATCCACGCGATCTGCTTCTCGATGTCGGAGGTGCCGTCGCCCGTCGCCTCCGCCTTCGCCTCGGCCACGGCGCGTGTGAGCTCGGGAAGCGGCACGGGCACGCACTCGATGTTGAAGCGCTCGAGGAGCTCGCCCTCGTTGCACATCGTCGAATAGAACTCATAGGGCCTGGGGCCGATCTGCAGGATGCGGGCCTCGTGGAAGGTCTTCACCACGTTGCAGACGGCGATGAAGTCGCGAAGGCCGCGCTCGAAGACGGGGTCGTCCACGCGGCAGTTCGTCATGTAGGTGAAGGGCACGTTGAAGCGGCGGAGCACCTTGCCCGTGGCGAAGAGGCCGCACTGGCTGTCGCGCGGACGGGTGCCGTCGGGCTCGGGGCGCTCATCGAGCGGCCCCCAGAGCAGCACCGGCACGCCGAGGTCCTTCGCGAGACGCGCGCACATGAACTCGGTGCCGAAGTTGCAGTGGGGCAGGAAGAGGCCGTCCACGTGCTCGGCGCGGAACTTCTCGAGGATCTTCAGGCGATCCTCCTCGCAGAAGAGCAGGCCCTCGTCGTTCACGTCCGTGATGTCGACGTAGTCGATGCCGAGCTCGTCGAGCTTGTCGGCGATGATGCCGCGATACTTGCGCGCATCGGGCGCCGAGAAGATGCTCCTTCGCGTGGGTGCGTAGCCAAGGCGGATCCTTGCCACTTCTACCAGCCCCTTTCCTCCCCTGACGAGGCTTCATGGCGATGCCGAAACACGGGCATCTACCCCGAGTTTTCCTAGAGTGATTGTAGAGATGGACGTTGAGCCGCAATCAGCTCTCGTCTTTTACTAAACTTTAGAACTTAAATTTATGCGCTTTACAAACGGAGCGTGCGTGCGATGTACAACTCATTCGAAGCATTGGGAGAATGGGGTTACGTGAAAGTCACCGCGCGCGATGTGGCACGAGAGGCTGGCGTCTCGCCGGCCACCGTCTCGCTGGTCTTCCAGCAAAAACCCGGCGTGTCGCACGCCACCCGCGAGCGCGTGTTCGAGGTGGCCTCGAAGCTCGGCTACGTCTACGAGGCGCGCACGAGCGATCGCGCCACCTCCACGATCCTCTTCGTGATGTACAAGAAGCACGGCCAGGTGGTCTACGAAACGCCGTTCTTCGAGGCGCTCCTCAAGGGCGTGACCGATGCGACGTATCGCCACGGCTACCACAAGCTCGCGGTTTCCTACTTCTACGGCCGCGAGAGCGCGCTCGAGCAGATGAAGGCCGTGCAGAGCGTGCGCTGCGCGGGGATCGTGCTCCTTGCCACGGAGGCCGTGGCCACGGACATCTCGCAATTCGAGCGCCTCGGCGTGCCGATCGTGCTCCTCGACAGCTGGTTTCCCACGAAGAGCCTCGACAGCGTGATCATCGACAACACCCGCGGCGCCTACGATGCGGTGCGCTACCTCACGTCGATGGGGCACACCGACATCGGCTACCTCCACTGCGGCATCTCCATTCGAAACTTCCTCGAGCGCCAGAGCGGTTTTTCGAGCGCCATGAGGGAGATCGCGCCGCGCACGGAGAAGCTCCCGCCCATCGTACGCGTGGGCTCCACGATGGAGGACTCCTACGCGGACATGAGCGCCTACCTCGACCTTTCGCCCGAGCTTCCCACCGCCTACTTCGCCGACAACGACATCATCGCCTACGGCTGCATGAAGGCGCTCGCCGAGCACGGCATCCGCGTGCCGGAGGACGTGTCCGTCATCGGCTTCGACGACATGGCCTTCACCGACGTCATGCAGCCGCGCCTCACCACGATGGCCGTCCCGAAGGACGCCATGGGCGAGCTCGCGGTGAAGCGCCTGATCGACCTCATCAAAGGCGAGACCAACGGCGAGACCATCCGCCTCGCCGTCCAAACCCAGGTGGTCGAGCGCGAGAGCGTGCTCGACCTCCGCTCCACCCGCACCGCCACCCTGCACGACAACCCCTCCACGAGAGAGAGGTAGCCATGATCCAGAACGTCTGCACCCTGAAGGATCCCGCCGGCCTGCACGCGCGCCTTGCCGCGAAGATCGCCGAGGCCGCGCGCGGGTGCAAGAGCTCCCTCTCGATCCAATTCAAGGGGGTCGAGGCCAAGGCCACCGACATCCTCGGCCTCATGCAGATCGACGCGAACGAGAACGATCTCCTCCTCGTCGCCGCCGACGGCCCCGACGAAGCCCGCGCCCTCTCAAAGGTGCAAGGCATCATCGAAGAGATCTCGTAGGCTGCGCTACACGTCCAAAAAGCCTGCCCTGGGCACCACGTGGAAGGCGTCGGCGGCCTGCTTGAGCTCGGCGTCCGTGATGGTCTGGAGGATCGGCAGGTGGACGATCTTGAGATAGATCTCCGCGGCCTTCTCCGCCGTCTCGATGAGGCCGAAGGTCTCGTCGAGGTCGGCGCCGGCGCCGTAGATGCCGTGCTGTCCCCAGACCACGAGCCGCGCCGTCTTCATCTTCTCGGCCGTGGCCTCGCCGATCTCGTTCGTGCCGCAAAGCATCCATGGCAGCACGTTCACGCCCTCGGGGAAGACGATGATGCACTCGGTGCACATCTGCCAGAGCGTGCGCGAGAAGGAGCGCTCGTCGAGGTCGTGGACGAAGGTCATGGCGAGGAGGTTCGCCGGGTGGCAGTGCATGATCACGCGATTCGCCGGGTTCACGGAGAGGCGCTGCGCGTGGCTCATGAGGTGCGCGGGGAGCTCTGAGGTGAAGGTGCCGCCGTCGGCGTAGCCCCAGAGGAGCTCGGCCGTGCGACCGCGATCCGTCACGCGGATGATGCCGAGGTTGCCCTCGGGGTCGTACTGCACGTTCTTGAAGTACTTGCCCGTGCCCGTCACGAGGAAGTAGCGGCCGTCGAGCGTGGGGGCGTCGAAGCCCGTGGGGATGCTCCTCAGCACGTGGTTCACGTCGAGGTAGGGCGCGAGGTCGGCCTCGTCCACCATGAGGGAGATATTGCCGCCGTTGCGCTCGTCCCAGCCGTGGTCGTACATGTTGGTGGTGGTGCGGATGAGCTCCACCATGAAGGGTGCTTCGAGGATGTCGTTCATGTGCGTACTCCCCTAACGAGTGACGATGTTCACGGGCACGTTGAAGATCTTCGCGACCTTCAAGATGGTATCGATATGACGCCCCGACGCGGCGGCCATGTGGTGCGTGGGGCCCGCCTCGCTCCAACGGTCGCAGAACTCGCGCGCGCCGCACGAGAAGCGGGTGCGCATGTTCGTGTCGCCGAAGGTGAAGATGGGGCCGGGCTCGTTTTCGCCCTCGGCCACCACGAACTTGAAATGGCCATCCGCGTCCTGCGTGATCGCGAGGTAGGTCACGGGCCCGAGGTGCGGGTAGAACTGCGTGAGGTAGCCGCCACCGGTCTTTCCGTGGAAGACGGGCACGATCTTCATCGTCGGCTTCTTCGCCGAGATGCACGCGTCGCCCGAGCCGGAGTGGCCGATGATGCAGAGGTCCTCGTTGAAGTCGATCGAGTACATCTCGGAGAGCTGGCCCATGCCGGAGATGGTCTTCAAGATCCCCATCGCCATGGCCACCTTGATGTCGCCCTCCACCGCGCACGCCACGCCCTCTTTGATGAGCATGGAGAAGGCGGGGATGAGCATCGAATCGAGCACACCCGCCTTGCCCTGCGCGAACCCGTCGTAGTGCGAGGCCACGAAGCCGAGCTGCTCGTCTTTCACCCAGCGCTCGAAGGCCACCACGTACTTGGCCATGTTCCAGAGGCTCTCCACCGTGGCGCCGCCTTCGACGTCGAAGGTGCCGAGGATCTCCTCGGCCTTGGCGCGGATGGCGGCCTCGTCGTCGACGTCGTCGGCGATGGCCCACATCTTCTCCCAGTCGAACTGCTTGGTGTAGAGGCCCATGCGGTGGTAGAGGTTCGTCTCGTCGATGTAGAGGTCCATCATGCCGGGGTACGGGCGTCCGATCTGCGCGAGGTTCAGGCTCCGGAAGCGGCGGCGCACCTGCGCGGCGCGGCACCAGTCCTCGATCTTTTCCCAGGTCTCGGGGTCGCCGCCCTCCTCGACGCCGGTGACGACGGCATGGCGCTTGCCGGCGCGCTCGAGGTCGGCCACCATCTCGCCCACGGCGCCGCAGGCGTAGAGCTCGCCGAGCCACGTGGCGGTGTCGGTCGCCTCGTAGTCGGGCGCGCGGCGCTTCTGGATGTTCGCGAGCACCACGGGCACGTCGAGGTCGCGCACCGCGGGCAGCAGGTTGTAGCTCGTGGCGTAGGTGAGGAGTTGGCAGATGACGAGATCCACGTCCGTCGCGCGGAACTTGTCGCCCGCCGCCATGGCGAGCTCCTTCGTGGTGACGATGCCGCCGTCCACGAGCTCCACCGTCTTTGGAAGATGTCCCTTGAAGGTGGCGTACTGGCCCTCGAATTCGCCGACGAGCGTGGGAAACTGCGGAAGATAGGCCCCGAGGGCGATGGCGAAGACGCCCACCCTTGCCTTGGTGTCGATGAGCACCGTTCCTCCTCTTCGTGAAGGTGGTTGGGGAGTGCGGTTGGCGGGCCGCGCGATGGCGCCCCTGGGCTCGCCTTACGCGGGGTCGAAGCGCACGAGCTCCGAGGAGTTCGCGATGATGCGCCGCGCGATGGCGAGGCTCGGGATGCCTCCCGCGGCAATCATCTGCACCACGAGGTTTCCCGCCGAGGTGGCCTCGATCGGGCCCGCGATCACCGTCTTTCCGGTCTCGTTTGCCGTGAGCTGGTTCAGGTGCGCGTCCTGGCAGCCGCCGCCGACAAGCGAGATCGCCTGGTAGCGGTGGTTGGTGATGGTCTCGATGCCGTGGATGGCGCGCTCGTAGGCGCTCGTGAGCGAGTGGTAGACGCAGGTCATGAGCTCGCCCACCGTCTGCGGGATCGGCTCGGCGTGCGAGGCGCACCACGCGCAGACGGCCTCCATCATCGACGCGGGCGCGAGGAAGCAGTCGTCATCCACGTCCACGAGCGAGGGGAAGCGAGGCGCGCCCTGGGCGACCGCGATGAGATCGCCGAAGTCCACCTGCCCCTCAAGCTCGAGCGGCGCGATCCCCGCGGAAAGCGGCCGCGCCACGTCCTCACGGCCCGCTACGTACGCCACGCCGTTCAGCTCGCGCCGCACGGATTGGATCATCCAGAGCCCCATGATGTTCTTGAGGAAGCGATACGTCTTCGCGTAGCCGCCCTCGTTCGTGAAGTTCTCGTCTCGCGCGGCGGCTGAGAGCTCGGGCTCCGGCAGCTCCACGCCGAGCAGGCTCCACGTGCCGGAGGAGAGGATGAGCGAATCACGCTCGGTCGCCGCCACGTAAGCCGAGCCCGTGTCGTGCGAGGCCACGAGCACTACCTCCGTGGCGTAGCCGATGCGCTCCGCCACTTCGGCTTTCACGGGCCCGAGCGTGGTGCCGGGGAAGGAGAGCTCGCCGAAGAGGCGCTCGGGGAAGCCATAGGCGCGGATGAGCTCGGCGTCCCACGCGCGCCCGCGGGCGTTCACGAGCCCCGTCGTGGTGGCGTTCGTGTACTCGTGCGCCTTCACGCCCGTGAGCAGGAAGCCCAAATAGTCCGGCACCATGAGGAGCGAACGAGCCTCGGCGAGCTGCTCCGGCGCCTCGCGCGAGAGGGCGAGGAGCTGGTAGACGGTGTTGATGAGGCTTCGCTGGATGCCGGTCCTCTCCCAGGCCACCTCGGGCGCCACGAGCGCGTCCGCGACGGCGTACATGCCGTCGGTGCGGGAATCGCGGTACGCCACCACGTCGCCGATCAAGCGATCCTCGGCGTCGAGGAGCGCGAAGTCCACGCCCCAGCTGTCGATGGCCACGGTCTTCGGCGTGAAGCCCCTCGCCTTGCAAAGGGCGAGCCCCTCGAGGATCTCCTCGAAGAGCTCGCCGATCTTCCAGCAATCGTGGCCGTGTACTCGCGCCTGACCGTTTTCAAAGCGATGGACCTCCTCGGTCCTCAGGAGGTCGTCATGTTCGAGCCACCCCACCACCACGCGGCCGCTCGAGGCGCCGAGATCGATGGCGGCATGGCATTCACGCAGGTATTCGGCCATCCTTGCGCAGCGCTAGCTGACGGTGATGACCGGCTGGCCGGCCTTCACGGGCTGCGGGTCGATGGGGTTCACGGACGAATACTCGGCGGTGTTCGAGATGAGCACCATCACGTCGTCCGGGTGCCCGGCCTTCTTGATCTTCGCGCGATCGAAGGTCACGAGCGGTTGGCCGGCCTTCACCTTCTCGTCCTGCTTCACGTACATCTGGAAGCCCTCGCCCTTCATCTGCACGGTGTCCACGCCGATGTGGATGAGGACCTCGATGCCGTCGTCGGAGAGCAGGCCCACGCCGTGGCCGGAGCCCATGGTGGCGGAGACGGTGCCGTTGAACGGGGCGTACGCCACGGAGCCGGACGGCTTGATGACGATGCCCTGGCCGAGGATGCCCTGGGCGAAGACGGGATCGGGGGCCTCGGAGAGCGCGACGGCCTGGCCGTCGACGGGCGCGAGCACGGTCTTGGGAGCCGGCGTGCAGGCGATCGGCTCGGGCTTGGACGGCTTCTTGAACTTGTCGAAGAGACCCATGTGATTCCTTTCGTCGAGGGACTTACCCGTGTTGTACAGCGCGGCCCATGGCACCCCGATCCGAGGGCGCGTTTACTAAATTCTGCAACCCCACGACGAGGAGTCCAGCGTCAGTTCCTCAAGCGGGTGACCATCAAGCGCATGCCGTTGAGGATCACCAGCAACGCCACGCCCGTGTCGGCGAAGATGGCGGCGCCCATGCCGGCGAGGCCGAGGATGGCGAGCACCATCACGGCGAACTTCACGATGATCGCGAAGGCGATGTTCTCGCGCACCACGCGCAGCGTGCGCTTCGAGAGCTCGAGGAACGAGGGCAAGGCGGAGAGGTCGCCCGCGAGGAGCGCGACATCGGCGACCTCGAGCGCCGTGTCGGACGCGGCCGCGCCCATCGTGATGCCGAGGTTCGCCTCGGCGAGCGCCGGCGCGTCGTTGATGCCGTCGCCCACCATGGCCACGGTGCGGCCCGCGCGCTTGAGCTCCTTGATGGCGGCGAGCTTGTCGTCCGGCAGGAGCTGGGCGCGCACGGTCGTGATGCCGAGAGAAGCCGCCACGGCCCTCGCCGCGCGCTCGTTGTCGCCGGTGAGCATGACGGTCTCGCGCACGCCCGCATGCGAGAGGTGCGCGATGGCGACGGCGCTCGATTCGCGCACGACGTCGCGAAGCCCGAGCACGCCGAGGATGCGCGCCTTGCTTCCCTCGCCCGAGACGACGCCGAGCGCGGTGCCGCCGGCGTCCTCGATCTCGGTGATGGCGGCGGTGGCGAAGGATGGGAGCTCGCCCAACGCCTCGCGCACAAAGGAGGGCTTGCCCACGCGGATGGCCTTGCCGAGCGCCGTGCCCTCCATGCCGTGGCCCGTGACCTCGCGCACGTCCTCTGCCTTGAGCGCGCCTCCCACGCCCGCGGCCTCGGCGGCAGCCACCACGGCCACCGCGAGCGGGTGGGTGGAGTTCGCCTCGAGGGCCGCCGCGGCGGCGAGTACCTCGGCCTCCGGCACCCCCGGCGCACACGCCACACGCTCCACCGAGGGGCGGCCTTGCGTGACGGTGCCGGTCTTATCGAAGGCCACCGCATCCACCTTGGAGGCGATGTCGAGGTAGGCGCCGCCCTTCACGAGCACGCCGATCTTCGCCGCGCGCGTGATGGCGGAGACAAAGGAGACGGGCGTGGAGATCACGAGCGCGCACGGACAGGCGATCACGAGGAGCGTGAGCGCGCGCCACACCCAGGCGAGCCAGTCCACCGGCTGGGCGAAGAGCGTGAGCGCGAGCGGGACGGCGAGCCCCACCACGAGCGCGGCCACGACGACGATGGGCGTGTAGACGGCGGCGAAGCGGTCCACGAAGGATTCATAGGGAGCGCGCTCGGCCTCAGCGCCCTGAACGAGGTTCACGATGCGCGCGAGCGTGCCGCAGTCGGCGTCGTCGGTCACGCGCACGGTGAGCGTGCCGGCGGTGTTAAGCGTGCCACCGAAGACCGCGTCGCCGGGGCCCTTGTCGAGCGGCACCGATTCGCCCGTCACCGGGGATTCGTCGAGCGCGGAATCGCCTTCGAGGATCACGCCGTCGAGCGGCACGCGCTCGCCCGGCAGCACGCGCACGACCCAGCCCTCCTCCACGTCGTCGAGCGCCACGTCGTGCGTCGCGTCACCGTCCACCACGTGGGCGATCTCGGGCGCGAGGGCCATGAGGTTCTCAATCGAGCCGCGCGTCTTTCGCATCGACCATCCCTCGAGCCACTCGCCAATTTGGTCGAGGAAGATGACGATCGCCGCGTCGCGGAAGGTGTCGAGCGCGTCCATACCGGCTACGAGCTCGTAGAACCCCATCACGAGCGCGCCGGCGACGGCGATGCCCATGAGGACGTTCATGTCGGCCGTGCGCCGGCCGAGCGCGGCGAAGGCCATCGGCGCCACGAAGACGAGCCCCGTGAGCGCGGCCACGGTGTAGATGGCGATGGAGGGGATGAGCGCGCCGGCGGCGAATTCGCAGATGAGGCCGATGGCGATGCCTACGCCCGAGATGGCCATGAGGAGCGCCTCGCGGTGCTCGCTCCACCAGCTTCGGGTGGCGTCGAGGCGCTCGAGCTCCGCCTCGGGAAGGTCGAGGTCGAGGCCGCAGGAGCGCACCGTATCGAGCACGGCCTTCTCCACGTGCGTGGCATCGGCGTCGGGCGCGGCGAGGACCGCGAGGGTGGAGGTCACGTAGTCAAGCGAGGCGTCGACCACCCCATCGGCCACGCGCACGGCGTTCTCGGCGCTTTTCGCGCACGAGGGGCAGTCGATGCCGGTGACGGTGAAGGTGAAGTCTGGCTCGGCGGAGAGGTGGTGGGCGATCACAGGCGCGTGGTCGTGGTCGTAATCGTGGCCGTGGTCGAGCTCGCAGGCGCACGCGGCGCCTTCGTGGCACTCGCGCGATTCAGCGCCCTCGATCTCGGCTTCTTCGGTCGGACGTTCGAGCGTAAGTGGCGACATCTCCGCCTCCCCTACTCAGGCCAGTGCCCGGCGTGCTCGAGGCCCACGGCGATGAGCGTGGCCACGTGCTCGTCGGCGAGCGTGTAGATGGAGCGCTGGCCCTCGCGACGCATGGTCACGAGACCGCGATCGCGAAGGAGGCGCAGCTGATGCGAGATGGCGGATTGCGAGACGCCGCAGAGGCGCTGGAGCTCGCCCACCGAGCGCTCGCTCGTGGTGAGCGCGCCGAGGATGCGGAAGCGCGTGTAGTCCGCGAGCGCGTCGAAGATCTGCGTCGTGGCGTAGATGACGTCGTCATCCTCGAGGTAGGAGGCCCATTCCTCAGGCGATCCCTCCTCCTCGACGAGGTGGAGTTCCTTCTCCCGCGCCGCATCCCCCATAGCATCCTCCCATCAAATATATGAACACATGCTCATACATTTGACTGGAGTATAGCCAGACCAATGCGGCGCGTTACGCGAGAACGCAAGCCTCCCGCGAACGGCAGAGAGGTGCGACGCGAGGGCGATGAAAAGTATGTTTGCTGCTCAAAGCATGGGCCTTGAGCTGCCCTTAGCTCTCCGCGTGGACGGTGGTTCGGACGCGCGAAGAGCACGCGCATCCGAGACCTTGCCATGCGGTCCAACGTGGTTGATGCGAGTTTGTACGTTCGTTACAGCTCGAGGAGCATCAGGCGACCGATAGCGTCGATGTAGACGGCGAGGGCGGTTTTCAGAAGATCCTCGCGGATGCCCTCGTTTGCGCCGTGGACATCGCCCACCCAGTCGGGCTTGGGGTCTCCCGGCTCCTCGGGGCCGAAGGCGACGGCCTTCTTGAAGTGGCGCGCGTACGTGCCGCCGCCGATCGTGTAGGCCGGCTCGTCGCGGCCCGTACGCTCGCGATACACGCCCATGAGAGCGTTGATCTCGGGCGAATCGGGCTTCACGTAGAAGGGCACGCTGTCTGCGAGCGTCTCGAAGGTGCACTCGTGCTCGTTCGCCGCGGCGGTAAGGCGATCGACGATCTCCTCGCCCGTGATGCTCGTCACGTAGCGCGAGTCGACGGTCTGCGTGAAGCGGCCGTCCTCGGTGGTGCGCACGACGCCGCCCACCACGGTGCTCCTGCCGAAGAGCTCGTCGCCCGCCGCGATGCCGATCTGCTCGCCGTAGTCGTCCGCGAGGAGCATGGCCTGAAGCTCGAGGAACGGATGCTGCTCCTCGCTGAAGAGACCGCTTTCGAGAAGGTAGTCGTTCAGCATCTTGATGGCGTTCTTCGTGCCCTCAGGCCTTGAGGCGTGGCCGGCGATGCCCTTGGCCGTGAGCTTCGCGCACCCCTCCCCCGCCGGCTCGATCGTGATGCCGTCCATGGGGAGCAGCAGCTCAGGCGCCACACTCACCACGGCCTCGGCCTTGGAGGGCACGGCGTTTGCCACCGTGCCGCCGTCGAAGGACACGAGCTTGCCGCCCGCCACGGGCTTCGAGGTGAAGAGCCCGTGGAAGATGCCCTTCTCGCCGTAGCACACGGGGAAGTCCGCGTCGGGCGTGAAGAGGAAGGCCGGGCTTCCCTCGTGCGCCTCGTAGATGTCCACGTCGCGCATGCCGGTCTCCTCGTTCGAGCCGATGATGGCGCGCAGCGTATAGGGCAGCTTCACGCCCTCTTCCTTGAGCTCCTTGAAGAAGCGCGCGGCCCAGAGGGTGAGGATGAGGGGGCCCTTGTCGTCAGCGACGCCGCGGCCGATGAGCCAGCCGTCGCGCTCGACCATCTCGAAGGGGTCGCTCTCCCAATCCTGCCCGCCCACGGGCACCACGTCCGCGTGGCACATCGTGGCGAGGATCGTCTTGCTCTCTCCCGGCACGTCCGCCCAAGCCACGTAGCCGTGGTCGTCGTGGACCTTGAGCCCGAGGCGCTCCGCGATGTCGAGCGCGCAATGCGCGGCCTTTGCGGGGCCGGGGCCATAGGGCGCGCCCGGCACGGCGGCCTTGAGGTCCTCGACGCTATCGATGGCCACGATCGAGCGGATGTCCTCGATCACCTGGAGCCACACCTTGTCGATATAGGCATCGACCATGCCCTTCCATTCGGGGGTGGCGGGGTCGAGAACACGATCGTCAACAGGCATGGTTCCTCCAAGGACGGGCATCCGATTCATCTCATGACGAGGCCGGCGCATCGGCTCGTCCTATTCTATGGGCGCTCCTCAACGACAATTCCTCATCGATCGATGGGAGGGCGCTATGGGCGCGGAGCGTTTTACGCCGGCGGGCATCGATGATCTCTTACCCCGGCCCCGAGGTGTGAAACCGCGCGGCTTCGACGCCGTGATCCTCGATTTCGACGGCACGATCGCGCTCTCAGGGGAGATATGGCACACGGTCGACACCCTCTTCTTCGCACGCCGCGGCCTGCCACTCGAACCCGATGTGCCGGCGCGCCTCGCCGCGCTCGGCTTTCGCGAGGGCGCGGACTTCGTGATCGAGCGCTACGGCTTCAAGGAATCGCCGCAGGAGATCATGGACGAGTGGAACCAGCTCGGAAGCGAGCTCTATCGCGAGAACGTGCGGCTCAGGCCCGGTGCTGGGGCGTATATCGCCGCGCTTCGCGAAGCGCAGATCCCGCTCGGGCTCGCCACCACGAACCACCCCGACGTGCTCGCCGCCCTCGCGCCGAGGATCAACGTCGACGCGCTCTTCGACGTGGTGGTCACGTCCGTGGACGTCGCCGTGCCCAAGGATGATCCCGACATCTACCTCGAGACGGCACGGCTCCTCGGCGTGGCCCCCTGTCGCACGATCGTCTTCGAGGACATCCCCTTCGGCCTCGCCGCCGCGCGTCGCGCGGGCTTTGCCACCGTGGGCGTGGCCTCGGGCGACGTGAACCAGGACATCGAGCAGGTGCGCGCAACGGCCGACTTCTTCATCGAGGGCTGGGAGGAGCTTGCGGAACGGGTATAGCCCTCAAATGGCGTAGCAACACGAAACGACCGTTTGGAGAGGCAATGGCTGAGAACAACGAGATCGAAAAGCAGGTTGAAGACGTCAAGGAGGCCGCGGACGAGGGCAAGGACGCGCTCGGCGAGGCGCTCGACGATGCCAAGGACGCGATCGGCAAGGCCGCCGGCGCCATCGGCGACGCCGTGAAGACCGCAGCGCCGAAGGTGCGTGACAGCGCCGTCGCCGCGGGCACGGCGATTGGCGATGCCGCGAAGAGCGCCGCACCCGCCGTGAAGAACGCGGCCGGCGCCGTGGGTGGCGCGGCCGGAGCCGCCTACGACAAGGCGAAGCCCGTCATCGGCAGCGCGGTGGACGGCATGAAGAAGGGCATCGACGCGCTCGGCGACAAGTTGCGCGGCATCAAGGCAGACGCAGAGGAAGCCGCCGCAGACGCCAAGGTCGAGCGCGAAGCCGCGGAAGACGCGAAGACCGCCGAAGAGGCGATGGACCAGGCCGAAAGCGAGTAATCGAACGCTTCCGATACAGCCTCAGATAATTAAGGAGGCGGAGCGAGATGTTCCCGCTCCGCCTCGTTGTCTACCAAAGCAAGGGATGCTTCGAATTAACCGACCTTGCGCACGTTGGAAGCTTGAAGCTTGCCATTCTGGCCCGTGGTCACCTCGAACTCGACGATTTGGCCTTCGTCGAGGGTCTTATAGCCGTCCATCTGGATCTCGGAGAAGTGCACGAAAAGATCGTCGCCACCCTCGCGAGAGATGAAGCCATAGCCCTTCTCGGGGTTAAACCACTTGACCGTACCTGTTTCCATCTCGAGCCTTCTACTTTCCTCCCGCTGCCAGCAGGACAAATCGGGGGCACGGCGTGCGCGCCCAACTTTCTCGGCCGCCTACGCGGCCCGGCTTAGCATAGCAAAGCGCCCGCGCGAGAACGTGTGCGATCTTCTCATCACAATCCCTAGAACAGCCCGGTGATCGTGCCGTCGTCGGTGACGTCGATCCCGCAGGCCGCGGGTCGCTTCGGCAGACCCGGCATGGTCATGATCGAGCCTGTGAGCAGGACGACGAAGCCCGCGCCCGCGTCGACCTTGGCCTCACGCACCGTGATCGTGAAGCCCTTCGGCTCTCCGAGCTTGGAGGGATCGTCGGTGAGCGAGTATTGCGTCTTCGCGATGCACACGGGAAGTTCGCCGAAGCCGAGGCGATGAAGCTCGGCCACCTGGCGCTTGGCCTGCGGGGTGAACTCGACGCCGTCCGCGCCGTAGACGCGCTTCGCCACGCTCTCGGCGGCCTCCTCGATGGAAGCGCCGGTGGGATAGGAGAAGTCGAAGTGGCTCGGCTCGTCCACGAGACGAAGGACCTCGTTCGCGAGCTCGATGCCGCCCTTGCCGCCCTTGGCCCACACCTCGGAGAGCGCCACGTTCACGCCGAGCTTCTCGAGCTCGGTGCGAAGAAGCTCGAGCTCGGCTTCCGTATCGGACGGGAAACGGTTGATGGCCACGCAGACGGGAAGGCCGTAGACCTCACGCATCACGCGCACGTGGTGGAGAAGGTTCGGAAGACCCGCCGAGAGCGCGTCGAGGTTCTCGGTGGTGAGGGCGTCCTTGGGCTGGCCGCCGTTGTACTTGAGCGCGCGCACGGTGGCCACGACCACCACCGCGTCAGGGGCGAGGTGCGCCATGCGGCATTTGATGTCGAGGAACTTCTCGGCGCCGAGGTCCGCGCCGAAGCCCGCCTCCGTGACGGCGATGTCGGCGTAGCGCTGGGCCATGCGGGTGGCCATCACGGAGTTGCAGCCGTGCGCGATGTTGGCGAAGGGGCCGCCGTGCACGAAGGCCGGCGTTGATTCGAGCGTCTGGACGAGGTTCGGGCTGAGGGCGTCCTTGAGGAGCGCGGCCATGGCGCCCTGCGCCTCGAGGTCGGCCGCCGTCACCGGCTCGCGATCGTAGGTGTAGCCCACGACGATGCGACCCAAGCGTTCCTTGAGGTCGCGGATGGAGGTGGCGAGGCAGAGCACCGCCATGATCTCCGAGGCCACCGTGATGTCGAAGCCGTCTTCGCGCGGCACGCCGTTCGCCACGCCGCCGAGGCCATCGATGATGTTTCTGAGCTGGCGATCGTTCATGTCCACCGCGCGCTTCCAGGTGATGCGACGCGGGTCGATGTTGAGCGGGTTTCCCTGCTGGATGGAGTTGTCGAGCATGGCCGCGAGGAGGTTGTTCGCGGCGCCGATTGCGTGGAAGTCGCCCGTGAAGTGGAGATTGATGTCCTCCATGGGCACGACCTGCGCATAGCCGCCGCCCGCGGCGCCTCCTTTGATCCCGAAGACGGGGCCGAGGGAGGGCTCGCGCAGCGCCACCGCCACGTTCTCGCCGAGGCGCGAGAGCGCGTCCGCGAGACCGATCGTGGTGGTCGTCTTGCCCTCGCCCGCGGGGGTGGGGTTGATGGCCGTCACGAGCACGAGCTTGGCGGCGTGGTCGGACGGCTTGTCGAGGACTCGATAGTCCACCTTGGCCTTGTCGCGGCCATAGGGCACGAGGTCCTCCTCGGAGATGCCGAGACGCTTTGCCACCTCGAAGATGGGCTCGGTGGTGGCGGCTTGGGCGATTTCGATATCCGAGAGCATGCGGGCTCCTTCAAAGCGCGGACAGCAGGTTGGCGGGGCGCTCGGCGCTCCGAGGGAACATGGTACAACCGCGCCATGAAGACGCCGTGGCCGGGAAGGGCTCGCTAGAAGCCGGGAAGCGTGAGGCCGAGGTGCTCGTAGGCGGCCGGCAGCGCGCGCCTTCCCGCGGGCACGCGCTCGATGAGCTGCATCTTTATGAGATAGGGCTCGTTCACGTCTTCGAGCGTGGAGGGATCCTCGCCCACCGCGCTCGCGAGCGTGGCGAGGCCCATCGCGCGGCCACCCGGCTGCGCGCAGAGCACCCGCAAGACCGCCTGGTCCACGGTGTCGAGCCCGAGTGAATCGATCTTGAAGAAGTCGAAGGCCTTCTCCGCCACCTGCGCGGTGATGTGGCCGCCGGCCTTCACCTGCGCGTAGTCTCGCACGCTCTTCAGGAGGCGGTTCGCGAGGCGCGGGGTGCCGCGAGAGCGACGCGCGAGCTCGACGATCGCGTCGTCGTCCACCGTCACGCCGAGGATCGAGGCGCTTCGACGAAGGATCTGCGAGAGCTCTTCATCCGAGTAGTAGTCGAGGTGTTCGACGATGCCGAAGCGGTCGCGAAGTGGCCCCGTGAGGAGGCCGGTGCGCGTCGTGGCCCCCACGAGCGTGAAGCGGGGAAGGTCGAGGCGAATGGAGCGCGCCGCGGGGCCTTTGCCGATGATGATGTCGAGCGCGAAATCCTCCATCGCGGGATAGAGGACCTCCTCCACCGCGCGATTCAAGCGGTGGATCTCGTCGATGAAGAGGACGTCGCCAGGCTCGAGGTTCGTGAGGATGGCCGCGAGGTCCCCCGTGCGCGCGATGGCGGGGCCCGAGGTGATGCGGGCCTTCGCCCCCATCTCGTTCGCAATGACGTTTGCGAGAGTCGTCTTGCCGAGACCCGGGGGGCCGAAGAGGAGCACGTGGTCGAGCGGTTCCGCCCTCGCGAGCGCCGCAGAAATGTGCACGCGAAGCGCCTCGCGCACGCGCGTCTGGCCGAGGTAGTCGGCGAGCGTCTGGGGGCGAAGCCTACGGTCGATATCAAGGTCGCTCGAGGAGAGCGCGCCACCGAGCTCGGGGGCCTCGCGGGGCGCCTCCTCGCCGAAGAGGTCCCTCGAGGGATCGGCTTCCCAGTTCACGAGGCGCCACCTCCAAGGTTCTTGAGGCCAAGGCCCACGAGCTCCTCGAGGCTTTCCTCGCCCGTCGCGTCCTCGAAGGCGAGGAGCACCTCGCGCTCGGTGAAGCCGAGCGACATGAGCGCCTGCTTCGCTTCGACGAAGGCCTGCGAGGTTGCGGCCCTCGCCGCGGGCGAGGAGCTCGCCACGCCACCCACCAGCTGCTTGAGCACGGGATCGTTTTGGAGCGGCCCCTCGAGATCCACGATCAAGCGATTCGCGGTCTTCTTGCCGATGCCCTTCGCGGAGGTGAGCCGCGTGGCATCTCCCGAGGCCACGATCCCCGCGAGCTCTGACGGGGAGAACGCGGAGAGGATGGCGAGCGCCCCCTTGGGGCCCACCCCCGAAACCGCCACGAGGCGCTCGAAGAGCGCGCGCTCCTCGATCGTGGCGAAGCCGTAGAGCGAGATGTCGTCGTCCTTCACCCGCATCGTGCAGAAAAGCCGCACGTCGGGCGTGCCAAGAGGGGGGAGCTGCGAGCGCGTGGAGAGCGAGACGCCAAGGGAAAAGCCGACACCACCCACGAAGAGCACGCAGTGCTCCGAATCCACGTCAACGAGGGTCCCCCTCAGGCGCTCGATCATGAAAGACTCCCTCCCGAGGCGCGCGAAGGCGCGGCCGCCACGAGCGCAACCGCGCTCGCTCCGTGCGTGCGCTGCACCACCAGCGAGGAGGTGGCGAAGAGGTGCGCGTGGCAGATCGCCGCGGCGAGCGCGTCCGCCGCGTGGTCGGGCTTGGGATCGTGGTCGAGCGCGAGCAGGCGGCGCACCATGAAGGTCATCTGGAACTTATCGGCGCTCCCCGCGCCGGTGACGGATTCCTTGATCTCCGCCGGGGCGTACTCCCCCACCGGGCACCCCGCCACGGAGCAGGCGGCGAGCGCCGCCCCGCGCGCCTGGGCGGTGGCGATGGCGGACTTCGCGTTTTGGCCGAAGTAGATCTTCTCGATGGCCACGGCCGAAGGCGCGTAGCGCTCGATCACCCGGGCGATTTCTCGGAAGATGGCGCCGAGGCGGGAATCGACGGGCGTGCGCGCCTCGGTCTCGATGCAGCCATACGCGCGTGCGCGGCAGAGGCTCCCGCGGGTTTCCACCACGCCCCAGCCGGTATGCGCGAGGCCGGGATCGATGCCCAGGATGACCACGCCCACCTCCTTGATCGAACAGGCGTTCCCTCAGTCTAGCACGATTGCCGGCACGCCCACGACGTTTTGACGCGTAGCCGCTCCCCCGCCCCTTTCGCCCTTGAGAGTGGTCGCGCGGAGACGGCCTCCTTGCTCAGTTCTTCGAGAAGAGGCCTTGGCCCCAGAAGTCGTCGCCGGAGCCGTCGAAGCCCCCTCCGCTCGCGAAGTCCTTGAGGTAACGGAGCACGTCGCCGGGGAGGTTCTGGAGCATGTCGTCGGGAAGGGTCACCGAAAGCCCGATCGAGTTCTCGAGGGGGCGCTCGGGGCGCGCATTCGCCTCCTTGCCACCCCTCTCGGGCGGCTCGGGCGAAAGCCACTCGTGCCACGCGCAGGGCACGGGGCGCTCGCGTTCCACGAGCGCGCAGTCCGAGACGACCGGCCCCGTGGGGCACTCGCGCCTGAGGAGCTCGGAGGCGTCGAGACGCTCGAGGAGCCGCGTGGCGAAGCCCTCGTCGATGCCGTGCTCCACCATGCCGCGAAGGCCGTGGCCGTGCTCGATGTGCGTGAGAAGCGCCGCGTCCACCACGGAAAGCTGGCGCTCGCCCGTGGGCGCGAGATCCTCGAGGCCGAGCCCATCGGGCACGTCGAGCCTGCGGAGCGACCCCTGCGGCACCACGGGCGACACGAGGTTTCGCTCGGGAAGGATGGAGATGAGATCCGAGCGGTAGACGTCACGGAAGGGCGCGTAGCTCGCCGAGGAGAACCCATCGGGATCCTGCCCGAGCGCGAGGGCCGTCTTATCCGCCGCCGTGAGCGGGATCACGCGCGCCTCGCGCTTCATCTGGAGAAGCCATCCGCCAGAGAAGAGCGCGGCACTCGGCGAGATGGGCAGCTGGGCGGCCTGCCCCGTGGCGCCGCGCGTGAGGACTCGATTGAGCCCCGCGGCCTCCACGGAGCCGTAGTCGAGCACGGGGATTCCGAGGCGCTCCGCCACCTCGCGCGCGTCCGCGAGGGCATCCGGCTCGAGGAAGGGCGGGATGAGGCCCTGCACGCGCAGGGGGCCGAGCGCGTCGCTTGCGAGCACGGCGAGCGCCGCGGAGAGCGCGTTGCCCGTGAGGCAGAGCGCCACGCCGGGGCTGTCCTGCTTTTCCACGAAGTCGCGCATCGCGAGCGTGAGGGCGTCCCAGATGAACGATTTGCGCCGGTACTGCGGCGCCTCCACCCGCTCGGGAAGCGGACCCTCCATGAGGAGGTCGATGTCGGCCACGAGCAGGGCCTCCTCGAAGGAGGGAGCGCAGGCGGCGAGCTCCCCCCAGGGGGTGAGCACGAAGGAGCCGCCCGTGTAGACCACGTCGTCCCAGCCGCCCACGGCTCCCACCGCCACGAGCCAGCTGTTCGCGTTCACGGCGGTGCGCACGAAGGCGCCGTCCGAGAGCGAGGGCGCGAGCGAGGTGGACTCGTCGTCGGTTTCGAAGGGATCGAAGGGAAGGTAGATCACCACGTCCGCGCTGAGCGAGCCCGCCGCGAAGGACTGCAACGAGGAGTAGCTCGTGCACACGGCGAGGTCAATGTCGCCGAGCGAGAAGGAGGCCTTCGGCTCCTCGCCGAGGAGGAGCCCCTGGCTCATCATCGACTTGATGAACGCCGCCATGCGCAGGGGCACCATCTCGCCGTCGCGGATGAAGCCCACCTCGGTCGTGGGGCTGCCGCCGAGCGCGGTGGAGAAGGGCACGAGCGCGGGCGTGGCCGCGCGGGCGCTGAAATCCTCGAGCGCCGAGGCCACGTCCCGCATGAAGAGCTCGGTGTCCGCGAGCACGCCGAGGTCATATCCCGTGAGCACGGGCATGGGAAACACCGTGAGGTCGCAGCCGAGCGAGCGAGCGCGCTCCGTCTGCGCGACCATCTTGTCCACGGTGCCCCCGAAGTCGCCGAGGCGCGTGTTCATCTGTGCGAGGGCGATCTTCACGATCGCTCCTTCCTCGTGTGGTGACGATCCGACCGCGCGGGGCGCCCGAGAGAGGGGCGCGCCCAGCCGAGAGACGCGGGCCTCAGGCCACCTTCACCGACCCCACGGGCCCCACGACCTCGTTCACCTCGCCCACGAGCAGCATGTTCTTCGCGTCCACCGACATCGGCACGGCGATGCGGAGCGAGGAGGCGTTCCTGCCCGCCACGAAGAGCTCCACGCGATCGTTTCCCGGATAGTGCGAGAAGAGGCCATGGAGCCGCTCCATGATGAAGGGGGTGAGCTCCTCCTTCGGCATTTCGAGGGTGAGCGTCTTCTGGCGGTTCGTCGTCTCGTTCAGCACGAGCGGCTGGATGTCGCTCGCCTTGAACTGGATGGTCGTCTGGTTTTGGCGCTCGGTGCGCTCGAGCGTGCCGCGGATGCGCACGAAGACCTCGCTCGTCTCATCCTCGAGGAGCTCGCGCGCGGGGCCGAACTGCCTCGGGAACACCACGACTTCGATCTCCCCCTCGAGATCCTGCAGCATGAGCGTGCACATGGCCTCGCCGCGCTTCGTCGTCTTGCGGTTGAGCTCGGAGACCATGCCGCAGAGCCAGAGCGGCGTGTCCTCGGGCACGAGGTAGCGCCCCGAGCGATCAGGCTCGGCGAGGGCGTCGGCGATGGAGTAGTCCCGCGCCTCGGCCATGGCATAGGCGAAGGGCGAGAGCGGGTGGTCCGACACATAGAGCCCGAGCGCGTCCTTCTCGAGCGCGAGCTTCGTGAGACGATCCCACTCGAGGTCGGAGGGCGGCGGCACCTTCAGCTCGAAGCCGGCCTCGTCGCCGAGGTCGAAGATGTCGAAAAAGGACGTCTGCCCCTCGGCGCGGCTCTTCTGGCGGTTCTGCGCGAGCGCGAGCACGTTCGAGGGATTGTCCTTGTCCACGAAGCTCTTGAGCTGGCGACGCGGATAGCCAGAGAAGTCGAACGCGCCCGCGTTGATGAGGTTTTCGAGGGCGCCTCGGCTGAGGTTTTGCAGCGGCACACGATCCACGAGGTCGTGGAGGTTCTCGAAGGGGCCGCGCGCCTCGCGCTCGGCGATGATCGCCTCGGCCACCGCGGAGCCAAGGTTCTTGATGCCCGCGAGGCCGAAGCGCACGCCCTCGGGGGTGGCCGTGAAGTCGTGGCCCGATTCGTTCACGTCGGGCGGGAGCACGTCGATGCCCTCGCGACGGCAGGCGTTCATGTAGTGGACGATCTTGTCCGTCTTGCCGATGTAGCTCGTGAGCACGGCCGCCATGAACTCTTTGGGGTAGTGCGCCTTCAGCCAGGCGGTTTGCATGACGAGGATGGCGTAGCCCGCGGAGTGCGACTTGTTGAAGGCGTAGGAGGCGAACTCGAGGACGTCGTCCCAGATGCGCTCGGCCACCCGGCGATCGTAGCCGTTGCGGACGGCGCCCTCCTTCCAGTGCTGCTCCATCGTCTCGTCTTTGCCGTCTTCCCAGTGCTGCACTTCCTCCGTCATGAGCTTGATCTTCTTCTTGGCCACGGCCTTGCGCACCCTATCGCTCTCGCCGGCCGAGAAGCCGCTCATGGCCATGGAGATCTGCATGACCTGCTCCTGATAGACGATGGTGCCGTAGGTCTCGTCGAGGATCTGCGAGAGGCGCTCGTCGTAGAAGATCACGGGCTCCGTGCCGTTCATGCGCGCGATGTAGGAATCGACCATGCCGGCGCGAAGCGGGCCCGGGCGATAGAGCGCGATGATGGCGACGACGTGCTTGAACTCGGAGGGGCGCATCGCCTTGATGGTGGAGGTCATGCCCTCCGATTCCACTTGGAAGACGCCGGCCGTCTTTCCCGAGGAGAGCAGTTCGAAGATGGCGGGGTCGTCGAAGGGGATCGTGTCGATGTCGATGTCGATTCCGTAGTTCGCCTTGATGTTCTCGAGGGTCTTCGAGATGACCGTGAGGGTGCGGAGGCCGAGGAAGTCCATCTTCAGGAGGCCCATGTCGGCGATGGCGTGGCCCTCATACTGCGTGATCTCCACGGCCTGCTTGGTGTCGAGCTTCGTGGGCACGTGCTCGTTCACCGCCTCGGGGGCGATGAGCACGGCGCACGCGTGCACGCCCTCGTTGCGGAGGAACCCCTCGATGGCGAGAGCCGCGTCGATGACCTCGCGCGCGTCGGGGTCGGTCTTATAGATGTTCGCGAAATCTGGGGAGTAGGCCTCGGGATGCTCCGCGCTCCGCACGAGCACGTCCTTGAGCTTCGGATCGAGCCCGCTGATCATCTTCGTGAGCTTGTTCGCGAGCGGGATCGGCTTGTCGAGCACGCGCGCGGCGTCGCGGATGGCCTGGCGGGCCTTGATCGTGCCGTAGGTGATCACGTGGGCCACGTGGTCGGAGCCGTAGCGCCGGCGCACGTAGTCGATCACCTCAAGGCGACGGTCGTCGTCGAAGTCCATGTCGATATCGGGCATCTCCGTGCGCTCCGGCGAGAGGAATCGCTCGAAGAGGAGGCCGTTTTCAAGGGGGTCGAAGGTGATGATGTCGAGCGCGTAGGCCACGATGGAGCCGCCCGCCGAGCCGCGGCCCGGGCCCACCCCGATGCCGTTTCGCTTGGCCCAGCCCACGTAGTCGGCCACGATGAGGAAGTACGCCGCGAAGCCCTTCTCGCAGATGATCTCGTACTCGTGCTCGAAGCGCTCCACGACGTCCGCGCGCGCCGTCTTCCAATCCTCGCCATAGCGATTCGCGAGGCCGATCTCGCAATCGCGGCGAAGCTGGCTCTCGTTCGTCTCGCCTTCGTCGAGCGGGAACTGCGGCAAGAGGACGTTGCCCCACTCAAGCTCCACATCGCATTTCTCGGCGATCTCGAGGGTGGTGTCGGCCGCCTCGGGGATCCAATCGAAGAGCGCGCGCATCTCCTCTTCGGTCTTCATGTAGAACTCGCCCTCGCCCTGCTCCGTGCGCTGCATGTGGAAGCGCTCGGTGTCGGAGAGGCTCTTGCCGCTACCGATGCACGCGAGGATGTCCTCCGTGAGGGCGTCTCCACGGTTCAGGTAGTGGAAGTCGTTCGTGCACACCACCTTGCAGCCGATCTTCTTGGCGATGGCCACGAGCTGCTCGGAGATCTGGCGGTCGGTCTTGGGGTTCGCGTCGCGACGGTACGTGAGGCCGTGCTCTTGGATCTCGATGTAGAAGTCCCCGGGGGCGAACACGTCGCGAAGGGTCTTTGCCCAGTGGAGGGCATCGGCGGGATTGTCCTCGCGGACGCGCTTGGCCACGATCCCCTGCACGCAGGCGGAGGTGGCGATGAGCCCCTCGGAGTGCTCCCTCAGCGCGGAGAGCGTGACGCGCGGCTTGTAGTAGAAGCCGTGCACCGCGGCGTCCGAGACGATCTTCATGAGGTTCACGTAGCCCTGCTGGTTCTTCGCGAGGAGGATGAGGTGGTAGAGCTCGGGTTTTCCGTTCGTGCGGGAGAGGGTCTCGTCCGGCGTGAAGTAGACCTCGCAGCCGTAGATGGGCTTGATGCGCGGCTTGGGCTTCACCTCCGAGAGCGGCGCGCCCTTGGCGATCTGCGCTTGGTCGAGCTCCCACTGCGCGTGCGAGCGGGGATTTTCGGGGTCGATCTCCGAGAGCGGACGGCCGTGCTCGAGGTTGTCCTGGTCGTGGAACCACTGCTGCCAGTCGGGCTCGGCGTGGTTCACGCGGTCTGTCTCCACGGCGAGCTCGGGCACCCCGTACATATAGCCGTGATCGGTGATGGCCACGGCGGGCATCCCGAGGTCGACGGCCTTTTTCACCATGTCCTTCACGCGGGTCGCCCCGTCGAGCATTGAATAATCCGTGTGGTTGTGGAGATGTACGAAAGCCACCGAGCGTTCCTTCCAAAGCGATCGTTGCCGTGCGAGAAGGAGCCTACCACGCGGGGTCCACAACAATTGGGACCCCATTCGCCGCCACGGGAAAACCTCGCGCGCGCACGCTCGACACCTTCCATGCGCATGGGCCCTGAGCTGGGTATATACGAAACGCTCGAGGCGTCGGCGAGAGGCGCTTCACCTGATCACCACACCGAGGGGGCGGGGTATGCACGAGGCCCTCCACGCCATCTGGTTCATCGCCCTCGGGCTGGGATTCGCGTCGCTCGGCTGCCTCGTGGCGTCCATCATGAGCGAGCGGTTCAACCGCTGGTTCAGTTGGTCGTCGAAGATGGCGGGCAAGCTCGGCATCATCGTCGTCGGCACGTTCTTCCTCGTGTTCCCCATCGCGGCCTTCGACATGGACGGCTCGGGCAACATCGTCTGGCAAACCCTCTCGGAATCCATCCCCGGCGCCATCTACGAGACCGCCCAGGTGCTCGTCTTGCAGGTGGGGCTCGATACGTGGTCGCTCGAGGTCTTCGGTGCCATCGGCGAGGGGGTCCTCGGCCATCTCTACTTCTGGCTCCTCGTGTTCTTTGCGATCGCGTGCCCGGTCGCGCTCGCCATGACGGCGATCGACGTGGTGCTGAACGGCCTCTCGGGCTTCGCCGTGCGCGCGAAGAGCCTGAAGAAGGCCGTGCGCAAGGCCCCGATCTACGTCTTCTACGGCCTCTCCGACAACACCGTCACGCTCGCGCTCGATCTCTTGGAGCACGTGAGCGCCCGCGAGACGCCCGCGCGCGAGCGCATGCCGCTCCTCGTGTTCACGAACGTCTCCGGCGAAAGCGAATCCTCCGGCGAATCCTATGAGGGCCAGGTGCGCGAGGCCGCCGCGGGCGTGGCCGACATCGTGGTGACGCCGATGGTCCTCGAGGATCTCCCAAGCCATATCGCGCCCTGGGCGAGGAAGCGATGCCAGACGCACTACCTCGTGATTTCGAACGACGAGGCGCTGAACGTGCGCACCACCATCCGCCTCACCGACGTCTTCGTCGAAGAGCTCCTCGCCCTCGAGCTCGACCACCTCGGCTGGAACGTGGCGAAGATCGGCGAGCGTCCGAGCGTCTCCGAGGAAACCCGCGCCCTCGCGGCGAACATCCACGTGTGGTGCACGCACGACAACCCCGACGACGACCTCATCTTCGATTCGCTTCCCTACCGCGGCCCCTCCGAGGAGATCATGTCCGAGCTCCTGAGGGCGCGCGAGGGCCTCGGGCGCCAGAGCTCGCCGGCCGCGATCGCGCGCCGCGTGCTGCCGCTCGAGCAGCGCATACGAAGCCTCTTCGAGATCCGACTCATCTTCGAGGATCGCGAGATGGTGTGGGACGCCCTCGTGGAGCATCCGCTCACAGAGGTGCTCGATCCCATCGACCTCGCGAAGGGCGCGCCGCCCGCGCAGCGGCTCTTCGTGCTCGTCGTCGGCCTCGGCGCGAGCGGGATGGAGGCCGTGAAGGCGGCGTTTTGGTTCGGACGCCTTCCCGGGGTGGAGCTCAACATCTGCGCGGTGGACGCGAACGCCCAGGCGCGTCTCTGCGAGCTCGGTGCCGCCGCGCCGGGCCTTGTGGAGGAACGCCACGCCACCCCCTCGGGCGCGCGCGTGCCCACCGTCGCCCTCGTGGAGGCGGATCCCGCCTCGCTCGACCTCGAGCGCCTCCTGAGGGGCGACGAGCTGAGCGCCCTCACGCTCGAGAACGGCGAGGTGGCGCGCGTTCCTTTCCGCCTCCCGGACGAGGCGCACATCTACGCGATGGTCACGCTCCAAGACGATTCCGAGAACATGGCGGTGGCACTTCGGGTCCAGCGCGCGCTCGCCGATCGCACGCTCGAGGGGCGCCTGGGCGCGGCACTGCGCGAGCGCCCCGTCGTGTCGCTCGAGCTCGTGGATGAGGAGCTCTTCGACTCCGTGGCGCACCTCGCGGACGGGGAGGAGACCTTCCCCCTCGTGCCCTTCGGCGCCACCTACCGCACCTTCTCCTATGAATCGGTCCTCGCGGCACCGTGGGAGCGCGCGGCCCTCAACCTGCAGGGCGCCCACGAGGCCGCCTTCGCACTCGCGCGCGGCGGCTCCGCCGAGGTGAGCTACACCGACGCCGTGGAGTCCTATAACTCCCTCGAAGTGCGCAAGCTCTCCGACCGCGCCGAGGTGCGCTTCGCGATCTACCGCCTCTGGTGCCTCGGGCTCGACCACGGAACCGGACTCTCGGACGACCTCCACGCCGAGTGGCTGAGGAAGCTCAGCGCCGAGGGCGTGCTCGAGGCGGCGCACGCGGGCGACGCCGAGGCGAGGGCGTGTGTGAGCGGAACCCCCTTCACCACCCAAGCCATGGACGTGGCCTCCCGCGAGGCACGCGTGGCCCAGACGCTCGCGCAATCCGAGATCGCCCGGCGCAGGTGGCCGGTGCTCTCCATCCTCGGCGACCTCGAGCACGAGCGCTGGTGCGCCTTCTTCCGCGCGCAGGGATGGCGCACGATCGCCGACTTCGACGAGCTCGAGCGCACGATGACGCTCGTCGGGCGAAGCGACGAGCCCGCCTGGCCCTACCCGCACCAGTCGACCCGCCTCCACGCGCACTACTACCTCGTGGACGATCCCCTCGAAGCCGCGCGGCGCGGCGCGGAGTGCCGAGACGACCCCTGCTCGGACGATCGCCTCATCGTGCTCGAGACCATCCGCGCCCTTCGCGGCGATATCGTGCCCCTCGACTAGCGTCCTCGCGGCCATGGGGGCCACCATGAGCCCCACACCTCACTGCACTACACTTTTCCCGGCTCACGCACGTGAGCCGGGGCTCGTTTCGTAGGGGAGGTGGCGTGGCCGCGCTCGACGCGAGACGCCTTGCGGGCGATTTCGGCTTTGCCATCGTGGCCCAGGTGGCGGCCATGGTCGTGGGCTTCGCGAACGCTCTCCTCCTCCCCAAGCTCTTCAGCGAGACCACGTACGGCTACTGGCAGCTCTTCCTCTTCTACGGCATGTATTGCTCCGTCTTTTCCTTCGGGCTCGTGGACGGCGTCTACCTCATCCTCGGGGGCGAGCGCCGCGAGCGCCTCGACAAGCGCGCGGTGAACGCGCGGTTCTGGGTGTGCATGGCGATCGAAGCCGTGTGCTGCGCGATCTTCGTCGGCATCGGCCTCGCGCAGGCCAGCGACTCGAGCCGCGCGGCCGTCTTCTTCGGCGTGGCCGTCTACCTTATCTGCTTCAACGGGGCCAACTACCTCGGCTACCTCTTCCAAGCCATCGGCGAGACGCGACGCTACTCCGTCTCTTGCTTCATCGAGGCGATCGCGTTTCTCGCCGTCATGCTCACGCTCATGCTCTTCGGCGTGCGAAGCTTCGAGCCCTACGTGGCGGCCTACGTGGCCTCGCGTGGCCTTCGCCTCGCCTACTGCGCGTGGTACGCGCGCGACGTGCTTGCGAGCGGGCTCCTCCCCCTCGCCACCGCTATCCGCGAGAGCCTCCAGACGATGAGCGTGGGCGCGAAGCTCCTCGTCTCCACCATCAGCGGTTCGCTCATCGTGGGGATCGCGCGCTTCGTCATCGACTTCCAATGGTCGATCGAGGAATTCGCCGTCGTCTCGCTCGCCATCTCCCTCGTGAACTTCTTCATGACCTTCACGAGCCAGGTGGCGATGGTGCTCTTTCCCGCCCTTCGCCGCGTGGAGGGGTCCGAGTTGAGCGCGCTCTTCCTCAAGATGCGCGACGGGCTCGCTCTCCTCCTCCCCGCGATCTACGTCGTCTACGGGCCGCTCGTGGTGGTCCTCGAACTCTGGCTCCCGAACTACACCGCCTCCTTCGAGCTCTTCTCGCTCCTCATGCCGCTCTGCGTCTTCAACGGCAAGATGGATGTGGTGGGGCTCACGTTCATGAAGGTGCTCCGGCGCGAGGGCACGCTCCTTCGGATGAACCTCACGACTTTCGCGCTCGCGTTCGCGGGGGCCCTCATCGGCGGCGTGGCGCTCCACTCCATCACCTTCATCTTCGCGTGGATCGTGGTCTGCATCGTGGGCCGTTGCCTTTTGGCCGAGCACCTCATCACCGAGGGCCTCGGGCTCGAAGGCGGCTGGATCAACCTCGGGTCGGTCGCGCTCACCGCGATCTCGGTGGTGGCGTGCGGCTTCCTCGGCCACGGGTGGAGCACGCTTCTCGTGGCCGGGGCTTACCTCGTCTACCTCGTGGTCTTTCGAAACGAGACGCGAAAGCTCCTCGCGCTCGCGAAGAGCCTCGGAAGGGGCTAGCGAGGTGGCCCCGCGCGGAAGGGAGACGGTTCGATGAAGCTCGCGCACGACGAGGCGCTCGCAAGGCTCCACGAGACGATGCTCGAGATTCTCGACGCGCTCTCGGGGTTTTGCGCCGCGCACGACCTCCCGTGGTTCCTCGCCTTCGGCACGGCCCTCGGCGCGATGCGCCACGACGGCTTCATCCCCTGGGACGACGACGCGGACGTCGGCATGCTCAGGCCCGACTACGCGCGCTTTCTCGAGATCGTGGAGAAGGAGGGCTTCGCGCCGGGATTCTCCGTGCACCACGCGCGCAACACGCGGCACTTCGACGGCATGATGACGAAGATCTACAAGGATGGAACGCGATTCCTCGATAAGCGCGCAAAGGACGAGGGCTTCGAGCAGGGCATCTTCGTCGACGTCTTCCCCTACGACCAGCTCCTCGCCCGCCCCCGCGCGGCCAGGCGACAGATCCTCAACGCGAGGTTTTGGCTCTCCGTGCTCTACCTCCGCGGCTCAGGCGACGTCCACGTGCCGCATACGGGCACGCTCGGCGCCACGGAGCGCGTGGCCTGCGCGCTCGCGAACCCGCTCGTGCACCTCTGCGTGAGCCGGGAGCGCGCGATCCGCGGCTTCAATCGAAGCATCGCGAAGCCGGGCGAGGAGACGCGGGACGCGTGGGTGCCGCTCCCCTACCACTTCCCGACCCCGATCGAGGCGCTCCTTCCGCCGGTGCCCCACGTCTTCGAGGACCGCGTCTATCCCGTCCCCGCGGACGCCGGCGCCTACCTCACGATCGACTACGGCGATTGGCGCACGCCTCCTCGCGAGGAGGATCGCCGCACGCACCTCCCCGTCCTCATCGACTTCGGCGACGGGGACGTCTACGTCGATAAGCCGTCAGGCTCGAATTGACGTAAAGAGATACAGGCTAAGGAAGCAACGGCGAGGCTTTCTGAGAGGCCCCAGATGCGTGGGATTTTGGCAACGTAGCGTACTTGCGCTACGTGAGTTGCCAAATCGCGCGCAGATGGGGCCTCTCAGAAAGCCGCAGCGTCGAGTTTCTCGCGGAGGAGCTCGTTGAACCTCTTGGGGTTGCCGGTGCCCTTCGACTCCCTCATGCACTGGCCCACGAGGAAGCCGATGACTTTTTGGTTGCCATCGCGATACTGCCGAGCCTGATCCGCGCAGCGTGCGATGACGGATTCCACGATGGGCACGAGGGAGTCGTCGTCTGAGACCTGGCGCATCCCACGCGCGTCGACGATCGTCTCGGGGCTCTCGCCGGTCTTCGCCATGGCGCTCGCAACCTCGCGCGCCTGGGCGCTCGTGATCGCGTCCTCGGCCACCAGGTCGGCGAGGCCGGCGACCTGCGCGGGCGTCACGCTTGAGCTCGCCGCGCTCTCGCCCTCGGCGTTCCATTGCCCGAGGACGACGTTCAAGAGCACGTTCGCCACGCTCGCCGCGCCCTTCTTCGCGCTTCCCGCAGCCTCCTCGAAGAACGCGGCGAGGGCGGGTTCGCCCGCGAGCGCCTCCGCGTCCGCGCGCTTCACGCCGAGCTCCGCCACGAAGCGATCCCGCTTGGCATCGGGAAGTTCCGGCAGCTCCGCGCGGCAGCCCTCGATGAAGTCGTCGGAGAGATCGAAGGGGGCGAGGTCGGGGTCGGGGAAGAGGCGGTAGTCGTCCGCCGTCTCCTTCACGCGCATCACCACCGTGCGGCGACGCGCGGGCTCGAAGTGGCGCGTCTCCTGCGCGATCGTGCCACCCGATTCGAGCACCTCCGCCTGGCGGCAAATCTCGTATTCGAGCCCGTCGTGGAGGCTCTTGAAGGAGTTCAGGTTCTTGAGCTCGGTCTTCGTGCCGAGCGTCGTTGCGCCGCGCCTCCTCAGCGACACGTTGCCATCGCAGCGCATGGAGCCGCTCTCGAGCGAGCAATCCGAGATGCCGATGGCGAGGAAGATGCGACGGAGCTTCTCCATGAAGAGACGCGCCTCCTCGGGCGTGCGGAGGTCGGGCTCCGTCACGAGCTCGATCAAGGGGGTGCCGCAGCGGTTGTAGTCGATGAGCGACTCCGCCGCGCCGCCGATGCGCCCCTCGGCGCCGCCGATGTGCGTCATCTTCGCCGCATCCTCCTCCATGTGGATGCGAAGGATGCGGATGGGCACCTCGTAGCCGTCCTCGGTGCGGATGAGCTCGCCTTTTCCCGCCGCTTCGTCGAACGCGAGCGAACCCGTGCCGCCATGCGCGTTCATGGCCACCGTCGGCGTGGAGGCGAAGCGATCGTTCGGCGCGTCTTCGGGAAGCTCCGCGGCGCCCTGTCCGCGCACTTCGAGCTTCAGATGCCCATGCATGCAGAAGGCGACCGGCCCCTGCGTGGTCTGGAAGTTCTTCGCCATGTCGGGATAGAAGTAGTGCTTTCGGTAGAACATCGAGCGCTTCTGGATCGCGCAGCCAGTGGCGAGGCCGGCCTTCACGATGCTTCGGATGGCCTCCTTGTTGGGCACGGGGAGCGCCCCCGGGAGCCCGAGACAGACGGGGCAGACGTTCGCGTTCGGCTCGCTCTCGTGGGAGAGCTTGCAGCCGCAGAACATCTTCGTCTCGAGCGTCGTGAGCTCGGTGTGCACCTCAAGGCCGATCACGGCCTCCCAATCGCGAAGCACCTCGGCGAGTTTCCTCATCAGAGCTCGCCTCCCTTCCCGGCGAACGCCGGTGCCACGGCGCCCTTTGCCTCGAAGGCTCGCTCGATCGCGCGGGCGAACACGAGGAGGCGACGATCCTTGAACGCGGGGCCTTGGAGTTGCACCGAGAGGGGCATGCCGCTCTCGGGCCCTGATCCGAGCGGCACGGAGATGGAGCCGTTTCCCGCGATGTTGCTCGAGATGGTGAACATATCCGAGAGGTACATCTCCGTCGGACTCGAGATCTCGCCGAACTTGAAGGCCGTGCGGGGAGCCGCCGGGAAGAGCAGCACGTCCGCGCGCTCGAAGGCCCTCGCGTAGGACTGGGTGATGAGCGTGCGCGCCTGCTGCGCCTTGTAGTAGTAGCGGTCGTAGACGCCGGAGGAGAGGAGGTACGCCCCGAGCATCTGGCGACGCTTTGCCTCGGCCCCGAAACCCTTCGCGCGGCTTTTCTCGCTCTGCTCCGCGAGGGTGGCGCAGCCGGGCTCTTGGTAGCCGTAGCGCACGCCGTCGAAGCGCGCGAGGTTCGAGAACGCCTCGCAGGGGCCGATCACGTAGTACGCGGCAATGGAATCATCGATGTGGGGAAGCTCCACCTCGATAATCTCCGCGCCTTGGCCCTCGAGCGCCCTCGCCGCGGCCCGCACGCCCTCGCGCACCTCGCCCGAGATGCCCTCCGCCTCGGAAAGCGCCGGTACGAGGCCCACCTTCAGCCCCTCGACGCCATCCTCGAGATGCTCAAGGAAGTCGACCGGGCACTCCTGGCTCGTGGAGTCCATGGGGTCCGCCCCCGGGCCCACGAGCGCGTTCATCGCAAGCGCCACATCCTCCACGCGCCTGCCGAAGGGTCCCACCTGGTCGAGCGAGGAACCGAACGCCACGATGCCGTGGCGGCTCACCGCGCCGTAGGTGGGCTTCAGCCCTACGACCCCGCAAAACGCCGCGGGCTGGCGGATGGAGCCGCCGGTGTCGGAGCCGAGCGAGAGCGTCACCTCGCCCGAGGCCACGCTCGCGGCGGACCCGCCCGAGGACCCTCCGGGCACGCGCTCCGTGTCCCATGGATTCGCGGTCTTTCCGAAGTAGCTCGTCTCCGTGGACGAACCGAAGGCGAACTCGTCCATGTTCGCCTTGCCCATCGGCAGGCACCCCGCGTCGATCATGCGCTGCACGCACGTGGCCGTGTAGGGCGATTCGTAGTCCTCGAGCATCCTCGAGCCGCAGGTCGTGCGGCTTCCGATGAGGTTCATGTTGTCCTTCACGGAGAGGGGCACGCCCGCGAGCGGCGGAAGCGCCTCTCCCCTCGCGCGCATCCCATCAAGCTCGCGCGCCCGAGCGAGTGAGAGGTCCTCCGTCACCTGCAAAAGCGCGTGGATCTCGCCATCGCGCGCGGAAATCGCGTCGAGCGAGGCTCGCGCGACCTCCTCGGCGGAGAACTCGCCATTCGCCACGCCCCGCGCGATCTCACGCGCGCTCAGCGAGTCGAAGCAGCTCACGAGAGTCCCCCTCCGCCGAGAATACAGGGCACGCGGAAGAGGCGTCCCTCGGTGGCGTGCGCGTTCTCGAGCGCGGACTCGAGCGAAAGGCCCGGCTTCTCTGCGTCGTCGCGCATCACGTCGGAGAGATCGCCGATGGGGTGGAACGTGGGCTCCACGCCCTCGGGGTCGAAGTCCACGATCGGCTTGAGCATCGCGACGGCATCGTTCATGTAGGCCGTCATCTCATGCAATTCCTCGTCATCGAGGCCGATGCGCGCGTACTCGGCGATCGCGCGCACGTCATGTTCCGAAAGCGCCATAGGGTTCCCCTCCCAATGGATTGCTCCGGCCATTGTAGGGAACGCCCTTTGCAAGAATGTGACAATCCTCGTAGTCGACGCTGCGGCGCTCTGGATGCACCTCATCGAGCCACGATCTCGGCTACAGCTCGACGCTGCGGCTTTCCATAGCACCCAATCTAGTGCCGATCCCGAAGACGTACGTACCTTAGTACGCCGCGTCTTCGCGATCGGCCCTATCTCGGGCACTCTGAAAAGCCTCGCTGACGTTTAGCACGTCTCTGACCCTCCGATCGTTGAAGTAAGGATCCATGAGAGGTCTCGCTGACGTTTAGCTCGTCCCTGGCTCTCTGCTTGTTGAAGTAAGGATCCATGAGAGGACTCGCTGACGTTTAGCTCGTCCATCGCTCGTAGCTTGTTGTCGTAATGCCTTGCGAGGGCGGGGATGCCTATAGTCCCCGGAGCCCTGTGGGAGCCGTAAAAGGGAAGGCCCTTTTTCTCGGCCCTTGAGGAGTGGTCCGCCGGAGCCAAAGCCGTATGCCAATTGGAGGTGTGTCACCCGAGAAAAAGGGCCGGTGAAAGCCGATAACCCGAGCGAGCGGGAACCGGGCTCCGGGGACTATAGGCACCCCCGCCCCCAGAAGACATCGCAAACACTCGAGACCAGCCAGCCGTACGAAGCCCTCAGATGAGATCCTTGTAATCGCCGTATCCCTCCGCGTCCATCTCGGAGAGCGGGATGAAGCGCAACGCGGCGGAGTTGATGCAGTAGCGCACGCTGGTAGGGCTTTCGGGGTCGCCGTCGAAGACGTGGCCGAGGTGCGAATCCCCCGCGCGGCTGCGCACCTCTTGGCGGATCATCCCGTGGCTCGTGTCGCGCCTCTCGCGCACCACGTCGGGCTCCACGGGGCGCCCGAAGGCGGGCCAGCCGCAGCTCGAGGCGAACTTGTCACGCGAGGAGAAAAGCGGCTCGCCCGTGACCACGTCCACGTAGAGCCCGGGCTCGTCGAAGTCCCAGAATTCGTTTTGGAAGGGCGGCTCGGTGGCGCTTTCCTGCGTCACCTTGCGCTGCGCGGGGGTGAGGACGGAGGCGATCTCCTCCTCGCCGGGACGCTCGTAGGCGGCGGGATCGATCGTGCCCTTCGCGAGGGCATCGACGAGCGCAAAGGGGATGTGGCAGTAGCCGCCGGGATTCTTCTCGAGGTAGTCCTGGTGGTACTCCTCGGCAGGGTAGAAGTTCTCGAGGGGCGCGAGCTCCACGGCGAAGCGCGGATGGCGGCGACGCTCCACGCGCGCCACGCGCTCGACGATCTCCGCGCTCTCCGCATCGTCGGGCAGCCAGTAGATCCCCGCCTGGTACTGCGTGCCGATGTCGTTTCCCTGGCGACTCGGCGTCTCGGGGTTGATCGCCGCGAAGAAGGCGAAGAGGAGCCGCTCGAGCGAGGTGGCCGCGGGGTCGTAGTCCACCTTCACGGTCTCTCGAAAGCCGGTGTCGCCCTGGCACACCCGCTCGTAGGTGGCATCGGCAGCACCCGTGCCGTTCGCGTAGCCCGCCTTCGTGCCCACTACGCCGGGCATCCTCCGCATGAGGTAGTCCATGCCCCAGAAGCAACCACCGGCAAGGTAGATCGTTTTCGTGGTTTCCATGTGATCCCCAGAGAGCCTCGACGCCGTTTTCCAACCTCGTGGATTGTTCCCAATACGCTGGCGAATTTCAAAGCAAAGCGACCCGCCGCGCGAGTCGTCCTGAGCTATTATCAAAGCGCATATAAAAGGCGCCGGTTTTCCGCGAAATCGGGCCGGCGAATTCCCGCTCAGGGGCGAAAGGAGTTCCTCTATGGCAGAGATCATTGATGTCTACGGTCGCGAAGTTCTCGATTCGCGCGGCAACCCGACCGTTGAGGTCGAGGTAACGCTCATCGACGGCAACGTCGGCCGTGCCATCGTCCCCTCCGGCGCCTCCACGGGCGACTTCGAGGCCGTTGAGCTTCGCGACGACGATCCCAAGCGCTATGACGGCAAGGGCGTTTCCAAGGCCGTCGAGCACGTGAACAACGAGTGCGCCAACGCCATCGTGGGCCTTGACGCCGCCAACCAGCGCACCGTCGACGCCGCGCTCCTCGCCGCCGATGGCACCGACAACAAGGGTAACCTCGGCGCCAACGCCATCCTCGGCTGCTCGCTGGCCGTGGCGCGCGCTGAGGCCGAGAGCCTCGGCCTTCCGCTCTACAACTACCTCGGTGGCGTGAACGCGCACGTGCTCCCCACCCCGATGATGAACATCCTCAACGGCGGCGTGCACGCGGACAACAACGTGGACTTCCAGGAGTTCATGATCATGCCCGTCGGCGCCCCCTCCTTCACCGAGGCGCTCCGTTGGTGCGCGCAGGTCTACCACACCCTCAAGAGCCTCCTCAAGGGCGACGGCCACTCCACGGGCGTCGGCGACGAGGGCGGCTTCGCTCCCGACTTCAAGACGAACAAGGAGCCGCTTGAGTACATCGTCAAGGCCGTCGAGAAGGCCGGCTTCGTCCCGGGCAAGGACTTCATGATCGCCATGGATCCCGCCACCTCCGAGTGCTACAACAAGGAAACCGGGATGTACGAGCTCAAGGGCGAGGGCCGCACCCTCTCCAACGAGCAGATGATCGAGTACTGGGAAGAGCTCGTGAACGAGTTCCCGATCATCTCCATCGAGGACGCCCTCGACCAGGAGGACTGGGACGGCTGGGTGAAGCTCACCAAGGCCATCGGCGACCGCGTGCAGCTCGTGGGCGACGACCTCTTCGTCACCAACTCCAAGCGCCTTGCCAAGGGCATCGAGCTCGGCGCCGCGAACGCCATCCTCATCAAGGTGAACCAGATCGGCTCCCTCACCGAGACCCTCGAGGCCATGGAGCTCGCCACCAAGAACGGCTATGCGTGCATCGTCTCGCACCGCTCCGGCGAGACCGAGGACTCCACCATCGCCGACATCGCCGTGGCCACGAACGCCGGCCAGATCAAGTCCGGCGCTCCCGCCCGCACCGACCGCGTGGCGAAGTACAACCAGCTCCTCCGCATCGAGGACGAGCTCGGCGACGCCTCCACCTACGCCGGCATGGATGCCTTCCGCGTGAAGAGGGCCTAGCTTTCGCGTTGATCCCGCGCAAGGATCCCCCGCACGACCACAAAGCCCCCGGCCACGCGGCCGGGGGCTTTTCGTGTGCCTTGATCTTGGGAATGGACGCGGCTAGACGAGCTCGGCGACGGCGTACCAGCCGGTACCCTCGTCCTTCCAGCCGAGGTTGGTGAGGTCCTCCACCTCGCCCTCGAGCGTCGTCCAAAGGTGGCTTCCCGCGCCGCCATTGGTCGTGAGGTAGGGATTATAGAGGCGCGTCACCGGCACGTCGCTCTCCGTGGGCGCCCAGAAGGCGACGCCCTCGCTCTGCCAGCCCGCGGGATCGAGGGCCATCAAGGCGGCGATCTCGTCGGTGGACGTGGTGAAGAGGTGGTCGCCGTTATAGACGTTCCAGATGCGATAGACCGGCACGCGGGTGGCGTCCGAGCCGAACACGCCCTCGGAATCCTCCGCGTCGGTATCCGCGTACTCGGTGAAGCGCGCGCCCTCGTTCGTCCAGCCGAGGCCCGTGAGCGTCTGGATCTCGGTCCTGTCCGTGGTGAAGAGATGCTCGCCACTCCAGCGGTTGTAGAGCCTATAGACCGTGGCCTCGCCGGCGACGAGGTTGATGCGCCCATCGCCATCGGGGTTCGCGTACGCGGAGCCGATCGTGCCGTTGAGGTCGTCCTGGAGGTAGCTCACGAGCGCGTCGTAGTCGATGCCGGCGTTCTCGCGCAGGTACTCGCAGTCGGCAAACATCGTGTAGTTGCCCGAGGCTGAGAGCAGGAGCGGGATCGTGGCGAGCGTGTAGGCCTTGTCGGGCTCGATCGGCTCGCCGTTCACCTTCACGTCGCTCACGCGACGCGTCATGAGCGGGTTCACGGATTCGAAGCCACCATCGGCGTTTTCCACCACGGGGCTCGCGGTGGCGATGTTCGCGGTGAAGGTGATGCCGGAAACCTGCAGGAAGGAGCCCGTGCTCTCCGTTTGGTCGTCCATGGCCGGGGTGAGCATGCGCACGCTGTACTCGAGCGCGTCGAGAAGGTCTTGCCCCGTCACCTCCACGAGCTGGAGCGAGTTCGCGAAGGAGTTGATGGACATGAAGTCCCCATAGGTCATGGAGCCGGCCGGCTTGCCGAAGGTGCCGTTGGAAAGCTCGGACACCCAGGTATCCGGGGCGCGGATGCCTCCGCCGTTGATGATGGCCACGTCGGCGTCGAGGAAGGCGCGATAGGAATCGGCCACGTAGTCGCCGAGGTTCGTCTCGCGCATGCGCGCGACCCACCACCAGGGGTTGCCCTCAGCGTCGGCGCTGTAGACGGAGAGGCCCACCGTCGAGGTGCCCACGGCCTTACCGAGCTCCTCCTGGAGCGCGTCCTGTTTGGCTTGGACCGCCTCGGCCACCGCGGCGTCCTGCGCGACGGGCTCCGCGAGATCCTTGGCAACGACGACCTCGCTCTTCACGTCCTCGGGGCCGGGGTCTCCATCGGGGGTGATGGTCATCTGCCCATAGGCCTGGAACTGCGTGCCGCACTGCGCGACGGGCACCTGCTCGCCGTCCTTGTTCGGCAGCGTGACGTTGTAGATCTCGTGCGTGTGGCCGTCGATCACGCCATCGATGCCGGTCGTGTTCGCCACGACGGCGGTCGAGGTGTAGCACTCGGGCACGGTCGAAGACGCGCCCTTGCCGAGGTGCGCGATGGCGATCACGTAATCGGCGCCCGCCGCCTCCGCGGCGTCCACGGTCTCCTGCACCTGGCTATAGAGGGCCTGGCCGTCGTCTTCGCCGTAGAAGCTCCAAACGGTCTCGCCCGCGGAGTTCTGGAAGATCGAGGGAGACTCGGAGGTGAGCGTCGTGGGGGTGGTGATGCCGACGTAGGCGACCGTGACCTCCTCGCCGGCGACGGTGTAGGCCTTGAGCGTATAGGCGTCGAAGAGCGGCGTGTTCGTCTGCGTGTTCACCACGTTGCAGGACACGTAGGGGTAGTCCGCGGACTTCGCGAGCGCCTGCAGCTGCGCGACGCCGTAGTCGAACTCGTGATTGCCCGGCACCGCGACGTCGTAGGCCGCAGAATCCATGAGGTCCACGAGGTCCGCGCCCTTGGAGATGGTGCCGATGGGCTGGCCCTGGATCGCGTCGCCCGCGTCCACGAGGGTCACGTTGCCCTCCCCGTAGGTGCTCTCGGCATCGTGTACCGCCTGCGCGATGCCAGCGTAGCCGATGGCGCTCTCGCTCGTGGCGAGCCCCGCGCAGTGGACGTCGTTGGAGTGGAGGATCGCGATGCCCGCGCTCGCGTCCGCGCGCGCCACCACCGGGGAGATGCCCACGATGAGGGCCGCGAGCAGGGCTGCGGCGAGTGCGGGAAGGATATGGCGATGCTGCCTAATCGCTCTCATCAAAACACCTGCGCTTCCTTGGGAGTGAGGTCAAACTGACCCCCTACGATAGCGCCGAACCGCGTACGCGATCGGCCACGTACGCGAAGAACGCCTGCTCGGGCACGTTCATCTCGCCTTTCCCGCGTTTGGTGCAGCCGACCAGAGGTTGGGGCAGGAGCTCAGAGGGAGGAGGCGGGCTCGACGCGCGGCGACGCGTCCCTTCCCCGCACGAGCAGGACGACCCCCGCCACGAGGATCGCGATGCTCAGCCACTGCGAGGTGGAGAGGCCCCAGAAGATGCCGCGAATGAGATCGCCCCGCCAAAACTCCAGCACGAAGCGCGTGGGCGCGTAGAGCGTGAGGTAGAGGCCGAGCACGCGAAGAGGGTCTCGCGGCGCGCTCAGCACGTAGGCGAGAAGCACGACGAAGATGAGGAGCTCGAGGCCCGCCTCGAAGAGCTGCACCGGCACGAGCGGTACGCCGTTTGGGCCCGCCACGGCCTCGGTGAAGGCGATGCCCCAGCTCGCCTCCACCCCATAGCAGCACCCCGCGCAGAAGCATCCCACGCGCGCGATGGCGTGGAAGAGCGGGAAGGCCGGCACGAGCGCGGGGAGGTAGCTCGCAAGACTCACCTCCGCGTAGCGCGCGTAGAGCACCGCGGCGACGAGCGCCCCCGCCACGGCGCCATAGAAGACGAGCCCTCCCGAGACGAGGATCTCGAGGAGGAACTCGCCCTGCGCGAGGGGATCGCCCGCGAGCGTCGCGAGGGCCTCCGAGAGCTGGGGAAAGATCGTGAGAAGGTAGAGGAGCTTCGCGCCGATGACGCCGCCCACGCCGCCGAACGCCCAGATGAAGACGCAATCCTGCGCGTCGAGGCGAAAATGTCGCGCGAGCAGGAGCGCCACGACGAGGCCCGCCGCGAACCCCGTTACCCCGAGGAGTCCGTAGGCGGGCACTTGTCGGCCCAATATGTGCACGTACGGGAGCACAGTTCGCTCGCGCGCGTAGGGGCGCCACGGCCCCCGCGCGTCGCGTGATTAGTAGCCGTAGCTCTGCATGTAGGAATTGAACGCGTTGAGGCCGCTGCTCGCCGCGGTTGCGCAGGCGATGCAGGCCACGAGGCCGAGGCTGTTCAGGCAGATGCCGATGACGCCGCAGGCGAGGCCTCCCATCTGCATGCCGCCCGACGTGCCGAGCTTCTTGGCCTTGGACGACTGCATGATCGCCACGATGCCGAGCACGATGCCGGCGATGTCGGTGATGAGGAAGCCGCCGAGCACGAGCGGGAGCACCAAGGAGATGATTCCGCAGACGAGGCTGACCGTCGCCGCGCCGCTTCCCGGGGAGGACGTGGCGGGCGCGGGCTGCGAGTACATCTGGGGCTGGCCTTGGTAGGCCGGAGCTTGGTTTTGAGCGGGATAGGACTGCGGCGGCATGGCTTGCTGGGGAGCGGCCGCGTGCGCGTGAACCGGCTGGCCGCAGGATTCGCACACCGTCGCGCCCGCGGGCACGGGGCTTCCGCAATGGGGGCAGTACGTCACCTTCACCGCCACGTTCGCCTGCCCGCAATACGGGCAGAACTTCGCGTCAGCCTGGATGGGATTGCCGCAATGGGGGCAGGGAACCGTTCCCTCGCTCATCTTCGTCCTCGCTCTCTCTTGGTGATCGCACGACTCCACGTGGCATGCGCCGGCGTACGCGCCCTCGCACTCGCTGCTGCCTGCACCGAGCCACCACTCGACTCGGGGATTTTAGCGCGCGTCAAGCGAGGTAGCGGCTTCAACGCGGCCAAAGAAACGCATTCGCAAGAACGACGGCGGCGAGCGTCTAGGCGAAGGTGAAACCCGAGGCGAGGACGATGAATCCCACGAGCACGCCCACCCCGAAGAGGATGGCGGTGATGGCGAGGTTTTGCGCGGGATGGCGGTTTGCGCGGAAGAGGACAAGGAGCGCCACGCCCGTGCCCGAGAGGAGGCCCGAGATGAGCGCGCTCGAGGCGAGTGTGCCCTCGAGGAAGAGCTCGGAGATGATGACGGAGCCGCCGCAGTTCGGGATGAGACCCACGAGCCCCGCGACGAAGATCGCCGAGACGGGGTTCTGCGCGAAGAACGCGGCGATCACATCGTGGCCCACGAACTCGAGCACGAGGTCGATCCCCCAGGTGACGAGGAAGATGAAGATCGTCACCTTCACCGTGTGGTAGAGCGCCGAGGTGACGATCACGCGAAGCGCGGAGCCGTGCGCGTGGTCGTGGGCGTGGCCATGCGAGTGGCCATGCGAGTGGTCGTGGGCGTGCCCCTCGCCCTCGCACCCCATGCCGCGCGCCTCGCAGTCCTTGTCCTCGCATTCCTCGCAGTGGCAGCCCTCGCGCTCGCAGAAATCGCGGATCGCAAGCGCATCGGGCGCTCCGAACCACACGCGCGCGGCGAGGTCCGCGAGGAAGCCCACGGCGATGGCCACCACGACCTTCACGAGGAAGATCTCGCCCATGAGCGAGAGGGGGGCGCCTTGCGCCACGAAAACCGGGAGCATCTCGTCGGAGGTGGAGAGCATGACCGCGAGGAGCGTACCGATCGTGACGACGCGCACCGAGTAGAGCGTGGCCGCCATTGCGGAGAAGCCGCACTGCGGCACAATCCCGAGGATCGCGCCCACGACGGGGCCCGCCACGCCGGCGCGTCGGATGAGGCGCTCGGAGGCGCCGAGGCCCGCGTGCTCGATGGCCTCCATCACGAGGTAGGTGGCGAAGAGGAAGGGAACGAGCGCGAACGTGTCGACGACGGCGTCCCAAAGGCCCTCGATGAAGACGCCCATCACACGCGCTCCCATGGCTCGATCAGCCCCGTGGGATAGCGCACCACTTGGAAGGTGAGGCCCCTCGCGGGAGCCGTGGGGCCCGCGGCGCGCCGATCGCACGCGCGCACCACCTCTTCGAGCCACTCCGGCTCGCGAGCGCCCTCCCCCACGAGCGCGAGCGAGCCCACGATGCTTCGCACCATCGTGTGGAGAAACGAGCTCGCAGCGATGTCGATCGCGATCACGCGCTCCCCCATCTCGTGCCTTCGCTGCACGCGCACCGCGTGCACGTTTCTGCGGGTAGGCTTGCCCTCCGCCGAGGAGGCGCGGCAGAAGCTCTTGAAATCGCGCTCGCCGAGGAGCGCGGGCGCGGCCTTCGCCATGGCCTCCACGTCGAGCGCCCGGGGATGCCACCAGGCAAAGTCGTGGAGAAGCGCGGGCTCGGCGCCCTCGACGATGCGATAACGGTATCGCCGCTCGAGGGCGTCGAAGCGCGCGGAGAAGCCACGCGGCGCCGCGCGCACCTCGCGAACGGAGAGGTCGTCGGGAGTGAGGGCGCCAAGGGCCACGAGGATCCGATGCGCCGAGAGGCCCTCGCGCTCCTCGTGCGTGACGGGCACGCTCACCACCTGCCCGATCGCGTGCACCCCGGCATCCGTCCTGCCCGCGCACACGAGGGAAACGGGCCGGCGGAGAAACGTCTCGAGCGCGCGCCTGAGCTCGCCCGCCACGGTGCGCTGCCCCTCCTGCTCCGCGAAGCCGGAGAAGCCCGCGCCTCGGTAGCCGAGCGTGAGCACGAGCGTGGCGTCGAGTGCCTCGCGCGCGATATCCTGCGTCCCATCCATCACGCCCACGATACCCCTTGAGCTCGCTTCCCTTTCCCCATGGGAAAACGCTTGAGAAAAAGCCGCCCCAAGGCACGCTACCTCGGGGCGGCTCAAAGATCAGGCGGGAAGCGGGGTTACTCCTCGGCGTCGGCGGCGGCGTCAGTCACCGAGCCGGTGGCGTCGGCCACGTCCTCAGGCACGTCCGCCACGTCGTCGGCGGCCATCTCCTCAGCCGCCTCGGCTTCGGCCTCCTCGACTTCCTCGGGCTCCTTCACGGAACCCACCTTCGTGGGCACCGTCGGGCTCATGGCGTCCTTCTTGGGCATCACGGGCTCGGTGACGATCTCGATGAGCGCCACCTCGGCGTTGTCGCCCTTACGCGGGCCGAGCTTCATGATGCGCGTGTAGCCGCCGTTGCGCCCGTCCCAGAGGCCCTGCTTGGCCTTCTCGAACGTCTCGCGCACGAGCTCCTTGTCGCCCACCTCGGCGATGGCGAGACGGCGCGCATGGAGGTCGCCGCGCTTTGCCCACGTGATCACGCGATCCACGTCGCCGCGAATGGCCTTGGCGCGCGGGAGGGTGGTCTTGATGCGGTCGTGCTCGAGGATCGAGCGCAGGAGGTTGCGCTTCATGGCACGGGTGTGCGACGGGCTCGATCCCAGCTTCATACCGTGGTTCTTGGCGTGTCTCATAGTGTGTTACTCCTTGAGGGAAAGGCCCATGGATTCGAGCTTGTCCTTGACTTCCTCCACCGACTTGACCCCGAAGTTGCGGATGTTCATGAGGTCGTTCTCGGAGAGGTCGACCAGCTGGCGCACGTAGTCGATGTTCGCGCGCTTCAGGCAGTTGTAGGAGCGCTGGGAGAGATCCAGCGCCTCGATGGGCCTGTCGAGGTCCGTCGATTCCTCCACGTCCTCGGTGGTGAAGATGGATGAATCAACCTCCACCTCCGGTTCCTCCGAGAGATCCATGAAGGCCTTCATGTGCTGGTCGATGATGTTGGCGCTCTCCACCACGGCTTCCTCGGGCGTGATGGCGCCGTTCGTTTCCACCTCGAGCACGAGGCGGTCGTAGTCGGTGCGCTGGCCCACGCGGCAGGGCTCCACGTACTTCGCGCAGCGACGCACGGGGCTGTAGAGCGAGTCGACGCGGATGAGGCCGATGGGGTCGCCATCCTGCTCGTTGTCCTCGCCGCTCACGTAGCCGCGACCCGTGGAGATGGAAAGCGTCATGGCGAGGTGCGCGCCCTCGCCGAGATGGCAGAGCACGAGCTCGGGATTCACGAGCTCGAAGCCGGCCGGGAGATCGAGGTCGGCGGCGGTGAGGGTCATGGGGCCATCGGCCACCACGGACGCCTCGCCGGCCTCAACGGAACTCACGGCCTTGAAGACGAGTTTCTTGACGTTCAAGACGATGTCGGTGACGTCCTCGTAGACGCCCGCCACCACGGAGAACTCGTGCTGGACGCCTTCGATCTGGATGGCGTCGACCGCCACGCCCGCAAGCGAGGAGAGCAGCACCCGGCGCATGGAGTTGCCGAGGGTGTCGCCGTAACCGCGCTCGAGGGGCTCGACGGAGATGCGGGCGATGGTGGGAGTGACTTCCTTCACCGACACGCGGGGTCGAATGAATTCGGACATGGGCTACCTTCCCGTCTCGACCGGTTACTTCGAATAGAGCTCGACGATGAGCTGTGCGTCGATATCGAGGTCGATCTGGTCGCGAACGGGGATCTGAAGCACCTGGCCCGAGAGCTTCTCGATGTCCACCTCAAGCCACGCGGGCACCGCCATCGACTGGGACGCGATGATGGCTTCCTTGATGGGCAAGAGATCGCGGTACTTCTCCGCGACGGCCACCACGTCGCCGGCCTTCACGCGATACGACGGGATGTCGACGCGCTTGCCGTTCACGGTGATGTGGCCGTGGCGCACGGTCTGGCGCGCCTCCTTGCGGGTGCGCGCGAAGCCGAGGCGGAAGACCACGTTGTCGAGGCGGGTCTCGAGGATCGACATCAGGATGTCGCCCGTGATGCCTTCGTACTTCAGGGCGAGGTCGTAGTAGCTGCGGAACTGCTTCTCGAGCACGCCGTAGATGAACTTCGCCTTTTGCTTCTCGCGGAGCTGGCGGCCGTACTCGGATTCCTGGCGCCGCTGGCGGCGGGAGGGCTGGCGCGTGGACTGCTTGTTGTAGCCCATGACCTGCGGCTCGATGCCCAGTTGGCGGCAGCGTTTAAGGACGGGCGTCCTATCAATTGCCATGGGGATCTCCTTGGGATGCTAGACGCGACGACGCTTGCACGGACGGCAACCGTTGTGCGCGATGGGGGTCTTGTCCTGGACGCTCGACACCTCGAGGCCGGCGGCCTGCAGCGAGCGAATGGCCGTCTCGCGGCCCGACCCGGGCCCACGCACGAAGACGGCGACTTTCTTCATCCCGTGCTCCATGGCGGTGCGGGCACAGGCCTCGGCGGCCATCTGCGCCGCGAAAGGGGTCGACTTGCGCGAGCCCTTGAAGCCCACGGTGCCCGCCGACTGCCAGGCGATGACGTTTCCCTGGGGGTCGGTGATGGAGATGATCGTGTTGTTGAACGAGCTCTTGATGTGGGCTTGGCCCACGACGATGTTCTTGCGGTCGGCGCGGCGAATGCGCGTCTGCTGCGTGCGTTTGCGTGATGGCATGGGCTAGCCCCTCTTCTTCGCGCCGATTTGACGCCTCTTGCCCTTGCGGGTGCGGGCGTTGGTGTGGGTGCGCTGGCCGCGCACGGGGAGCCCGCGGCGATGGCGAAGGCCGCGATAGCACCCGATCGCCATGAGGCGGTCGATGTTGGTGCGGGTGTCGCGGCGGAGGTCGCCCTCGACGGTGAGGTTTTGATCGATGTAATCGCGGATGCGGCTGGTCTCGTCCTCGGTGAGGTCGTTAACCTTGGTAGCCGGGTCAACACCGGTGGCTTCGCAGATCTTGGTGGCCGTGGTGCGTCCGATGCCGAAGATGTAGGTGAGGCCGATGTCGACGCGCTTCTCGCGTGGCAGGTCTACGCCGGAGATACGTGGCACTTTACGAGGCTCCTCTCTTAGCCCTGGCGCTGCTTATGGCGCGGGTTTTCGCAAATGACATAGACCTTGCCATGACGGCGAATGATCTTGCATTTGTCGCACATCTTCTTAACAGAAGGGCGAACCTTCATGGAGTGCTCCTTAGAAAACCGTGTCCTTGCTTCCTATGTAAACGCCCAGCCGCAGGCGTGGATGGTCGTGCTCGAGTCGTGCGGGTCGTGCCGTTGCGCGCTACTTGTAGCGGTACGTGATGCGTCCACGCGTGAGATCGTAGGGCGAAATCTCCACGACCACGCGGTCGCCCGGGAGGATGCGGATGTAGTTCATGCGGATCTTCCCGGAGATGGTGCAGAGAATCGTGCGGCCGTTCTCCAGCTCGACGTTAAACATGGCGTTGGGCAGCGGCTCTTTCACCGTACCCTCGAGCTCGATGGCGTCCTGCTTGCTCACGAAACCCCTTTCAAGCGTCCAGCGCGCAATCTTCCATACTAGATGGTGCGTGCCCTTTTTTCCATGCTGAATGGGAAGCCTTCAGAGGAGTACATCATGCGGGCGTCCCACCCTCCATCGTGCACCACGGGCCCTCGTCGTCGGTGGTGAGGATGACGGGACCATCGTTGGTGATGGCGATCGTGTTCTCGTAGTGCGCCGCCGTCGAGCGATCCTTAGTGGTCACGGTCCAGCGGTTCGGCATCGTTTCGTTCTTCGGGCTGCCGCGTGTGATCATCGGCTCGATGGCTATGACCATGCCCGCCTGGAGGCGAGTGCCGCGGCCCCTGCGCCCGTAGTTAGGGACGTTGGGCTCCTCGTGCATCACGCGGCCCACGCCGTGGCCCACGTACTCGCGCACCACGCCGAAGCCGTGGCGCTCGGCGTACTCCTGCACGGCGGCGCCGATGTCGCCGAGGTGGTTTCCCGGCACCGCGAGATCGATCGCGCGCTTGAGGCAGTCACGCGTGACCTCGCAGAGCTCGCGATCAAGGGGGTCGGGGGTGCCGCAGTAGAAGGTCCAGGCGTTATCCCCCACCCAACCGTCCACCACGGCGCCCGTGTCGATGGAGACGATATCGCCCTCCTTCAGGATGATCTCCGTGGAGGGGATGCCATGTACGATCTGCGCGTTGATGGAGGAGCAGATGGAGGCGGGAAAGCCGCCGTAGCCTTTGAACGCGGGGGTGCCGCCGTGGAGGCGGATGATCTGTTCGGCGATGCGATCGAGCTCGGCCGTCGAGACTCCGGGGCGAATGTGCGAGCCCACCCGCCGAAGCGCCATCTTCGAGAGCGCTCCCGCGGGCTTCATCGCCTCGATTTCCTCCTGCGTTTTGAGGTGGATCAAAGGCCCAGACGCTCCTTCACCTCGGCGTACACCGCATCGGGATCTCGATCCCCGTCAACCTTCACGAGAAGGCCCTCGTCTTCGTAGTAGCCCAGGAGCGGTTCGGTGGCCTTCGCGTAGACGTCGAGGCGGTTCTTGATGGTCTCGGGCTTGTCGTCGTCTCGCTGGTACATCTCGCCACCGCAGCGCGGACAGACGGCGTCGGCGGAGGTGCCGGTGTAGCCGCAGCTCCTGCACACGCGACGGTTCGAGAGGCGCTTCACGATGATGTCGGGCTCCACGTCCACGAGAAGCGCCGCGTCGATCTTCACACCGAGTTCGGGGAGGGCGGCGTCGAGGGCGCGCGCCTGGTCGAGGTTGCGCGGGAAGCCGTCGAGGATGAAGCCCTTCTTGGCGTCCGGCTCGGCGAGACGCTCCTTCACGAGGCCGATTACGAGCTCGTCGGGCACGAGCGCGCCCTTGTCCATGTAGCCCTTGGCCTCCACGCCGAGCGGCGTGGCGTTCTTCACGGCCGCGCGCAGGAGATCGCCCGTGGAGACGTGGGCGAAGCCGAACTCCTCGACGAGCTTCTGGGCCTGAGTGCCCTTACCGGCTCCCGGAGCTCCAAGCAGGACGATGTTCATGGGCGCTCCCTTCGAAGCGGGCCTGTGGACGATGCGCGAGGGCTAGCGGATGAAGAGCCCGTCGTAGTCGTGGGTCTTCAGCTGGCTCTCGATCTGGGTGATGGTGTCGAGCGCCACGCCCACCATGATGAGGATCGACGTGCCCCCGAAGGCCTGTATGAGGGCGTTATTGGTGAAGGTGAAGAGGATCGAAGGCACCACGGCGAGCAGCGCGAGGAAGAGGCCGCCCGGGAGCGTGATGTGGTTCAGCGTGTTGCGGATGTAGCGAGCGGTGGCCGCACCGGGACGCACGCCGGGGATGAACCCGCCCTGGCGCCTCAGCTGGTCCGCCGTGTCCTCGGGATTGAAGACGATCGTCGTGTAGAAGTACGCGAAGACGACGATGAGGACCACCGTGAGGATCCAGTTGATCCATCCGTTGGAGATGGCGTTTGCCGTGGCTTGGATCCAGTCGATCGTGGGGAAGAAGACCGCGATCTGCGCCGGGAAGTAGAGGATCGCCGACGCGAAGATGATGGGGATGACGCCCGCGGTGTTCACTTTGATCGGCAGGTACGTGGACTGGCCACCCATCACGCGACGCCCCACCACGCGCTTGGCGTATTGGATGGGGATCCTTCGCTGGCCGCGCTCGATGTAGACGATGAGCGGGATGATGATGAGGGTGACGAGAAGGACCGCGATCGTCATGATCACGCCCGTGACGTCGTTTCCGAGCGAGGAGATGATCGACGTGGGCAGGCCGCTCATGATGTTGCAGAAGATGATGAGGCTCATGCCGTTGCCGATGCCGTATTGGGTGATGACCTCGCCGAGCCACATGATGATGATCGCGCCCGCGAGCATCGTCACGACGACAATCGTGGAGGTGAGCCAGAGCGGCGCGTCGATGGCCGTGAAGTCGATGCCGTAGGCGTCGCTCTGGAAGAGGAAGAGGTAGCCCACGGAGTTCAGGAGCGCGAGGCCGACGGTGAGATAGCGCGTGTACTGCGTGATCTTGCGCTGGCCCGCTTCGCCCTCCTTGGCGAGCGACTGCAGGGACGGCACCACGCTCTGGAGCATCTGGATGATGATCTGCGAGGTGATGTAGGGCATGATGCCGAGGCTGAAGACGGACATGCGCGCGAGTGCGCCGCCCGAGAAGAGGTTCAGGAGGGCGAGCGCGCTTTGGTCGGAGAGTGCCGTCTGGAACTGGTTCAACATCCCCTCGAAGGGAATGCCCGGGATCGGCACATAGGCGCCCACGCGATACAGCAAGAGGATCGCGAGCGTGATCGCGATCTTCTTGCGCACGTCATGGACTTTGAGCGCCCGACTGACGGATTCAAACACTACGCAACCTTCCCGCCGGCGGCCTCGATCTTGCTCTTGGCGCCAGCCGAGACCTTTGCCACGTCGACGGTGAGCGCTTTCGTGAGCTCGCCATCGCCGAGGACCTTCACGAGTGTGTTCTCATGCTTGATGACGCCCTTGGCCACGAGCGCGGCGTTGTTCACCGTGTCGCCGGCCTCGAAGAGGCCCTCGAGGCGTCCGACGTTCACCGGCGCGTACTCCACGCGATTGCGATTGGTGAAGCCGGGGAGCTTGGGGAGGCGCATCGCGAGGGGCATCTGCCCGCCCTCGAAGCCCGAGCCCTTGCCGCCGCCGGAGCGCGAGAGCTGGCCCTTATAGCCGCGACCGGCCGTGGTGCCCTGGCCGGAGGAGTTGCCGCGGCCGAGGCGCTTGCGGTTCTTGGTGGCGCCCTTCGCGGGCGCGAGGTCGTGAAGCTGCATGATGGGCTAAACCTCCTCGACCTTCACGAGGTGCTTTACCTTGAAGAGCATGCCGCGGACGCTCGGGTTATCCGGCTTTTCCACGACGTCGCCCGTGTGGCGCAGGCCGAGCGCGGCCACGGTGGCGCGCTGGTCCTTCTTCACGGAGGCCTGCGCGCTCCTCACGAGCGTGATCTTGAGAGTGGAGGCCATGGGTTAGTCCTCCTTTTTCGAGCCGAACATATGGCCCACGGTGATGCCGCGACGCTCGGCGGTCTGCTCGGGGCTCTGGAGCTCCTTCAGGCCTTCCGCCGCGGCTTTGATGATGTTCAGTGCGTTGTTCGTGCCGAGGGACTTCGAAAGCACGTTGCGGATGCCGGCGAGCTCGAAGAGCGGGCGCACGGGGCCTCCGGCGATCACGCCGGTGCCCTCGATGGCCGGTTTGATGAGCACGCGACCGGCGCCGAAGCGACCCTCCACCGCGTGCGGGATCGAGCCACCCTCGGTGAGGGGGATCTCGAACATGTTCTTCTTGGCGTCCTCGACGGCCTTGGAGATGGCCAGCGGCACCTCTGCCGACTTGCCCATGCCAAGGCCCACCTTGCCCTTGCCGTCGCCGACGACGACGAGGGCGGCGAGCGAGAAGCGGCGACCGCCCTTCACTACCTTGGACACCCTGTGGATGAAGACGACGCGCTCCTGGAGCTCGGAAGCTTCGCGCGGACGTCGAGTGCGTGGCATCTTGCTACCTCCTAGAACTCCAGGCCCGCTTCACGGGCACCCTCGGCCAAAGCCTGCACGCGACCGTGGTAGATGCGACCACCACGGTCGAAGCGCACCTGCTTCACCCCGGCGGCGACTGCGCGCTCGCCCACCATCTTGCCCACGAGCTTGGCAGCCTCCTTGTTCGAGCCGAGCTTGCCCGTCTCGCGGAACTCGGGGTCGAGCGTGGAGCTCGCGCAGATGGTATGCGCGTCCACGTCGTCGATCACCTGGGCGTAGATGTGCTTGTTGGTGCGAGTCACGGCCAAGCGCGGACGATCGGGCGTGCCCCGAAGCTGGTCCTTGCCGCGACGATGGCGGTGTTTGAGGCCCTGGTGCTTTGCCTTCATCTTGTTCATGGGCTTGTTCAGTCTCCTTTGGGAAGCGGGTGCGTGGTGCGAGTGCCGTGGCCCTACTTGGCGGCCTTGCCGAGCTTGCGGCGCACGTGTTCGTTCTCATAGCGGATACCCTTGCCCTTGTAGGGCTCGGGGGGCCGCTTGGCGCGGATGTCGGCGGCCACTTGGCCCACACGCTCCTTGGAGATGCCCTTCACGGAGATGTGGGTATTGTCGGGCACCTCGAAGGAGATGCCCTCGCCCGCCGCGATCTTCACGGGATGCGAGTAGCCGAGCGCGAGCTCAAGGTCGCGACCCTTGAGCGTGGCACGGTAACCCACTCCCACGAGCTGGAGCTTTTTCTCGAAGCCTTGGGAGACTCCCACGACCATGTTGTGCACGAGGGTGCGCGTGAGACCGTGCTGGGCGTTGGCCTCGGTGCTCTCGTCAACGGGGGTGACGACGAGCGTCGTGCCCTCCTCGGCGATGGTCACGAGCGGGGAGAACGTGCGCGTGAGCTCGCCCTTGGGGCCCTTCACGGCGAGAGTCTGCCCGTCAATGGTGCAGGTGACCCCTTGGGGGATCTCGACGGGGATCTTTCCGATACGCGACATCCGCTTATCCTTTCGCTTCTTCTCTTACCAAACGTAGGCGATGACTTCGCCGCCCACGCCAGCGGCGCGGGCGTCGCGATCGCACATCACACCCTTGGACGTGGAGACCACGGCCGTGCCGAGACCGCCCAAGACGCGCGGCAGCTCGTCGACGGAGCTGTAGATGCGCAGCCCCGGCTTCGAGATGCGACGCAGCCCGCGGATGACCCGCGTCTTCTTCGGACCGTACTTCAGGGTGATGGTGAGAGTTTTCTGGGGCTCGGTGTCCTCGACGGAATAGGACTCGATGTAGCCCTCCTCCTCGAGAACCCGCGCGATCTCAGCCAACACCTTGGAAGACGGCATGGACACGGTGTCCTTGTGAGCCGTGGTGGCGTTGCGGATGCGGGTGAGCATGTCGGCGATGGGGTCTGTGACGTTCATCCTCGAACTCCTTGGGTGATGATGGCTCGTGCGCACGGCGTGCGGCGCGAGTTCAGCGCGCAATCTTCTACCAGCTTGCCTTACGAACGCCCGGCAGCTCGCCGGCGAGCGCGAGCTCGCGCAGGCAGACGCGGCAGAGGCCGAACTTGCGGTAGACCGAATGGGGCCTGCCGCACCTTTGGCAGCGCCGAACCTCTCGACAGCTGTACTTCGGGGTGCGCTGGGACTTGACGATCATCGACGTCTTGGCCACGGGGAAAGTCCTTTCGTGCGAGAGGGGGCGCCTTAGGCAGCGTCGCGCTTGAACGGGAAGCCGAAGCCTTCGAGGAGCGCCTTGCCCTCCTCGTCGGTGGCGGCGGTGGTGACGATGGTGATGTCCATGCCGCGGGTGCGGTCCACCTTGTCGAAGTCGATCTCGGGGAAGATCGTCTGCTCGGTGACGCCCATGGAGAAGTTGCCGCGACCGTCGAAGCTCGTGGGATTGATGCCACGGAAGTCGCGTATGCGCGGAATGGCCACGGCGATGAGACGATCGAGGAAATCCCACATGCGGTCGCCGCGAAGCGTGACCTTCGCGCCGATCTTCATGCCCGCGCGAAGCTTGAAGCTCGCGATGGACTTCTTCGCCTTGGTGACGAGCGGCTGCTGACCGCAGATGGTGCGGAGGTCGGCGACGGCTCCGTCGATGGCCTTCGAATCCACCGCGGCCTCGCCCACGCCCATGTTCACCACGATTTTCTCGATCTTGGGAACCATCATGGGGTTCGTGTAGTTGAAGCGCTCCTGGAGCTGACCCCTCACCGTGTCGGTGTAGAGCGTCTTCAGGCGAGGCACGTAGGCTTCGTCATTGGCGTCAGCGGGAGCCGCTTGCTTCTTGGCATCCTTGGTGGCCATGGTTTCCTTCCTTTAGCGAGGTTTGGTGCGCGGGGTTTCCGATCTCGCGCCCTCCGGGGCCATCCCCGAAGGCCTCATGCTCGCGCGGCTCCTAGAAATGGGCGCCGCACTTCTTGCAGACGCGGACCTTCTTGCCGTTCTCCACGACATGGCCCACGCGGGTCTTCTCAGAACACTTCGGGCACACGAGCATCACGGTGGAGGCGTCGACGGTGCCCTCGCGATCGATGATGCCGCCCGGGTTGTTCGGACCCTGGGCGCGCTGGTGCTTCTTCACCATCGCGACGCCCTCGACCGTCACCCTGCCGGTCTGGGGATAGACGCGGCGCACCTCGCCGCGAACCCCGCGGTCCTTGCCGGAGAGCACCTCGACGGTGTCGCCCTTCTTCACATGCAGGCTGTTCATCATTCTCCTAGAGGGTCTCGGGGGCCAGGGAGACGATCTTCATGTAGCGGCGGTCGCGCAGCTCGCGCGCCACCGGGCCGAAGATGCGGGTCCCGATCGGGCCGCCGTCCTTGTCGATGAGGACGCAGGCGTTCTGGTCAAAGCGGATGAAGGAGCCGTCCTTGCGACGGAGCGCCTTCTTCGTGCGCACGACTACGCAGCGCACGACGTCGCCCTTCTTCACGTTGCCGCCGGGTGTGGCCTCCTGGACGGCGCAGACGATGACGTCTGCGATGCCGGCGTAGCGACGCTTGGAGCCACCGAGCACCTTGATGCACCTCACCTTGCGCGCGCCGGAGTTGTCGGCGACGGTGAGCATCGTCTGCATCTGGATCATGGGTTCCTCCGATAGGTCTGATTCGCTTGGCGAGCGGGCTTGTGCCCTACTCGGCCTTCTCCACCACGTCGACGAGGCGCCAACGCTTGGTCTTGGAGAGCGGACGCGTCTCCATCACGCGCACGGTGTCGCCGAGCGCGGCCTCGCCCTTCTCGTCGTGGACGTGGAGCTTCTTCGAGCGGTTCATCATCTTCTTGTACTTCGGGTGCGGGATTCGCTCGTTGATGGTGACGGTGATGGTCTTCTCACCGGCGAGCGAGGTCACGACGCCCTGGCGCACCTTGCGGCGGTTGCGTACGACGGTCTCAGGCATGAACACTCCCCTACTTGGACGCGTTGGCCGCGGCGAGCTCACGGGCGCGGATCTCGGTCTGGATGCGGGCGATGTCGCGCTTCACGCTGGTCACGCGCGCCGTGTTGTCGAGGCGACTCGTGGCCATCTGGAAGCGGAGGTTGAAGAGCTCCACGCGACCGTCCTCGAGCTTCTGGGCGAGCTCGGCGTCGGAGAGGGCCCTCACTTCTTGAGGCTTCATTCTCATATCCCCCTTACACCGCGTCCGCGCGAGAGACGATCTTGGTCTTGATGGGAAGCTTGTGCTGCGCGAGACGCAGGGCTTCCTTGGCCACATCCTCGGGAACGCCGTCGATCTCGAACATGATGCGGCCGGGCTTCACGACAGCCACCCATTCCTCGGGGTTACCCTTGCCGGAGCCCATGCGGGTCTCGGCCGGCTTCTTGGTGACCGGCTTATCCGGGAAGATGTTGATCCACACCTTGCCGCCACGGCGCATGCGACGGGTCATGGCGATACGGGCCGCCTCGATCTGGCGGTTCGTGATCCAGTGGCGCTCCTCGGCGCGGATGCCCCAAGAGCCGAAGTTGAGCGTGGTGCCGCCCTTGGCCTTACCCTTCATGGAGCCGCGCTGGACCTTGCGGTGGAGTACGCGCTTGGGTGCGAGCATCTAGCGACCCCTCCTCTCCATGCGGCGACGCGGACGGGCCGTGGTGCCCTCGAGCGCCGGGTTCCTAAAGACTTGGCCGGGAAGTTGCTCGCCGAGGTAAATCCACGTCTTCACACCGCAGGAGCCCATGATGGTGCGTGCCGTGGAGGTGGCGAAGTCGATCTTCGCGCGAAGGGTCTGAAGCGGCACGCGGCCATCGCGATACCACTCGCGCCTTCCCATCTCGGCGCCGCCGAGACGGCCTGAGCACTGGATGCGGATGCCCTTGGCGCCCGCGTTTGAGGCGTTCTGCACGGCCTTGCGCATGGCGCGGCGGAAGGCGATGCGCTGCTCCAGCTGCTCGGCGATGTTCTGGGAGACGAGCTGGGCGTCGAGCTCCGGACGGCGGATCTCGACGACGTCCACGGCCACGCCGCCCTTGCCGACGCCGAGGAGCTCCTCGAGGTCGGAGCGGAGCTTGTTGATCTCGGCGCCCTTCTTGCCGATCACGATGCCGGGGCGACCGGAGTAGATCGTGACCTTGACCTCCTGGCCGGCGCGCTCGATCTCGACGTGGGAGAGCGCGGCGCGGGCGAGGCGCTTCTCGAGGAACTTGCGGATCTTGATGTCGCTTCCGACGTTCTCCGCGTAGTTCTTGTCGGCGTACCAGCGCGAACGCCAGTTCTCGGTGACGCCGAGGCGGAAGCCGGTGGGAGAGACCTTCTGACCCATGGCGCTACGCCTCCCTTCTGGGTGCGACGGTG